>DATEHP010000113.1:0-43168 GCA_035279505.1 Candidatus Sulfotelmatobacter sp. | reverse complement strand
GGGACATTCGAGATTCTCGCCGTCGAAGCGTCCAGCGTTGAGGGGCATGCCGCGGTGAGGGCAAGAATCGCGGAGTGCAAAGGGACGTCCCTGGCGATCGCGGCCGATCACTAGTGGAATTTCCAGCAGCGTGGCCTTGTGCAGTCGGTGGCGATGTACGTGGTCGGCAGGCAGAGCACGATACCAGAAACCGGTGAGCATCAATGTGTCGGTCGCCTGGCGCTGCGGAAGGTCGAGTTCGGGCATGGTGAAGAATTGCTGATTCTTGATTGCTGGTTGAAAAGCCTATGCTAGCATCCGCTGGACTTGGCGTGAGCGAAGAAAAGAGCTCACCACAGGGGACACAGAGGAGCACAGAGGCAGACACGCATGGAGATCATGGGACGCTTTCGGCGTTTGACAGCGGTGCAACGGAACACGTTTATTGCGTGCTTCCTCGGGTGGTCGCTGGACGCGTTTGATTTTTTTATTCTTGTATTCTGCGTGAGCGCGTTGGCT
This sequence comes from Candidatus Sulfotelmatobacter sp., assembly GCA_035279505.1. Lineage (GTDB taxonomy): Bacteria > Acidobacteriota > Terriglobia > Terriglobales > Acidobacteriaceae > Sulfotelmatobacter. Next base: position 42,670 of record DATEHP010000113.1, on the reverse strand, counting down.
TCACAGTTTCACGCCAAGGTTTCGGACGTCTCGGAAGGAATCTTCTGGACGCTTGCGATGCGGCCGGTAGGTGCGTTTCTGTTTGGGATGATGGCCGATCGATTTGGGAGGCGGCCCGCGTTGATGGTCGACATCATTGCCTATTCCCTGTTCGAACTGGCGTCGGCATTCGCGCCGACGTTGAAAGTCTTTCTGATCACGCGGGCGCTGTTCGGAATCGCGATGGGCGGAGAGTGGGGAGTGGGCGCGGCGCTGGCATTTGAGACCCTTCCCGCAGAAGGACGCGGCTTTTTTTCCGGACTGCTGCAAGAGGGATATGTGGTCGGGTACCTGATTGCGGCTATCGTTTACGGGACGCTCTTTCCGATCATTGGCTGGCGGGGGATGTTTGTGATCGGCGCGCTGCCCGCGTTCCTGGTGATCTACATTCGCAGCAAGGTGGATGAATCTCCCGCATGGCTGCAAGGCCAGGTGGAGCGCAAAGCGGAGCGCCGACTGAGGAAAGACATCGCGTCACACGCAGGAATCTTTGCTTTCCTCGTGATTCTGATGTTCGCTTTCAATTCCTTCAGTCACGGGACACAGGACCTTTATCCGACATTCCTGCAAAAGAATCTGCTGCTCTCGCCGAAGACGGTAAGCCTGATTGCGATCGTCTACAACGTGGGAGCGTTGCTGGGTGGAATCCTGTTCGGCACGCTGTCAGAACGGATCGGGCGGAGACGCGCGATTGTAATTGCGACCCTGCTTGCGATTCCGATCGTCCCGCTGTGGGCCTATTCGCATACTGTGCCTGTGCTAGCCATGGGCGGGTTTCTGATGCAGTTCATGGTGCAGGGCGCGTGGGGAGTGATCCCCGCACACTTGAACGAACTTTCACCGCCGGCGGTGCGGGGGACGCTGCCTGGATTTGCATACCAACTGGGGAACTTTGTCGCGTCACGAAATGCGGTGCTGCAGGCGAAGCTTGCGGAAGTCCGCTATGGGGGGAGTTTCACCCCGGTTTTGGCCTGGACGGTGGTGATCGTGGCCAGCCTGGTAGCGATCACCACGATGAGCGGGCCCGAGCGGCGAGGCGCGGACTTGTCGAATACATCGTGAGCAAGAGAATCGATATTCTACGTACTTCAAGAAATAATGAGCAGCCAAGACATGGCACTAACGGAGGATTGTCACAGACCAGTTCCTATGGTACGGTAGTCAAAAGCTCACGCCTTCGTTGTTCAATCAGGGTCCCAGGAAGCTTGCGCGATCGCGTGTACCCGAGGTTAGCGCCACAATGAAGGATACTGTTATGAGTCCCGCACCCGGTGAATCCGCGGAAAGGGAAAACTTCGCGAATCGTAAGCTGATTCGGCCGACCCTGCCCCGAGTTGAAAATCACGGCAATCACAATTCTTCGCCGGTGCCTGCCCAGGAACGGCGCGAACGCCCGGAGCGGCATGACCGGCCTGAGCGGATGGAGCGCGAGCGACCTATGGGAGCGCAAGGCGGTAAGAAGCTGGCGCCTCCCGATCAAACCAACGCAGAGAATTTCTACTATCAGAAGCAGATGCAGTCACGAACACCTATGGTGATCGTGCTTCGCGATGGTGAGGAAATACACGGCATCATTGAGTGGTACGACCGGAACTGCATCAAGGTCAATCGAGAAAACGGCCAACCGAACTTGATGATTTACAAGCCGGCTATTAAGTACATGTTTAAAGAAGGGGAGAATCAGAAGTAGAAGTTTCAAGCCAGTGTGATTACCTCGTTGTTCACCCTCCGCCGGTATAAGCTTTCCATTTCCTCAACTTTCTGAGTCCCTCGGCGTAGACTATCTCGCAGAACGCCCGGAGGAGCACGTGTTTTCTCTGTCTTCGATCTCTCGCCGACGATTTCTTCAATCGATCGCCGTAGCTTCGGCTACGAGATTACTCCCGGCTCCCCGATATTCGCTCGCCTCTTCGTCTGCGACGACGATCGCCTCCGGTGTGCTTGAAGAGTTCGGCTATGGCGACGTTTCGCTCGATAGCACTATCCATGAAGAGCAGTTGCGCCAGACTCATGCGGTTCTGATGGGGCTCGATGATGACGCATTGATGAAGCCGTTTCGCGCGATGATCGGGAAACCGGCGCGGGGAGAGGATATTGGAGGGTGGTACCGCTACGATCCGAATTGTGACTGGCACACCTTTGATGCGGGCTTCGCACCTTCGGCCACGTTCGGACAATGGGTGTCCGCGTTATCCCGGGCGTATGCCATAACGGGCTCACAGGCCGCACGCGAGAAAGTCCTGCGACTCAATCGGCTTTATGCTGAAGTCATTGACGGAAAGTTCTACGAGGAGAACCGCTTCCCTGCCTATTGCTACGACAAGATCGTATGTGGGCTGATCGATTCACATAAGTATGTGGGTGATCCTTTGGCCTGGGAGATTCTGGGGAAGACGACCGATGCGGCCTTGCCGCATTTGCCTGATCACGCTGTGGAGCATGGAACAAGCTGGCGTCCAGGCAAGGATGAGTCGTGGACATGGGACGAGTCGTACACGATGCCGGAGAATCTCTTTCTCGCTTATCAGCGCCGCGCGGGCGAACGGTATCGCCAAGTAGCTGTGCAGTACTTGAATGAGCCGTTTTACGAGCGACTCGCTCAGGGGCAGAACGATCTTGCCGGTCGGCATGCTTACAGCCACGTCAACTGTCTGTGCTCGGCGATGCAAGCGTACTTGACTCTAGGCGATGAGAAGTATCTGCGGGCGGCGAAGAATGGATTCGATATGGTGCTGGCGCAGAGTTACGCGACCGGCGGTTGGGGACCGGATGAGCAATTGCGAAAAACCGACAGCGCCGATGTCTTTGACAGCTTGACGAAGACGCACAGCAGCTTTGAAACGCCTTGCGGATCGTATGCGCATTTCAAGCTGACGCGATATTTGCTCCGAGTGACGCGAGATGCGCGGTATGGCGACAGCATGGAGCGGATGATGTACAACACGATCCTCGGCGCGCTACCCCTCCAATCCGACGGGCGCACGTTTTACTACTCCGACTGCAACTTCCGAGGCAAGAAAGTCTATTCGGACCATCGCTGGCCTTGCTGCTCGGGGACCATGCCGCAGGTCGCGGCAGACTACCGGATCAATACGTATTTCCGAGATGGGCGGGATGTTTTCGTGAATTTGTATATCCCTTCGACCGTGCGTTGGACGCAAGATGCCGCACAGATTTCGTTGGCGCAAAAGGGTGATTATCCATATGAGTCGCATGTGGAGCTTGAGGTCGGGATGTCTAAGACAGCGACCTTAGCGGTGAACCTGCGGATTCCTTCATGGGCGGAGGGGGCGAGCGTTGCCGTGAATGGGAAGCGGGAGACGGTGGCGGCCGGAACCTTTGCTCGCGTACAGCGAGAGTGGAAATCCGGAGATCGGATTGATTTGGACCTTCCGATGCAGACACGGCTCGAGGCGATCGATGCGCGACATCCTGACATAGTTGCGGTGTTGGTTGGACCACTGGTCCTGTTTGGCGATCAAGTTCCGGGACTTTCGCGATCACAGTTGTTGGCGGCGAAGAGAATGGCGCCGGGAGTATGGCATGTCTCGCCCGGTGGCGATCGGGTCTTGAAGATGGTTTCGTGGACGGCAATTTCCGAGAATGAGCCGTATTCCATGTATTTCAGGGTGACATAGCGTTTCCGCATCAAATCCAACGGCCAAAACCTCTGGGCCCCCGGACAGCCGAAGTCGGCTGTCCCCACATGAGTTGTTTACAACTTTGGCAACACGATTCCCTTCTGTGCCTGGTACTTGCCTTTGCGGTCAGCATAGCTGGTTTCACAGATCTCGTCGGACTCAAAGAAGATGATCTGGCAGAGGCCCTCGTTGGCGTAAATTCGCGCCGGGAGAGGCGTGGTGTTCGAGATTTCCAGCGTGACGAAGCCTTCCCACTCGGGCTCGAACGGCGTGACATTTACGATGATGCCGCACCGGGCGTAAGTGCTCTTTCCGACGCAGATGGTCAGAACGCTGCGCGGAATCTTGAAGTACTCGACCGAGCGCGCTAGTGCAAAGGAATTCGGTGGAACGATGCAGACATCTGTCTGGATCGTAACGAACGAGCGCTCGTCAAAGTGCTTTGGATCGACTATGGAGGAGTTGACGTTGGTGAAAATTTTGAACTCGTCGGCCACTCGCAAATCATAGCCGTAGGAAGACAGTCCGTAGGAGATCACTCCCTCCCGTACCTGCTTCTCAGAGAATGGGTTGATCATGTCGTGTTCTTTGGACATCTTGCGAATCCAGCGGTCGCTCTTCAGCATGAAACTCCCTTGGGGAAATTGGTAATTGTGTAATTTGGTAATTGAGTAATTGAAAAAGCCGCTCGCGCGGATGTCCGTCACAACTACTTCAATTGCATCAATTCTCTTGGCTGGGTTGCTTGTCAGTTTACGGGATAGATGCTCCGGTTGACAATCTCGGTTATCTTCCTTAGCATCAATGACTTGTAGCACGATTTTGCACCCCTGCAGCCGGGAGCCCCGCGTGATTAAACTCGATATCATCAATGAAGTTGTGGCGAAAACTGGCATCACCAAGACCAAAGCCGAACTGGCGGTGGAAACCGTGTTCGAAAGCATGAAGAAGGCGCTGGCTGCTGGCAATCGCATTGAACTGCGGGGATTCGGAGTCTTCAACGTGCGCCCACGCAAGACGGGGATCGGTCGTAATCCTCGCACGGGAGCCGAAGTTTCGATTCCACCCGGAAGAGCAGTACGCTTCAAACCGGGGAAAGAACTGCAGTCGATCGACTAATGCCGTGCCTCCAGGTTCGAACGTATCCAATTGCCGCCGGGCGTCTCCGCACACCCTCTTCTCTCGTAGTAGCATCAATAATTAATGCCCTTTCGCAGGGCTGAAAACTTGCATGTCGGAACCTGGCCTTCCTATTCCTTCCTCGACGTACGATTATCACCAGGCATTGCCTGCCCCTGAGGGTACGCCGCCCCGTCCGCGGTACTGGATTCATGGCTTATTGTTGGCGGCGACCTGCTTCACGACGCTTGTGGTGGGAGCGCGGTTGGAATTCAATTTTCGGAATAATCTGCCGCCCTTCACTGCGGGAAACGACTTAATGCCCTTTTTCCCAGTTGGCTGGGCGCTCGCGCAGCCCTCGCGTTTGTTGCACGGAATCCCATTCTCGGCGGCACTGTTGATCATCCTTCTGAGCCACGAGATGGGGCACTACCTGCTGTGCCGATATTACGGCGTGCGTGCGACTCTTCCTTTTTTTATCCCGGCACCTACTTTGATCGGGACTTTGGGTGCGGTGATTCGTATCAAGGCGCCGATTCGCTCCAGGGCGGCTTTATTTGACATCGGCATAGCGGGCCCGATCGCTGGGTTTGTGATGGCCATAGCCTGGTTGGCTGTCGCCATCATGCTTTCGAAGCCGGTCGGCCGCGGCATGGCAGCTTCAGACCTGCAACTGGGATATCCAGCCATCTTTCACGTTGTCCAGAATGTGTTGCGGCAGTTCGCCCCTAATCGCGCCGTTGCGGTTTTACCTCTAAGCCGAGTGTATTTGCACCCGATTGCAGTGGCGGCCTGGGTTGGCATGTATGCGACTGCTTTGAACCTGCTACCCAGCGGCCAGCTGGACGGAGGTCATATCGTATACGCATTAGCGCCCGGGGCTCATCGCATGATCTCGTGGGCGACCGTGATCATTCTGGTCGGTCTGGGAGCAGTGGCTTATCACGCAGACCATCAGAACTACAGTTGGTGGGTTTGGGCAGGTCTGATCACGGTAATGAATGTCCTGACCATTCGGCAGCGGCAAGCACCCGATCATCCTGTGATTCCTGCATCCCGCTGGGCCTTGGCGCTATTGGCGGCGCTCATGCTGGTACTGACGTTTACGAGGTCCCCATTTCACATCGCTATGTGATGCCGCTTCACTTCGATCCAGTTGGCCGCGACAACGACGGGATGTTTCGTTTGCGGGCCGAACAGTCGATTAGCGTAGCCAGACGCTTCGAGCGAGTCTCTTCTTTTTTCGCGCTGATCACCCAATAGGTAGAGGTTCGCCGGTACCAAGGGGGCTGAGATTGGAAGAATTTCCAGGCTTTCGCATTCCCACGGAATTTCTTTTCGAACGCGGGGGACAGCTTCGCCATCTTCCTCTGCTCATAGGCATAGATCGCTGATCTAGCGCCGTCCCGCTTCTCAAACGCGGCCAGGCCGGCGGAGTGCATGAGCTCCAACTTCGAAAGCTCATTCGCGCGGCGAATGTTGATGGCGCTCCAGATGCTGCGCGGCTTGCGCGGAGTGAAGCGAATCTTGTAACTGACGCCGTCAATAGTTTTACGAACGCCGTCGATCCAGCCGAAGCAGAGCGCTCCGTCGACACCTTCCGGCCAGGTGATGCTGGGGCGGCCAGAATCGCGTTTATAGAATCCAACCCAGAGTTCCTGTGTACCCGCGTGATGCTTCTCCAGCCAGGCGCGCCATTCGGCTGGGGAGGCGAAGAACTTAGGCAACGATTCTTTAGCTGATTTTGCCGGCATCAGGACACATTATTCCGCGACTGGTCTTTCACATCAACCATAGAGCGTCAACATCGACGATGACCTGGGTGCGCGGGATCTTTTGTTGGGCGGCGTGGGCAAGCATCGCACGCAAAGTTGCGTTCAACTTCTCACGGCTGGGCGACTTGAGAACGAAGTGATAACGATAATCTTGTTTCAAACGCATGATCGGTGCGGCTGCGGGGCCCAGGACCCTGACGCCCTCATGGCGAGTCTGATCGAACCATTTGCCCAGTGCTCCTGACCACTTCAAGGCGGCGTCGAGATTGCTGCTGCGAACGAGCACATTGGCGAGGGCAGAGTACGGTGGATAGTGCATCCAACTGCGAAAACGAAGTTCCTTCTCGTAGAAGCCGATGAAGTCGTGGTGAGCAGCATATTGAACTGCATAGTGATCCTGAAAATACGTCTGGAGAATCACCTTACCTGGAGATGATCCGCGACCAGCCCGGCCGGCGACCTGAGTCAGGAGCTGAAAGGTACGTTCGGCGGCACGGAAGTCTGGAAGGCCCAGTGCGACATCGGCTCCAACGACGCCGACCAACGTAACGCCGTGGATGTCGTGCCCTTTGGCGATCATTTGTGTACCCACGATCAGGTCGAGTTCGCTTTCGTTGAGTGCGTTCAGGGTACGCTCGAAATCTTCGTGACCGCGGACCGTGTCGCGGTCCAGGCGGGCAATGCGGGCCTGAGGAAACATTCCGTGCAGCAATTCTTCCAGCTTCTCTGATCCGGTACCGAGAAAATAGACATACTCGCTACCGCAGTGCACGCAGGATTTCGGCACCGGGGCCGTGTATCCGCAATAGTGGCAGACCATCTTGTGCTCGCGCTTGTGATGGGTCAGGGCGATGGCGCAGTTCTTGCATTCGAGTTTCTTGCCGCAAGTACGGCAAAGGACGACGGGAGAATATCCACGCCGGTTCAGCAGGACCATGACCTGCTCTTTCCGGTTAAGACGCTGTTGGATCTCGCCGGCAAGTTTGCGCGAGATCACCTGTTCGTGTCCCGTCTCCTGGAATTCCAGGCGCATGTCGACGATCTCGACGTCGGGTAACGGGCGCTGCTCGACGCGATCTGGCAGTTCGAGAAGCACATATTTACTCTTCTTCGCGTTGAAATAGGACTCCAGCGAGGGCGTGGCCGAACCGAGAACGACAGTCGCGTCCGACATTTTGGCGCGCATGACCGCTACATCGCGGGCGTGGTAGCGGGGGGTTTCTTCCTGCTTGTAGGATGCGTCGTGTTCTTCGTCGACGATAATCAGAGCAAGATCGGCAACCGGAGCGAATACCGCTGAACGTGTGCCCACGACCATACGAGCCTTGCCGCGCTTAATGCGATGCCACTGCTCCGCGCGTTCACGGTCGGAGAGAGCCGAGTGCAGGATGGCCGCTTCGTCGCCGAAGATCTGGTGCAGGTCGGCGGCTACGGCCGGAGTAAGCCCGATCTCCGGAACCAGCAGAATGGCGGAGCGGCCGGCATCGAGGACGGAACGCATACCCGCGAGATATACGGCTGTCTTTCCCGAACCCGTCACCCCATGCAACAACATGCCGGAAAACTTCCTGCTCTCGACTTTCTGCCGCAGACACGTAAGCGCAGCTTTTTGCGCACTGTTGAAATCGAACTCGAAAGGAGTCGGCCGCGGTTTTGTCCGGGAGATAGAGAAATCGGCTGCTTCTTCGACGAGATCGACCAGCCCGCGCCGAACCAGTGTGCCGAGGGTGGTTCGTGGAACTTCGAGCGATTGAAGAGCATCGACGGGAATCTTCCCTCCTGCCGCCGCGAGAGTACCGATGACGGTTTGCTGATTCGTATTCAGCCTTCCCTCGACGGATTTCAGCACAGCGATCCTGACCGTGCGAGCGCCGTCTTGCCGGGCCGAGAGGTCTTCGCGGGAGACCCATTTCTTGCGCACCATTCCATCCAGGATTTTGCGATGTGCGCGAGTAGCTTGGCGAAGGGCGGGCTCGCGGACAAACTCGTTATCGGAGCCCGCGAGGTAGTCGAGTACGCGAAATTCTAGGGCCTGCTCCTCGGGCGTTCGCTGCGAGCGTCCAGAAGATCCAGACACTCCAGCCGCATGCAGCGCCATATGCCCCTGGGTGGTAATGCGATATCCGATGACCCGCTTGAACTCAGCACTGAGGGGAAGCATCGAGCGGAAGACTTCACCGACCGGAGCCAGGTAGTAGTTCGCGATCCAACGACCGAGGCGCAGCAACTGCCCGTCGAGGATCGGAGCGGCGTCGACAACGTCGAGAATGTTTTTGGTGGTGACCTGTGGTGTGCGGTCGTGGAGATCGACGACGATACCCATCATCCGCTGCTGGCGAAAGGGGACAAGCACGCGCCCTCCGATTACCGGCACTGTGCCTTCCGGGACGCTATAAGTAAACGCCATATCGAGCGGCACGGGGACGGCAACGTCGCAGAAATCGGGCATTGGTTGGAAGGATAAACTAACGGTCCGGTCCGGAGCAGGTGGCGCAGTAGGGATCGACTGCGCGCCCATGATGAAAAATCTATTCGGTTTTCGGAGGCGGCTTCAGCCCTAGATATTTCATCACCATCTGCAAATCCTTCCAAGCTTCGCCCTTTTGGCGCGGATCGCGCAGAAGAAATGCAGGGTGGTAGGTAACCGCCAGTTTCGCTCCTTGCCACGATGGGTCGCTGCTGCGCGTCCCCGCGGGCATAAAGTCGTAGAAGCGCCCACGCAACTCTGACATCGGTGCGTTGATAGCGAGAAGGTTTTTAGCAGACACGGCACCCAGAGCGACGATCACCTTCGGCTTGATGACTGCTATCTGGCGCATGAGAAAGGGAGAGCAGGTGTCGCACTCATCGCGTTCGGGAGTACGATTGCCGGGTGGGCGGCACTTGACGACGTTCGCGATGTAGACCTCTTCGCGGCGCAGCCCCATAGCCTTGATCATGTTGTTGAGCAGTTGTCCCGCGCGGCCGACGAAGGGCTCTCCCTGCGCATCTTCATCCGCGCCGGGGCCTTCGCCGACGAACATCAAGTCCGCTTGAGGATTGCCGACGCCGAACACGATCTGCTTGCGCCCTTGCTGATGAAGCTTGCACCGGGTGCAATCGCCCAGATCCTCACGGATCAACTTCAGGGCGGCTACCGGATCACCGGTGCTTTGCTCAGGCTTCGGAGTCAAGACTTCAAAAATGCTGTGATCGGCGGGCTTTGCAACCACTGCGGATTTTCTGGCAGACATTTCCTCTCGCAGTTCCGGCTGGGAACTTGATGCCGCTTCTGGGTCAACGTCAGTTGTAACGGATTCGGACAAGGCTTCGCTTCGATCGTGGCGATAAAAATCGTAGATGCCAAGTTCGTTGTAGTAACGAATGCGGTCGGCTAAGGCACGGCGCAAATCGAGGTTTTGGATCGTCGGCACTGTTCGGGTTCAGATGATTATACGTTGGAGTAGGGATGTGCGAAATTCAAAGAACCGGAGCGTTCGATGAGCCCCGGACGACGATGCTCGCTTCGCTCTGCGGGACAGCCGAGGCGGTTGTCGCCACGTAAGTCTCGGCGATCCTGCAACAACTATGCTTTCACGGGGGCCTTGCGCTGCTGGCGCAACTTCACTACCTGGTCGAGAACGCGCTGGGCCACTTCCCACTTGGTGGTTTCGGGGACCTCGACCACATCGTCGCGGGTGATGATAGTCACCGCGTTGCGGTCGGAATCAAAGCCGATGCCCTCGCGCGAGACATCGTTGACGACAATCGCATCCAGATTCTTCAAGAGCAGCTTCTGGCGGGCGTTTTCCAGAACGTTTTCTGTTTCGGCGGCGAACCCTACAATGATCTGTGACGTCTTCTTTGACGAGAGCTCTTTCAGAATGTCGGGAGTGGCCTCGAGTTCCAGCGTCATCGGGCCCTTGCGCTTGATCTTCTGGCCAGCAGCGGACTTCGGACGATAGTCCGCCACGGCTGCGGTTTTTATCACGATGCTGGCTTGATGGAAGAAGTGGAGAACTGCATCGCGCATTTCCTCCGTTGATTCGACTCGAGTCACCTCGGCAGCGCCGGGCGCGGCAAGCGAGGTCGGACCGCTGACCAGCAGGACGCGGGCGCCCCGACGCACGGCGCCTTCGGCCAGAGCGTATCCCATGCGACCGCTGGAGCGATTCGTAAGATAACGTACGGGATCAATTTTCTCGCGCGTGGGGCCGGCCGTAATCAGCACGGTCTCGCCAGAGAGATCCTGGGACGCACCCAAGGCCTCCAGGATCGCGGCGACGATTGCGTCGTTCTCCGCAAGACGTCCCTGACCAACCATGCCGCAAGCAAGATAGCCCGCATCGGGCTCCACGATCTTCACGCCACGCTTGCGCAGGGTTTCCAGATTCGCCTGGGTGGCGGGATGGTTCCACATGTTGACGTTCATCGCGGGCGCGACAACTACAGGTACGGTCGTCGCGAGATACAGGGTCGTCAGGAAGTCGGTTGCGATACCCTGCGCGAAATGAGCCAGAATATCGGCTGTGGCAGGTGCGACGACGAGAGCGTCCATCGACTGGGCGACTGCAATGTGCTCGACCGCCGAATCGATGTTAGGCTCGTGTTCTTCGCCGGGCGAGAACATGCCAGTAATGACTTTTTCTCCGGAGAGCGCGGCGAAGGTAAGAGGCTTGACGAACTCCTGTGCGGCACGGGTCATGATGACCTGCACGCGAATACCACGGTCCTGCAGCATGCGCAACACTTCAGCTGCTTTGTATGCTGCGATTCCGCCTGTGACGCCAAGCGCGATCTTCATATTGTTGATTGATGATTTTAGATTGCTGATTGATCCAAAGCCATTCAACAGCAACAATCACAAAATCAACAATCCTTAGTCCTGCCCGAGTGCCTTATCGAGACTCTCGGAGGCCTGCTCGGCGGCGCTGCGCGTTTCAGTCATCTCCCATTTCACCTTGCCGGCGCGGATTTCATCCTGCGCGATCCGGCAAGGCTTCCGCGAGTTCGTATCGACCACCGGAGGCGCACCCGATTGTAGTTGCCTGGCGCGCCGCGCCGCGACCAGGATATATCGGTAATTGCTGTCAAAGCCTTCGATCAACTTCATTGGGACTCCCCCCTTGAAAACCGATTTGGAGCGATCAGCGCCGAACGTCAATCCGAGCGGTCCGCGAAACATGACCAACTATCGGGCTTGGTCCCGCGTCAGGCTGGTTCCGGTCGACGGCCTTCCCGAGCGTCTCAGTAATGATACCCCGAAAACTATGAACGTGCCGAGGGCGCCGGCACACCAAAGGACGCCAGGATGGGTTGAACCTTCTCGCGAACGTTGGTCAAGCGACATGACTCAGCAAGCTCGAAATATCTCTTGCCCTCCTCAGAGAGTGAACCATCTAGACGCTGCTGTCGTTCCGACAAAACGATCGCACGAAGCCGCTCGACGGATTCCTCCAGCTTGTCGTTAATTAGGATGTAGTCGTATTTGTCGTACTCTTCGATTTCGCGGGTCGCAGTCAGCAAGCGACGCTGGATGACGTCCTCCGAATCCTCGCTGCGGTTGCGGAGCCTCCACTCCAGCGTCTTGCGGTCGGGGGGAAGAACAAAGATGCTGATTGAGTGCGTGAGATTGCGCTTGATTTGGGCTGCTCCCTGCACATCGATATCAAGCAACAGATCGTTCCCCTTCCTCCCGGCTTGCCGCAGGAATTCGCGGGCGGTTCCGTAACAGTTCCCATGCACATTGGCATATTCGAGAAATTCGCCCGCGGCAATCATCCGGTTAAATTCATCGAGTGTGATGAAGTGGTAGTGCTTGCCGTTCTGTTCGCTGCCACGGAGAGGGCGCGTGGTGTAGGAGATGGAAAACTCGAGATTTGGAACTAATTTAAGCAGCTCGTTCGTAAGTGTCGATTTTCCCGAACCTGAGGGAGCGGAGATGATGAAGACGAGAGGCTTTTGCGATGGACTCATTCCAGGTTTTGCACCTGCTCACGTGATTTTTCGATTTCCGCTTTCATGGCAAGGCCTGCTTCCGTAATGTTAATCGCTTCTCCAGCGAGTCCGGAAGTCTTCGAAAGTAGAGTATTGGCTTCGCGATTCATCTCCTGCAGCAGGAAATCCAGTTTCTTGCCGATTTCGCCACCTTCATCCAGCAATCCAAGGAAGTGTTGCACGTGGTTTTCGAGGCGCACGATTTCTTCCTGGATGTCGCTGCGATCTACCAGCAGGGCAGCTTCTTGCAGCACGCGCTCGCGATCCACCGTGGAACCCAGCAATTCCTGAAGGCGGGATTGGAGTCTCTCTGTGTAGTTGTGTAGTACGGCGCGGCGATGCTGCTGCACGCTCCCGGCTGCCTCCTGAAGGTGCGTCATACGCTGACGCAACTCACGAACAATCCCTCGGCCCTCTTCTTCGCGCATCTGGTTCAAGCGGTTGATTGCTTCTGCGACTTTGGCCATGACCGCCGCCTCGATCTCACCGTCGGCAGCGTCAGCACCTGAGTCCATGGCACCTGGAATACGCAGAACGGCATTCAAGTCCGGTTCCACGGCGAGAGAGAATTCCGCAGCGGCCGCGCGAAAAGCTGCGATGTATCCACTCACCAGTTGGCGATTCAGCGAAAACGTCTCGCTGCTCGAGCGGTCCAGACTCAAGGAGACTTCGAGATGTCCACGCGCCACGTTGTCCTTGAGCAAGCGCCGAAGGCGCATTTCCAGCGAATCCGTGCCTGAGGGCAGCCGAAAGTGCAGATCAAGAAATCGATGGTTCACCGACTTCAGCGAGAGCGTGAAGCCAACTCTGCCATTGGACTGCTTACTATCAGGAGCAGAGGCTGACGCGTTGTTCTGCTGCACGTCACCTTTGACTTGCGCGAACCCTGTCATCGAACGTATAGGCATAGGGGCCTGAGTGTTACGAGTCTGCGGCTGCTTTGGGGACCTCTGCATCCGTGAACTGCAGATCATAAAGCCGGCGATAGGTGCCGAGCTTCTTCATCAAATCCTCATGCGCGCCGATTTCTGCGATAGTGCCATTGTCGATTACAACAATCCGGTCGGCACGTCGAACTGTCGACAGGCGATGTGCGATCACAAATACAGTGCGTCCGCTCATCAAGTTATGCAGAGCCGATTGCACCAGCGATTCCGATTCACTGTCAAGAGCCGATGTTGCTTCGTCGAGAATCAGCACAGGAGCGTTCTTTAGCAGCGCCCGGGCTATGGCCAGACGCTGGCGCTCCCCTCCGGAGAGTCTCACGCCGCGCTCTCCGATTACCGTATCGTACCCCGCTGGAAGCACCGAAATGAAGTCGTGAGCCAAAGCCGCACGTGCCGCAGCTTCAACTTCCTTCAACGGAACGTGGGGTTGCCCGTAGGCAATGTTGTTGCGCACAGTGTCGTTAAAGAGAACGGTTTCCTGAGTGACGATCCCAACCTGTTCCCGCAGTGAGACCAGAGTCACGTCACGCACATCAATACCATCGATGAGTAAGCGCCCGGCGGTCACATCAAAGAAACGAGGAATTAGGTGAACGAGAGTACTCTTACCGGCGCCGCTGGAACCGACAATGGCAAGAATCTCTCCACGCTTCACTTCAAGGTTGATGTCACGAAGCGTATCGTGCCGCCGCTCGCCGTTGTGCTCATGCGAATACGCGAAGTTGACATTCTCAAACCGAACATTCGAGCTGAATATAGGAAGAACCTTGGCCCGCGGCTTCTCCCGGACGTCGTCTTCGACGTCCATGAATTTGAAGATCTCCGACGATGCACCCAGGGCCTGCTGGAAGTTGTTGTTGAACAGAGCGAACTTGCGGACCGGATTGTAAAGGCTGAAAACGGCGGTGATGAAGGCGACGAAGATGCCGGGCGTCATGCGGCCGTCCTTGATCTGCTCGCGGCCAAACAGTAGTAGAAGGGCGACGCCGATCATCCCGAAAATGTCCATCAGCGGCGAACTAATGGCGGCCGCCGCAACCGACCGCAGATTGGCCCGGAACAACCGCCCGGCAGCATTGCGGAAGCGGGAGATCTCCCAGCTTTCCGAGTTGAATGCCTTCACAATGCGGTTACCGGTGATGGTCTCGTGCAGAATGTTCTGAATCTCCGCCAACTTGTCCTGGCCGTGTCGCGTGGTTCTGCGCACGCGGGACCCGATTTTTCGGGAGGAGTAGATGATGATGGGCACAAACAGCAAAAGGATCCATGAGAGGCTTCCGCCTAAGACAATCACCACTCCGGCGACAAAGACGAAAGTGAAGAACTGCTGGAGAGCTTCGGACAATACGGTGGACATGGCGTACTGCACGCGCTCAATGTCGTTGATAATGGTCGATAACAGCGTCCCCGTCGTGTGCTGGGAAAAGAATGCTGCGGAGCGCCTGAGGATCGCGTTATAGAGATCATCGCGAAGATCGGTAATCATCCCGAAACCGGCGTGATTCACGAGATACGTTCCGGCGTAGTCGCATATGCCCTTCAGAACCGTAGAGGCAACCAGGGCAAAAGCCACAACTTTCCACGCATCGGTGAACTGAGAGGGAACCAACTGCTGCAGGTACAGGGAGTAATGTGTGTGCGGAATACTGAAAAGCTGAATCTCTTTGGAGCCGCTCGAGGGATTAAGGACGCGGTCAAAGATCGGACGAACCAGCAGGTACTTGAAGGCATCAAGCGCGCCGACGGCAGCCATCAACAGCACTGATGCCAGGATTTCCCACCAGTGGGGCAGAGCGTAGCGGACGAGCCGCATCAGTTGCCGCATAGGGCTCCTGCGTGGCGAAAACCGTAATTGCGTCCTACGGGTGCAGTCGGGGATCGATACAAGGTCTTATTTTACTTTAGCCCGGCATGCGGAGAATGGCGTTTCCGGTGCCCCCGCAAAATGTCTGCCTCGGGTTCAAAAGACGCCCAATTGCAAGCTTAAAGCTGCGGTCAAAAATTCTGCTTCTCCGAAGCCTTAGCCGACAACAGATCGATGCCGGTTGACTGGTTCCCGACGTCCACCTGGAGATATGTGGATCGCCAGATTCTGGCGCTTTTTTGAGCGAGTGCGTGGATGCTGCCCCGGCCGCGTTGGCCCGATATTGGAATGACCAGATTGGGCCTTCGGCTGCTGCCGGTCACATTCATTTCCCCGGAAATCAGCCAGTCTGGTTTGATCGGTTCTCCAATCCGCTCGCGAACTGTGCGTTCTCGTTAGCTCGCGCGGTGGCCTGTTGCTAGACATCGCTGTGCCGGAATAACGAAGTAATCGCCGTGATCAAGATGATTGCGAATGCCGCGACGAGCACGAAAACAATAAGGCAGCCGAGGGGAATCTTCCAGAGCGGATTGCGCTCGAGCCAACTCTTTTTCATTGGCTCGAGATGGAGGGATAAGGAGGCGTCGGCATAGGCCTGCTCACGGCTACTTTGGGCTGTCCCGGTGGACGATCTTGACGCGGTATCCTGCACTGCGCAGGTGCTTGCCAACCTCCTCCGCCATCATGACCGAGCGATGTTGCCCGCCTGTGCAGCCAAAAGCAATAGTCAGATAACTTTTGCCTTCATGAATGTAGTGCGGCAGCAGGTAAACCAGAAGATCCGAGATGCGCGTAATGAATTCCTGCGTCTGCGGGAACGAGCGGATGTATTTGGCGACTCGCGGATGGCGTCCAGTTAAAGGGCGAAACTCAGGCACAAAGTGAGGATTGGGGAGGAACCGAACGTCGAACACCAAGTCGGCATCTTCGGGCACGCCGTTGCGAAAGCCAAAGCTGACTGAGGAAACGAGGATGCTCTTTCCCGGAGATTGCTCCTGGAAACTCTCGTTGATGTGGGCCCGCAGTTCGTGGACGTTGAACTTTGACGTGTCGATGACGAAGTCCGCAAGGCGGCGGATGACGTTTAAATGTCGCCGCTCGGCTTTCAATGCCGATTTCACCGGAGCATCCGTTCCCAAGGGATGCGGACGCCGTGTCTCACTGAAACGGCGCAACAACACAGCGTCGGAGGCTTCCAGGAAGACGACCTTTGTCGGGATCATGCGGCGGACGGATTTCAAAATCTCCGGCAACTTTCCCAGCTTGCCGCCTTCGCGAACATCGACAACGAGGGCGGTGCGGCGCGTGTCGCGCGACCGGACAGCCAGCTCCGCAAAACGGGGAATCAATTCGACTGGTAAGTTGTCAACGCAGTAATAGCCGAGATCTTCGAAAGCCTTAAGGACTGAAGCCTTCCCTGACCCGCTCATGCCCGTGATAATGACCAGCTCGGGCGAGAGCCGACGCTCGCGCACTGAGGGATTGCCGCTCTTCCCTGAGTTCTTCAAGCTCCGGCTAGAAGACTTGCGCGCCTTCATCAAATGGATACTAGCATCGAACCTGCGATCGCCGCTGCGGCTGCAATTGCCGATTGAGATACCGCAGAATCGGGACAGGTGCGAAAAAAACAAATCCAGATTGTCTCAGCCCCGCTCTGGCAGGTAATCTATCCCGTCATGAAAAAGTTCGAAGAACTCACTGAACGAGAAGTTCTGGCTCTAGCGATCGCGCTGGAGGAAGAAGACGAGCGCGTCTACGCCGATTTTGCCGAGGGATTGCGGCAGGATTATCCCGCGACGGCGTCGATGTTTGAAGGCATGCGCGAAGAGGAGTCGGGGCATCGGCGCCGGCTGCTGGAGCTCTATCAAAAGAAATTCGGCGACCATATTCCTCTGATCCGACGCCAGGATGTGCGCGGATTTGTTGAGCGTCCGGCGCTGTGGCTGGTGCGTCCGCTGCGGATCGAAGCCGTTCGCAAGGAAGCCTCCACGATGGAGGTCGAGACACGGCGTTTCTATGAAAAGGCCGCCGGGCGAACTCAGGATGCAAGTATCCGGCAACTTTTGGATGATTTGGCCACCGAGGAACGCGAACACGAAAACCGGGCCCAGGAACTGGATAAGCAGAAGCTGCCCGACAACGTAAAGGCGGATGAGGAGGTAGCGCAGAGACGGCTCTTCGTTCTGCAGATTGTGCAGCCCGGTCTGGCGGGACTGATGGACGGTTCGGTCTCGACGCTGGCACCGGTCTTTGCGGCAGCCTTGGCCACGCAGAAAAGTTGGGACGCCTTCCTGGTCGGCATGGCGGCATCGGCGGGAGCCGGTATCAGCATGGGATTCGCTGAAGCTCTTTCTGACGATGGTAGTCTGACTGGGCGCGGACATCCCTGGGTGAGGGGACTGATTTGTGGGGCCATGACCGCGGTAGGTGGTGTTGGGCACACAATGCCGTTTCTGATTAAGGATTTTCGCGCAGCACTATGGGCCGCCGGCCTCGTTGTGCTCGCAGAACTGGGGGTCATCACCTGGATTCGCAAGCGCTACATGGATACGCCTTGGGTCACGGCGGCCTTGCAGGTCGGGCTAGGTGGAGTGCTGGTGTTTATCACCGGCGTGCTGATCGGGAGTTCGTGAGACGTGATTGCAGATTTGAGATCTCAGATTTTAGATTTATCAAAACCCTAACAAGTACTCGACATCTGGAATGTTCGATCCGCAATCGGGAATCAGCAATCCAAAATCGCACTATGGCTGCGTGTCCAGCGGGTGCGTACTCTTCTCGTAAAACTCTTTCTGCAGTTTCAGGCTGACGTCGTCAGCTTTAACCTGCTGAATCGCTTTCACCACAGAATCAATCCACCATTTCATCTGATACTCACCCAGTTCTTTGGTGGCGGCTGCTCCTTCACCCGAATAATGAAACGGAAAACGCGTATACCACCAGATGCCGGTGTAAATGTCTTCCGGAATTTTCTGACGCGCTTGATCGGCGCCGGATTCGCTAGTGGCGCGGTCGGGATGCACGAGTTCGGGATGGGAGATCATCATCTTCGAGGTCTCGCTCTCGCCGGCGTGCATGTCGATCTTGGTCTTCTTGGGAGGACCTCCATGTTCGGGAGTCCGTTCGTCAAAAACGTAGACTACGTAATCGTGAGGCTTGTCGAGCTGGGTTTGCGCAAAAAAAGGGAGCAGGCTGTTGTTCCCGCCGTGTCCGTTAACGATCAGGATTTTCTTGCAGCCATTGCGCGCCATCTCGTCGGTGGTCTCCTGCAGGAGCGCGAGTTGCAGATTGCGGCTGTAGGCCATGGTTCCGGGCTCGTGCTTGGCTTCAGCAATCTGACCAAAATAGTATTCGGGAAAAACGACCGTGTACTCCTGCTCAGCGGCATGCAACGCGGCATAGCGCACATCGAGCAGGTCTGTGCCGAGCGGGAGATGCGGGCCATGCTTCTCGATGATCCCAAAGGGAAGAACGCAGACTCCGGCGGAACGGTGAATGCCATCTCGAAAATCGGAGGCGGTAAGCTCCTCCCAGTGCACAGAGAGCTTCGACGATGCGGCTTGAGCTTGAGCGTGCGGCAGGCTCATCGAAATACACAACGATAAGAATATTGCCACGAACAATGGACGGCGGAAATGGAGGCGCATAGGAGAATCTCCCTTCGAGGGCGGATTTTATCATCGCAAAGGGCTCTATTAAAACGTATCAATATCCACATCGCCATGAGCATCGTTCGACTGATCGGTGTTTTATTCTTTGACAACAGCTGACCGGGCCGGTGAGGACAGAGAGAGATTAGTTTGAAGAGTAAGTAGCCGTGGAGGGCAAAATCCCCACCCGGTCGCCAAAAGCTGCGACAAGGGTGGGGCGCCGTCAAGGTCCGAATCAATCTCGCTACGGGACTTCAATCAACTGCATCTTTCCGTCTTTAGCCCGGTGCAGGACCATCACTTTGCCCTTGGGATCGCGGAAGATAAATACGTCTCGGTCCTTAAAATGGGCTTCTTTGATTGCTTCTTCGAGCGTCATGGGGCGCATGGCGACGGCTTCGTTGGAGCGGACCAGATGAACCTCGGTCGTCTTCGCAACCGCGGGATATTTGTGGACCATGACCGGAACGGCCGTCTTCTCAGACAGTCCGACCGTAGTCTGCAACTCTTCCTCGACGGAGTGTCCGTTCCACTTCTTGGTCTCTTCACTCTTGCGAGCGGAGCGCTTCTTCGCCTGCCACTTCGTTTTGTACTTGATCGCCTGCTTTTCCAGATGATCCAGAGCCTCGTTCACAGCGATCGTCATGTCCTTTGCCTGAGCCAGGCCGACCAGCGGCCCATTGCGCGGGTTTATGGTGATTTCAGCTTTGTGGCGGTGCTTCTCGACCGCCAAGATCACTTTGGTTTCGAATTTATCGCCCAGAATTTTGCGGATTTTCGTGAGGCCGGTTTCAACTTCTTTGCGGATGGCGTTGGTGACTACGTACTGTCTTCCCGTGTACTCCACGTTCATGAGCGCCCCCTTCGGAGAATTCTATTTCAGGCAAATCGGGCACCGCATCCGAACAATCAATTTGTAATTGGGTAATTTTGTAATTTGGTGATTTGAGATCGGAAATTTAGGACATTTTAGAATTACCAATTACCCGATTACAAAATTACCAAATCATTTCTTGACCCGGCGCTGGTGTGTGCTCGGGATGCGCATGTCTTCGCGGTATTTGGCAACCGTGCGGCGCGTCACCTGGATGCCTTGGGACTGCAGGATGCGGGTGATCTGTTCGTCGGTCAACGGGCGGCTGGGGTCTTCTTCCTCGATGAGCTTTTTCACTCGGCGCTTAAGGATCAGCAGCGATGTGCCGCCGCCCTCTGGGCCCTGCACGCTCTCGCTAAAGAAATACCGCAACTCGAACACGCCCTGCGGTGTGTGGGCGTATTTGTTGGCTACGGCACGGCTTACCGTCGAAGGATGCACGCCGATTTCTTCGGCCACCTCCTTGATCATCATCGGCTTGAGTTGATCGATGCCCTTTTCGAGGAACTCCTGCTGACGAGCGACGATCGAATAACAGACCTTGGTGATAGTTTGTTTGCGTTGCTCGATGTTCTTGATGAGCTGAATCGCGCTCTTGTAGCGCTCTTTGACGTAATCGCGCGTGTTCTTGTCGTTCGTTCCGTCACGCGTAACGAGTTTCTTGTACGCGGGATTGAGCCGGAGTTGCGGCAGATCCTCGTCATTCATGATGACCAGCCATTCGTCGCCGTGCTTCACGAAGGCAACGTCAGGTTCGATCAGGCGCGCTTGAACTTTGTTGTATTGCAGGCCCGGGCGGGGATCGAGCGTGCGGATATAGTCGAGCGCCGTCTGCACAGCCTCGATGGGTCGGCCGATCGCCTTGGAAATCTCCTTATGCTGCTTGTTCTGCAGTCCACGTAGATGCTGATCGACAACCGCCATGGCATCCTGCAAAACCTGAGCCGTTCCGTTTCCGCTCTTCCCCTGTTCCAACTGGACTTTATGGAAACGAAGCTGGTTCAGGAGACATTGGCGCAGATCTTGGCATGCGACTCCGGGGGGATCTAGTTGTTGCACGACTTGTAGGGCTTCTTGCAGATCGGCAGCACTAAACTTTGGCTTGTATGTAACTCTCGCGGCCGGCTCGGGCGCCGGAGCAACCGCAGCCCCAGCGCTTCCCGACGCGATCAATTGCGTTTCTGCCGTGGTGGGCGATACTTCCTCAACCGGTACGCTTGCAAGCTGCGGATCATCCGGAAAAACAGAAGCTTCCGACCCTGTCGCAGGTTCCTCACCATCACCAACCGCCGTGGTGTCAGCTATGCCGAGTGCTTGTACTTCGTTCGCAATGTTTTTTGCAGCTTCGGCATCGGCCTCTGGCGGCGCCGGAGGTGCAATTCCGAGCAATTCCTCATTGCTAGCGATGAGGTATCCGTCCTCATTGAGGTTGCCAACGATCAGGTCTGCAGCCTCACGCACTTCCGGCGTCAGACTGAGAGCCCCCAGTTGCCAGGAAAGGTGGTCCGTCAGATTGCTCGGCTTGGAAAGAAAATTCTCGAACGAGGGCCGCTCGATATCCTCCATCTCACTGTGCGTACGGTATCCAGGATCAAGATAATCCTGAAAGAACGAACCGAAATCGATTTCTTCGAAGGGATCTTTCTTTTCTGCAGTGATCGGACTTTCTTCAGTAGTAGCCGCAGCAGCGCGCTCGCGATCCTCTTCCTTTTTCCCAACTTCATCGAGAATAGGAACCGACTCTTCCAGCTCCTCCAGCACAGGGTTCTCGACCATCTCGCTATTGATCATGTCCTTCAGCTCAAGCTTATTGAGCGCGAGGACCGAGACCATTTGCACCAGGCCCGGTGTAAGGATCTGGCGCTGCGAGAGCTTTACACTTAGTTTGTGCTGTAACAAAACCATAATTTCAAGGTTTCGAGTTTCCAGCTTCGAGTCTTACGAGTCAGTTTTGAAACTCGGACTTGAAACTGCGAAACTTGCTTCTTTCACACCAGCGAGAAACTCTCCCCCAGATACACCCTTCTCACTTCCGGATCGCTGGCCAACTGCCCGGGCTGTCCTTGACGGAAAATACGGCCGTCATCAATGATGTACGCTCGATCGGTTACCGAAAGCGTTTCGCGCACGTTGTGATCGGTGATCAGCACTCCGATGCCGCTGGCTCGCAGACTGCTGATAATCTTCTGCAAGTCGAGCACGGCAATTGGGTCAATCCCCGAGAAGGGCTCATCCAGCAAAATGAACGTGGGGCTGATACACAGGCACCGGGCAATTTCCACGCGCCGACGCTCCCCACCCGACAGCGCATATCCCCGGTTTTGGCGAATATGCTCCAGTCCTAGTTCGTCAATGAACTTTTCCATCTTCTCGCGGCGCTCGTGCCAGGAAATCGGCTGAGCTTCCAATACCGCGAGGATATTCTCTTCCACTGTTAACTTGCGAAAAACTGATGCTTCTTGTGGGAGATAGCTGATGCCGTACTGACGCGCCCGTAGGTACATGGGAACGTCGGTAATATCCTGGCCGTCGTACAGCACGCGACCAGTGTCAGGGGGGATCAGGCCAACGATGGCGTAAAACGTGGTCGTCTTGCCTGCGCCGTTAGGTCCTAGCAAACCAACCACTTCGCCCTGATGGACTTGCAGGCTTAACCCATTTACAACGCTACGGCCACGATAGGACTTGCTGATTTCTTGGGTGGCCAGGATATGCATTTATCGTGCCAAGTGAGGTACGCAATTATCGTGCCACTCGCGTCGTCGTTACCACAGGAGTACCGCCTTCACCTTCTACGAGCACCCTATCATCGCGTCTAAAGAAAGTCAACGAAACCCCGGTAATCTTGCCCTGTTCGGCATCAAAAATGCTAGGAGGGCCGCCTAGAAGAACGAACTTATCGTCGGCCGCCGTGTAGATGAGGGTCTGGCCTTGAGCACGGCGATTCGTCTGCTGAATTACGACATCTCCTTGGGCCACCATGCGGTCCAGCCTTCCAGGAACTGAAGGCGTCTGTTTGCCTGCCATTTGACTATGCGGCAATAGGTAGACGTCGGCTATTCTCGAAGATGCCGTAAAATCCGCCCCTCGTGCGAGAACGCCACCCTCGTAGTGCACTTTCCGGTCTGAGTCGACGTAGGTGAGGCGTTTTGCCGTGATGGTAATAGGGCTGGATCGGCCGAGCGACAAAGTCTTTGCGGCTGGTTGGGTAGCGGGACTGCTCGCCGGTGGCTTTTCGAGCTGAACGAGGACGGTTTGGGCCGGCCTTGCAGATGTGCCTTCTGCAACCACAGACCGATGATCACGATCGAACTGGATCGAAGGAGCCTCAATCACATTGGCGTCTTGCCACAGGCGAGCGCTCCCCGTGTAGGTCGCCACCGCTGCCGGCGAATTATTCGCAGTCATTCTGTGGGCAGTGACATGAATTGGGGAAGAAGCAGCCAGTAGCGCTCCGTCCGGTTGTTCCTTGAGTTCGCTGTACGTGCTCTTCACGTTTCCTTCGGCCAACGCCTCGCCAGTGGCACGGTTGATCCGGATGGCGTCGGCGGTAGTAGCCATGCCGCCATTCGCCACGCGTGGGCTGCCCGTCAAGACCAGGATGTGATCGGCTGGAGTATAGCGGCCTGCGTTCGCCCATGCCTGCACGCGCTTCTCCGCCGGTTGGTTGTCGGAGTAGCTGACATTGCCTTTCTGCGTGATCGACTCAATACCGCCTTGCCGAAAGAATGCAGTCTCCACTGAGTCGCTGGTGCTAACGCGATCGGGCTCACCTTGAACGGAGTTGGCAATCCGCACCTCGGGCGCACCGCGAACCGAAGTCAGATGATTCTTGCCATCGGTCATCTTGAAGTCTGCCAGAAATTTGCCTGCCGTAACCACGCTTCGCTGATCCCCCGTTGCGGCCGCCACATCGGAATCCTGTGTCTGGGTGAGAGTGATGCGGGCCGCGCCCGATGTTACCGCCTGCTTCAGAACACGACCCTTTGCAATCGTAAAGTCAATCACAGGCGCCGTCAGGTCGAAGTTTTGCGGACTGTTATTTTTGTCACCGGACCTGGCTTTGACTACCTTTTGGGATAGGTGTGCGCCTTCGACTGCATGGACTTTCTGGAGCTGGTTCTCGTCGGCGAAATCGAAAATCACACGGCCAGCTTCGCCCTGAAGGTCTTCGGCTCCGACTTCCTCGAAGTAGACCTTACCCCTGAGAGTCGCCGTTCGCAGGACGTCTTGACCGCCCGGCAGCAAGAACTCTGCCTCATCGGCGCGCCCGTGGATCTCGGTTGATTTGCCCCCATCATCAGTTCTGGAACTGACCGTGCGCATTGCTGTAGTGACATCTCCCGTCGCCAGAACCCGGTCCACGTGGTTTTCCTGGCCCAGATAAAACGTGGCTTCGTTCGCTCGCACCGTGCCGCTGCGGCGCGACAGTTGTGGGCTTTCGAGCACAATCTGCCGGGGATCGTTAGTGATGACCCCGTGCTTCGCCTCAATGACGGTGGCCTTGGGCCCGCTCAACTCGATATGAATCTGCGATGCGAGGGTAAGCGTGTTGCTCTTGCCGGCATACTTGACTCCAACGGCCCAGCCGCTGGCCTGCGTTGTCCGGAATTCCACGCGAGCATCCGTCCAGGCATTTCCGGAGTCTTTGTTGAATACGAGATCGCGCGTTTTGAGATGGATCGGGTTCTTGAGGTCTTTGGGAGCTGACTGGTCCGGGCTCGCTAGTCCAGCAGGATTCGCAACCAGATCGATTTGCACTTCCCCTTTGGCTGTCACGTCCCCGGTCTTCTGGTTGTAGGCAAAATCGTCGCCGTAGATTTGATCGAATCGCGAGGAGTCGCGCCCGTAAAGCACAATCGAGACGTTGTGTAATTCGGCATTGCCGTTCAGCTTAAACTCTTTGAGGTTACTGGCCTGGACCGTGAATAGCGTTCGTTTCCCGTCGGACTTCGAAAATTGAAAACCTTCAGCTGTCTGCTTGATGCCGTAACCAATTTTGGCGGGAATTCTTTTCACGGCGTTTATCGCCTTGGACCGGGCGTAAAAGTACATTGCGGCGACGGCGAGCGTTAACAATATCGCGATCGCAGCCAGTAAACGTCGTAAGCGGTAGACCGGGAGCGGCATCCAGATTCAGTGTAGAACAGTTCTCAGACCCAGTTCTCAGTTGTCAGTTTTTGATACCTTGGACTGCCCATGGAAAAGGAACTCATACCGCCGCTATTGGATTTCCGCAACCTACGTGTCATGCGCGGGCAGAAGATCGCCCTGGACGATTTCAGCTTGCGCATCGAGGCCGACGAGCACGTTGCCATCCTTGGCCCGAATGGCTGCGGCAAGTCGACGCTAATTAAGACCATTACTCGCGACTGTTATCCGCTGGCGCAGCCCGAGTCATCGATGTCAATCCTCGGCCACGACTCGTGGGATGTGTTCTCCCTGCGCTCGCTTCTTGGCATCGTCTCGAATGACCTGATGCTTTCCTGCACCGGCGACGCCTGCGGGCGGGATGTTGTGCTATCGGGCTTCTTCAGTAGCTCGGCGATCTATCCCAACCATACCGTGGAACCCAAGCAACTGGAAATGGCGGAGGCGGCGCTTGCCGAACTGAAGATTTCGCATTTGGCTGATCGGCCGGTTTGCGAGATGTCATCGGGGGAGGCGAGGCGAGTGCTGATCGCGAGGGCGCTGGTCCACAAACCACGGGCGCTGTTATTCGATGAACCCTGCAATTCACTCGATCTGGCCGCGCAGCAGAAGGTTCGACACACGATGAGTGCGCTCGCCCGATCAGGGACGGCGATCATGCTGGTGACACATGAGCTGGCCGACATTGTTCCTGAGATTCAGCGCGTCGTGCTGATGAGCCGCGGCAAGATTGTCGCCGATGGCCCGAAAGAAGAGATTCTGCTGGTGGAGCGCCTGGCTGGACTGTTTGGCGTTACCGTGGAGATGGCGCGCCGGGATGGGCATTACCACTTGTGGTAGTACAGTTCTTTAGGTCGCGTAGAGAAAGCTCTATCCCGCCGTATTCGGGATGATCGTTCTGTCCAATCGTGAATGCGATGTCGACGGAGTCCCCCGCCAGCAGGGGCGATTGTTGAAGGCGCTCAGCCATATGCCAGCCTAAAGCGTCGAAAGCGATTTTCGAACGGAAATCAGTTCTCAATGCACTTCCTTGAGCTTCGGCAACGGCTGCCGCTCGATCGCTACGGCGGATGGTTGCACCATCTGGATGGCAACGAGGCGTCGTCAGAATCGCAGCGGCGGAAAGCTCCGGTAGCTCTTCTGGTCTCGGAAGCTGTCCTGCTCTGAACTTCAGTTTGACGTGCTTCTCTTTGAGAATTTTGGGAGGAGCAACGAGTTGCGCACCACGCGTGGCGAATACTGGCTCCGGATTCGACATGCCGTAGGGCTCCAGCATTTGCAAAGTTTGATAGAGGTCCGGCGTAACATCGGCAAGACTCAGTTCGCCGTCGAGCTCGAGAACTGGGTCGAAATCTGCGAGCGTGAGCCGGGAGCGCGCAAACTGGTCCAATCGCGTCCGCAACTCGGCGACATTACTCAGCGGCATGGCGAAGCCGCAGGCGTGGGCGTGGCCGCCGTAACGGGAGAATAGTGCGCCGCAGGACTCCAGAGCATCGAGCAAGTGGAATGAACGAATCGAGCGCCCGGAGCCGAAAGCCTCATCCCCTTCTCGCGAGATCACGATCGCGGGACGGTTGTAACGCTCGACGATGCGCGTGGCTGTGATCCCGATGACGCCACGATGCCAGCCGTCTCCGTCAACAACAATGCAGTAGGCGTCACACAACGCAGCATCGCTTGTAAATCGCTCTTCCACGGATTTCAGGATTCTTCGCTCTTCTTCCTGGCGGTCGGTGTTCAGCTGGTCCAGTTTGGCGGCGAGTTCCTTCGCGCGGGCAGGATCCTTCACGCTGAAGAGCTCAATGACGTCACGGGCAACGTCCATCCGCCCGGCAGCGTTGATGCGCGGCGCGATCCGGAAACCGACTTCTCCCGAGGACGGCGGGCGATTCGCTGAGATCTGGGCCGCTTCCAGTAGTGCCCTGAGACCGGGATTCACCGCCCTGCGCAAGGCATCGAGCCCTAACGAAGCAAAAAGGCGATTCTCTCCGGTCAGTGGCACGGCATCGGCAATCGTCGCAATAGCCACAACTTTCATGAACGAGAGCAGCAGTTTGTTCTGATCTCTCGATTGAAGGCGGCATTGCATGAGCCCTTGCGCCAGCTTGAATGCCACTCCCGCGCCACAGAGCTGCTTGTAAGGATACTTACATCCGCTCTGATTCGGGTTAATCACCGCCAGCGCCCTCGGCACTCCGTCGTGACCGGGCAGGTGATGGTCGGTGACGATAAGGTCCACGCCGAGGCGGTGCGCCGTTTCTGCAGGTCCGAACGCGCGGATCCCCATGTCGACGCTGATGATCAGACGAATGCCCGCGGCAGCGGCTCGCTCGATCACGTCGTCGCGCATGTCGTAGCCTTCGCGGATGCGGTGCGGAACATGGAAGTCGGCAGTACCTCCGCAAAGTTCGATCGCCGTCTTCAGGATGATCACCGCCATCGTCCCGTCTACGTCGTAGTCACCATAGATCAGGATGGGCTCTTTGCGTTCGATCGCAGCATCGAGGCGGTCCACCGCGGCGCGCAACCCGGCCATCTGCTCAGGCGCGTGGAGATTGGCGAGTGAGGGCGACAGAAAACGTTGGGCTGCCTCGCCATCGAGAATGCCGCGCCGGACCAGCAACGGCGCCAGGATAGAAGCCGACCGGGCGACCGAACGGCCGCGAAAGATCGCATCGGAGCGCAAACAGGCGGCCAGAGATTCGGCGGAAGCGGCATCCGTAGGCTTCTGAATCCAACGCATGGGTGATGGAGCAGTTTACTCTAGAAAGAAGCTTGTGTACTCCGGACGCCTTCGTCCGGGGTTGCGCGCGAAGCGCGCAATCAAATAGACGCCGGCAAAGCAATGGTGTTCGCCCTACATTACTTCAGCTAGTTCTCTTCGTCCTGATCGGGCTCGTCCATGGTGAGCCCGCCGAATTCGTCGGATACTTCGAGCAGACGCTGGTAGCGGTCGTACCATTCGGTGCTGATCTCGCAGAGAAACATCGATCCCTGGTAGGCCCAGCCAAGCTGCAGATACCCAACTTTACCCACATGTGCCCGGAGCCAGCGAGCATCTTCGACATCGTCGCTATCGGTAAACTCCGAACTCGACAAGCGCTGGACCATCTCATCAAGCTCGGTGCGTTCGAGCACCCACGAGTGCATCGTGAGGAAAGGCGCACTCGCCGCCTTGGCCAGCTCGACAAAATCCTTCCAGCCGTCGGGATTGCCCCCCATCTCCCACATAACGCATTGCACCTCTTCGTAATCCACGAAACCATGAAACCGGCGCATGCCGTGGCCTTCGATGAAGGCAATCATGTCGTCTTTTAACGTGTTCAGATCGTCTGGAATGGGAGACATATTGGGAAACGGGAACGGCTGCAATTGCCTATTGTATGCCGTTCGCCCGTTCACTGCCACCGGGTTCAGCGGGCCGCGGCCGTCATAAGGCCCACAAACAGGTGGTAGAACTTCTCCGTATCGAGATCGAACTGGATTTCGACGCGTTGAGTGGCCGGATGCAGCTTATCGTCCGCAGCCCAGGTCAGCGTGTTGCCATAGCCCGCGCCCTTGTCGAGATCGACGCTCATATAGCGGCTTTCTGTCCGTGTGATGATGCTGGAATCGATCCAGGCCGCCGCGGCCAATTCGTCCCACATAATGTCGGCCCCGGGAGCCAGCATTGCGAATCGCGCGACGTATCGGGCAACCGGCGTCCCGGCCGCTTCGATTCGCTTCACCATCGCGGCTGTCATGTGCGTCTTTACAGAAATGTCTGTCGGAGTGCAGACAATTTTCTTCCAGGGGGCGCGCAAAACAATCGCTGCCGCTTCCGGATCGAACCAGAAATTGAATTCGTGACGCGGATTGTTCAGAAACTCCAGATTGTCACTCTGCGGACTCAGGCTGCCTCCCATGAAAACCAGTTCCTGGGCGAGTTCCGGAAGCTGCGGATCGAGCGAAATGGCAAGCGCGAGATTGGTCATCGGCCCGCCTTCGTAAAGCGTTACTTCGTGCGGATATTTGTGAACCATGCGCAAGATGAAGTGAGGCGCATCTTCGTCCGATGGTTTGGTAGATGGCGCTCCTTCCGGGAGTGGAGGAATGACGGACGCCTCATGCCACCACCGATCATCCCACGCCCCCGCGTAAGCAACTTTGCCATAACGCCGCTGCCAGGCTTGCGCCTCATCACGCGTACGAACAAGCGGAAAGGCCGCACCGGGCACAACGGGAATATCGGTGCGCCCGATAATTTCAAGCAGCCGCAGGGTATGAGCGATTTCCTCATCGCGCCACTGATCCCCGCTGACGACTGTAATGCCAAGCACCTCGACCTGCGGCGACTGGATCATCAGCAACAGCGTCTGCATGTTACTGCCGCCGGGCCCCGAGCAGTCTTCGTTGACGATGACCTTGCGGCGGGACTGGGCAAAGGAAGCTGCGGCCAGCAGAAGGATCGTCAACCGAAGTAGGAAGCATGTCATGTCGTTGAAATTGTAGCCTGGCCACTCCGTGAATGTTGGCCCACAAAATGAAGGGCAGAGCGGGTGTCCCCGTCTGCCCGGATCTTCTGTGAGCCGCAATCTCTCTAAAACTTAAGCTTCAGAGCAAACTGAATCAGCCGTGCATTGTTCACGGTATTGTTGATGACGGCAAGCGTAGTCGGAGCGTTAACGTCCTGTTCTCCGCTGCCTCCTGCGCCTCCCATGTAGAACTGGGGATGGTTGAAGAGGTTAAAGAACTCGGCGCGGAATTGCAGGCCCATCCCTTCTCGGAACGAGAGCGGGAAATCCTTGATCACCGAGAAGTCGGTGTTTGCGAAACGTGGTCCATAAATTGGAGCGCGGGCCGCGGTGCCGAGCTCTCCCGCCGGAGCCTGCGAGAAGGCACAGCCATTGAACCATGCACCGACCGTATGGACCTTGTGGGGTGCAAGTCCGGGCTTCTGCGTCGCCGGATCAATCTGCTCTGGAAAGAACTGACAACGCGTATTCAGATTGGCTGCAACTGTTCCCGCAACAAAGGGGTTGCTAACCAGGTTAGGGCGCTGGAAGGTATTTCCGTTGTATGAGAAAAACACCCCAGAACCGTCGCCGCTATCGACAAGGAAGAGTGGGAATCCAGAAGTAGCATGCTCGATCACATCGACTTGCCAGTTCCCAAAGACCGCATTTGTCGCGCCACTCCAATTGGAGCCAAAGTGCTTGCCCTTCCCAAATGGCAAGTCGTACAACACGCTAGCTGTGAAATTGTCGTTCAGATTCAGCTGCGACAGACCCCAGTCCAGCTTCTGATAGCCGGGCAGCGGGTAATACAAGGCCCCCGGGTTGGTCCCCAAACCATCCGGCATGCCCGAGTCGAACGTGCGCGACCACGTATAGCTCAGCAACGCGTACAGACCGTGGCGGGTACTTTTGGTTTCTGCCTTTGCCTGGAACGAATCGTAGCGAGCTCTTCCCACGCTGTTGTTGGCCGCCACTTGTTGGAAGGGCATTGCATACGGAAATGACGGAAATCCGCATCCAACGGTGTAGCCCGTGACGGTTCCGCACGCACTCGGAGAACTCAGATTCTCGTTCGACTGTCCTACCAGGATGTGCGTACTGCGAGTACCCGCATATCCGGCAGTGAGCACGACATTACCTGGCAACTGGCGCTCTATATTCAAATTAAACTGCTGAACAAACCCTTGGCGAAAGTTGCGATTCATCGACTGAACGGTTCCGGTGTACGTGGATGGATTAACGGGTGCAGACAAAACGCTCATCGGGTTACTCGAATCCACGAGGAAGCCTCCCGAGAGCGAACCAAACGCGCTGTTAAATCCAAGACAGAAGTCGCTCGGGCAGGGATCCACCTCGGCATAGTATGGCGGGTTCTGCCACAACCCTTGCCCGCCCTGGTTCCAGGAAGAATCGTGGAGAATTCCATAGCCGGTGCGGATCACTGTCTTATCGCTTCCCAGGACCCTCCAACTTATTCCAATGCGCGGTTCAATCGCTGATTTGTCGAATTGAATGCCCGCACGCCCGTCGGTTGTAACACAGTTTGTGCATCCGCTTATCGCAGGGCTGCCTTTAGGGACGTACCACTTCAGAGTCTGGATATCAAAGTTTGCTTGACGGTTCTGCACCTCGGTCGTGGGCGTTACAAAGGCCCAAGCCACTCCCAAGTTGACGGTCAGGCTATTTGTCACCCTCCAGTCGTCCTGCACGAAGGGACGAAACAACTTCCACCGACGTCCGGTCGTTCCTCCGAGGAACGTCTGATCGTGCGCTGCGAAGATGCCTGTGCTACCTAGCAGTAAGTCAGCGGCGTCATCGTGCGTCAGCGCCGCATTTTCGACGACAAACCCGTCCTGAAACGCGTTGTTTCTTACGTTCATCTGGCTCGCGCGATAGGTAGCTCCGAAGCGGACGTTGTGCTTTCCGCGAATCAGATCCAGCGTGTCAGAAATCGAGTACACGTTGGTTCCGCCTTGGTATGGCGCAAATCCGCGATCCCCTATGGCGAAATAGTTTGTCATCAGAAACGACGTCATTCCGCAGCTGATGCAATCTTTGCTGGACTGATTCAAACTGGCAGGATATCCGGTGATTGAGTCGCACTTCGACCCGAGGTCAGCGCCGGGAATTCCAATAATTGCCGCTTCACAGGTGCCCGTACCAAACGAAAGGATGTGATTAAAGATGCGGTTGTAGCCCAGAGTAGCCTGGTTGATGGTGTTGGCCGAGAAGACGTGGGTTTCCGAAATGGCCGCGTTGCGTCCGTGGTTATCGATGAACTGGTTGCTGCCAAACGCGTTCTGCTCGGTCCACGTTGGCGAGCCACCCGGTATGAAATTGGTCGCCTGATCGTAACTGAAGCGAGCAAAGATCGAATCATTAGCTGAGAAGTTGTGATCGACGCGAATGTCGCCGGTTCCTTCATTCGTTCTCCGCACGGGTGTGTTGACGTAGTTGTACCCGATCGCACCTACCGGCGCATTGGGTGTTGGATAAAGCTGAAGTACTTTCGCGCCGACCGAGTTGACCACTCCAGCCGGAATAATATTGCAGGGATCACCAGCTGCCTGGGTTCCGTCGGGGTTGACAGGCTCTGGTGTCGCCGTGCCGGGCTGGCACTGGAAAGGAGAACTTGAATAAGGATTATTGAGGAATCCCCCGCCAGCCAGGGTTGGCGCGCCTCTGAAATCGTAGTTTCCGCTTGCATCCGGGGTAGTCATCCCCGTCGTCGGGACAAAACCGGTGAACGGCACTCCGCGGCGTTGCATCTTGGCCTGGTAGTCCAGAAAGAAGAATGTCTTGTCCTTCTTGATCGGACCGCCAAACGAACCGCCAAATTGATTGAGATTGAATTTCTCCCTCTCGCTTGCGAAATAACTGCGCGCATCCAGCTTCGTATTGCGGAAGAATTCAAATAAAGATCCGTGAAACTGATTCGATCCAGATTTGGTCGTTACCAACACGGTTGGACCAGCTCGTTCACCGTATTCAGCAGAGTAGTTGTACGTCAGTACTTTGAACTCTTGGATACCGTCGATCTGGGAGAAGATCGCGATGCCGCCTTCATCCAGTTGGTTATTGTCGTTCCCGTCCAGCAGCCAGTCCGTACTCTGTTCCCGGGAACCTCCTACCGAGAGTGAGAACGCTCCTCGGGTCGCGGCTTCACTGCTGGCGGCGCTGGTAAAGAAGCTATTCGGATTGGTTGACTGTGTCGTGCCCGGCGTAAGCGTTGCCAGTTGCACGAAGTTCCTGCCATTCAGTGGAAGTTCGGAAACCTGTTCCGCTGTGATCACCTGGCCGAGCGTCGGCGTGGACGTTTCCACTGCCACTTCCGTCGCATTTACCTCCACGCTCGTAGCGACCGAAGCAGGCCGCAGCGTGAAATTCAGTTCGCGTTGTTCATCGACTTGTAGCCGCACATTCTTCTGTTCGGAAGGAGCAAAACCTTGGGACTCCACGTGAATGGTGAAGAACCCGATCGGTAGCAGAGGAATGAGGTAGTGGCCGGAGTCATCCGTCTTGGCTTCGCGGGTCAGGCCGGTTCCTTCCGACGTAATCCTGACGCTTGCCCCGGAGACCACCGCGCCTGCATTGTCGGCAACGTTGCCCGAGAAGCTTCCCGTTGCCTGAGCATGGAGAAATTGGCATGTTAAGCCAACAGCCGCGAAACAACACACCGCCAAGAGCGCCCTCTTCCTCAACATTTCCCTCACCCTTTCGACGGCCTGTTCCCTAAAAAAGAAAAGACACTCCCGCTTCCTTTCGAAATGGGAGGCCCCCAGCCGCAGACACGGCTTATAAATCGCCCATTACGGGTAAGTCAAGTAGTTTCGCCGTAACGTGCATGCTCCTCAGCGGACCGACACTCTACAGTTGCGCAAACGATCCTCACAAAGACGTTTTGGCAAATGCAGAAGGCGCGCCACCAAGCGCGCCTTCCATAGAAAGTTGTTCTCTCTTACTCTCTAATTTCAGAATAGCAAATTACCCATCATTACCCGGCAAAATTCTGAAGTTTATTTTTGCTTTCCTTTGAACGATCTACGAAAATCTTGGTCGTTTTACCCCCTTGACAAGTTTTTTCCCGAATCGGGAATGCTCCCTCCACCACCTCCATCGAAGAGGCACAACTTCGATTCTTCTCACGCCCTCTTCGACCACTCTTCATCGAAGCGCGCCCGACCGTAAAAAGATTTTTGCGTTCCCACACCCGTCGTGGAAAGTCCGGCGTACAAATTCGCCCGTCGCACAGCGTCTTTCTCCGGCACACCTTCCCCGAGAAAAACGGCGAAGCTCCCGATGAAGGCGTCTCCCGCACCGGTGCTGTCGATACTCTCGACGGCAAACGGGGGAACATGTTCCGTCCCTTCGCGAGTTGCCAACAAAGATCCGTTCGCGCCCAGGGTGATGATGACGCGTCGTATTCCGTCCTCAACCAGTTTCATCGCGCACTTCTTTGCGGCCTCT
This sequence comes from Candidatus Sulfotelmatobacter sp., assembly GCA_035279505.1. Lineage (GTDB taxonomy): Bacteria > Acidobacteriota > Terriglobia > Terriglobales > Acidobacteriaceae > Sulfotelmatobacter. The sequence goes on along the minus strand of DATEHP010000113.1, from coordinate 8,671 downwards.
ACGGTTTTTACCGCCATCCCTGTGATCGATTCGGCCTCGTTCTCGTTGGGGACAAAATAGTCCAAGCCTTTGAGTGCCGCCATGTCGACGGCCTGTGCCGGAGCGGGATTCAGAATGCAGCGAATTCCATGCTTGCGCGCAAAACTGATTGTGTAATAAACCGTTTCCACCGGAATCTCGAATTGCAGCACGATGCAGTCAACAGACTTCAGCATCTCGGCGGCGCCATCCACATCGGCCGGCTTGACTGCATCGTTAGCGCCTTTCACGACCAAAATCCGATTCTGTCCGTTGGGCTCGACAAAAATAGGAGCGACTCCGCTCGAGAGTCCCTCGACCTGCTTTACATGACTGGGATCAATCCCCAGCTTGCGAAAGTTCTCAATCGTGGCCGGCCCAAACAAATCGCTGCCCACACGGGCGATCATGAATACATCAGCCCCACACAGTCGCGCTGCCACGGCCTGATTTGCACCCTTGCCGCCAAATCCCAGATCGAACTTCTGCCCGAATATGGTTTCGCCGGGTTTAGGAAACCGCTCCGCGAAGGTGGTCAGATCGATGTTTGCACTGCCCACTACTGCGATGCGAGGCCGCTTTGCCATCATCTCTCGTTTCTCTGGAACCAGAGGAAGGCCGAGTCTATGCAGAGCAGGGTCGACGTGTCAACGCGAACCGCTCGAGTCAGCGCGAATGACGAACGCACTTGTGGCTCCAACGCAAGAAGAGTACAGTTACTCGTTTTCCAGGGGGGAAACGCATGTTCACGCCACAAAGCCTCACCATTGCGCTGCTGATGATGATTACCAGTGCCATCTGCTGGGGTTCATGGGCGAATACCTTCAAAGGAGTTAAGAATTACCGCTTCGAACTTTTTTATTGGGATTACGCCATCGGAATTTTTCTTATTTCTCTCGTTCTCGCGCTAACCATGGGAAGCACCGGACACGATGCCTCCAGCTTCCTGGATAATGTCCGCTCGGCCGACCCCTCGAACATTGTCTCTACCCTGATCGGCGGTGCGATTTTCAACCTGGCAAATTTGCTGTTGGTCGCCGCGATCGATATGGCGGGCCTTGCCGTTGCTTTTCCGGTGTCAATCGGAATCGCCCTCGTGGTGGGAGTGGTGCTGAACTACATACTGCAACCTAAGGGCAACGCACTGTTGCTCATGACGGGTGTCGCTTGCGCGCTGATCGCCGTGATTCTCGATGGCAAGGCTTACGGGAACCTCTCGCGCGCCGGACGAGGCGTTTCTCGAAAAAGCATTATTCTTTGCGTGGTCTCAGGAACGCTGATGGGCCTGTGGAGCCCGTTTATGACTTACGCCATGACGCGCGGCGACCACCCACTCACTCCTTACAGCGCGGCCACGTTTCTCACCCTGGGCGCGCTGCTCTCCTGTTTCATCTGGAATATCTATTTCATGAAGAAGCCCCTGGTCAGCGTACCGGTCAGTTTCAGCGGATTTTTCAACGGCCCTCCGACCGGTCACCTGCTTGGATTGCTGGGCGGCTGTATCTGGGGTTTGGGGACCGTCTTCAATCTCACGGCGGGGAAACTGACTGGGCAGGCGATTTCCTACGCGATCGGGCAATCTGCGCCGATGGTCGCCGCACTGTGGGGAGTTCTGGCGTGGAAAGAATTCGCCGGATCAGGGTCACGCGCAAGAGTCTATCTCGCTTTGATGTTCGTCTTTTACGCCTTCGCGATACTGCTGGTAGCGCGCGCAAACGGCTGAAGTGCGACATGCGCAATCAACTGCTGATACTCCGGACCGCGCATGCTGCCCGCTATATCAGCATGATGCAGGATGCTATTTCCCTTTGATCCGCGTGATCAACAGCTGCAGAAACCTGTTTGCGTCCGATGCAAGGCACACTTTCGCATTCGGCTTCAGATCGACGACGCCTTCGATTTCGTAGTGATCCCCATGTAGCACATTGTTTTCGTTGGAGCCCATCCGGTTCGCAACCGTTTCTCCACGCGTAAACTCGCCCTTCGTCTCCACATCGACGTGCATCTCCTTGAGCGTTACGAGCGTCGGATCGATCACGGTGGCGACAGCCAGGGGATCGTACATTGCCGCGCCTGAGTATCCGCTCTTCTCTGAGCGCGTCAAATAGAAATCCGCCAGTTTAGAGATGAAGTCGCTTTCCGGCCCATGCAGTGCCTGAAGCTGCGCCAGTTGCTTACGCGTCATAAGTGTGCGCTCACCGACATCTGAACCGATCATGGTGACGATCCCACCCGGCGTTGAAGACGATCGACGCGGCTTCGGGGTCGCCGTAGATGTTGGCTTCCGCCGCTCCGTTGACGTTTCCCCCGCTGATCGATCCGCCCATTATCACTACATCCTTCACCAGCGGAACAATCGACGGATCCTTCGAGACTGCCAAAGCGATATTCGTAAGTGGTCCTACAGGAATCAACGAGATCTCGTGTGGATACTTGTGGACCATTTCGATGATGAGATCAGGCCCGAAGCGCGAATCCGCCTTGCATTTCGATGGAGGCAGCTCCACACCAGCCAGGCCATTCTTGCCATGCCAGAACTGAGCGGTAATCAATTTCTGGTTCAGTGGGTGCTGGGCTCCGCCCGCGACTGGTAAATCACAACGGCCTGCGAGCGATGCTAATTTCAACGCGTTCTCCAGGCCCTGCGACGCCTCAACATTTCCGGGGACTACCGTGAGCGCTTCGACCTTCAATTCGGGCGAATTCAGCGCCAGCAGGATTGCCATCGCATCATCGATGCCCGGGTCGGTATCGATGATGACTCGCTGAGGCGGCTGGGCAATGGCATGCAGGAAAGAGCAGACGAACACAACAAGAATCGACAGCAAAACGCATCGCTTCACGTAGAGCGTTCCCCGGTTTGGATTTGGAGTACTCGAATTCTACAGCAGCATACCGGCAATGGAGGCGGACATGAGGTTCGCCATGGTGCCGGCGAGCATGGCGCGGAACCCGAGCCTCGCAAGCTCGCCGCGCTTATTTGGAGCCAGCGCGCCGATGCCGCCGATTTGAATTCCGATCGAACTGAGATTGGCGAAACCGCAGAGCGCGAAAGTGGCAATCGTGAACGAGCGCGGATCGAGCGTCGCCCTCTGCGGTCCGAGTCTGGTGAAGGCTACGAGTTCGTTGAGTACCATCCGCGTACCCAGCAAGTTGCCAACCGCCGGGCAATCGCGCCAAGGGATTCCAATCAGCCACGCTATCGGCGCGAATAGCACGCCAAAAATGCTTTCCAGACTCGCCGGGAACCACGCGACATGATTGTGAATACCGCCCAAAATGCCGTCGACGAGAGCGACCAGTGCGAGAAACGCGATTAGCATAGCGCCGATGTTGAGCGCCATGTGCAGTCCATCCCCGGTGCCGCGCGCGACGGCACCGAGCAGGTTCTCGTGGCTTTCTTTTTCGAGTTCGTCCTCACTTATGACGACGCGCCCGGCAGTCTTGGGTTCCTCAGTTTCAGGGACGAGCATCTTGGAAACGAGGATCGTGCCGGGAGCAGTCATGATGACGGCGCTGAGCACGTGCCGCGGTTCAGCGCCGAAGGCGAAGTACGCCGCCATAATCGAGCCAGACACATGTGCCATACCGCTGGTCATCACCGTCATGAGTTCGGAGCGGGTGAGGTCAGGCAGAAACGGGCGGATGGTTACGGGGGCTTCCGTTTGTCCCATGAAGATGCTGGCGGCAACATTCATCGACTCCGCTCCGCTAGCGCCCATGATTCGGGTCATGGCCCAAGCCGCGATGCGGATAATGAATTGCATAATCCCGTAGTGATACAGGATTGCGAACAGTGCACAGATAAAGATGACCGTGGGCAGCACTTGAAAAGCGAAGATGAACCCGATACTCGATTCATGCTTGCCTAGTGGGCCGAAGACGAATTCCGAACCGGCGAAAGAATAGCTCAACACTCGATTAGCAGCGTCACCCGCGGCCTGAAAGATGCGCCGACCGCGATCAACGCGCAACACGAAAACTGCAAAAACGATTTGCAGCCCCAATCCCCAGGCAACGGTCCTGATGCGAATCGCCCGGCGATTCGTGGAAAACGCAAATGCCAAACCGAGCATCGTTAGCAGGCCAAGAATCCCGGTGTATCGTCCCATCAGAGTTTCTCTCCGGACTTCTGGATGACTCGGTGAATCAGCGGCCGCTTTGCAGGTGCTGCGTCCGCGATCTGAATACTATCGGCAATCAGCAAACGCGCGCGCTCCGCGCGCGCTTCCGAATTGTAGTAAACCGTTGCGAGCGGCTCCTGGGTTTCCACTCGTTCTCCAACCTTTTTGTGCAAAACAATGCCGACGGCCGGGTCTACCGAATCCTCCTTACGCTCGCGCCCACCACCGAGAATCACGCAGGCAGTGCCGATTTGTTCGCACTGCATGGAGGAAATGACGCCTGACTTTGGACCAAGGATCTGGCATGTTTGCCGTGTCTGCAGAAGCCGCGTCGTGTCATCGGCGACCCGCGCGTCACCTCCCTGCAGTTCGATCATGTGTCGAAACTTGTCCAGCGCCTTGCCGGACGAAATCAGTTGTGAACTGAGCTTTGTCCCTTCCGCAACGGTCTTGGAAGCGCCTCCAAGATGGAGCATCCATCCTGCGAGATGAAGGCACAGCTCACGCAAATCCTCCGGGCCCTCGCCTCGCAGAACTTCCACGACCTCGATGACTTCCAGCGCGTTGCCAATCATCTTGCCGAGCGGCTGGTCCATGTCGGTGATCAGCGCTACGACCTGCTTTCCCATGCGCTCGCCCGTCTCCACCATAAGTTCAGCGAGGAAAGCCGCATCCTTTTCGTTCTTCATGAAGGCGCCTGAGCCTGTCTTCACATCGAGCACGAGCGCATCGATACCCTCGGCAAGTTTCTTGCTCATGATGGACGCGCAAATAAGATACGGAGACTCGACGGTTCCGGTTACGTCGCGCAGCGCATAGAGTTTTCGATCGGCCGGTGCGATTTCTGCGGTCTGGCCGATCATCGCGCATCCACAGACTTCAAGCACGCGCCGGAACTCAGCCACCGGAAGATTCACGTTGAACCCGGCAATGGCTTCGAGTTTGTCGAGAGTACCGCCGGTGTGGCCGAGACCTCGCCCGCTGATCATCGGCACAGCAATGCCTGCCGCAGCCACCAATGGAGCGAGTACGAGCGAAGTCTTATCCCCAACGCCGCCGGTCGAATGCTTGTCGACTTTTTTCTGCGGGAGTGAAGAAAGGTCGAGAACTTCGCCAGAACGCAGCATTGCGTCCGTCAGCGCCGCCGTCTCCGGGCGAGTCATACCGCGCAAGACAACGGCCATCAGCCACGCTGAGACCTGGTAGTCAGGGATGTCGCCTCGCGTGTAGGCATTCACCAGGTTTTCAATTTCCTCTCGCGTCAGCTCGATGCCATCTCTCTTCTTGCGGATGACGTCGATCGCGCGAAAGGGTGCGGCCAGTCTTGTTTGGTTCACTGGAACCGGAATCCTTCCGGAAGAAGCTCCTTGATGTGCGCCTGCTTCGGGCCGTCCGCGCCCTGAAAGAACACGGTTGCGTCTGGCCCGAACTCGTAGATCACTTGGCGACACGCGCCACAGGGGGAACAGGCGATTCCATGATCGTTGGTTACCGCGACAGCCCGGATTTCGATCTTTGGTCCTAGTTCGGCTACGGCCGTGAAGATCGCTGTGCGCTCGGCGCAGTTGGTCATGCCGTAGGACGCGTTCTCCACGTTGCAGCCGGAGAAAACTCTGCCGTTTGTCAACAGGACCGCGGCGCCGACCCGAAATTTGGAATATGGAGCATGCGCATTCTTCATCACTCGCGTTGCGGCCCGGTCCAACTTCTTCCGCACAACCGCCGAAGAATTAGTTTTGCGCATAGAGATGAGGATTCTCGACAGTTCTCAATTGCTGCATGCAACGTCTGGGATCGTGCGCCATTGTAAACCCTGAGGTGGATTTCTAGCCGATTCTTGGCCTGGCGAACCGCCGGAGGACGGTACTCGCGCGACAAAGTGCGTGTGCCGTACAATTGCATCCAATCACCAGGCCCGCTTCGGTTTAGGGGCAGATGCACTGGAAAGCACTTCTGAAATGCTCAGCCACCACGATTCCTCGAACGCCGCGCAACGTCCTGACGCGAAGATCACAACTCGAGATCGTGGCGCCCTGGGAGCAATCGCCTGGCTGCAGGAACGGCCTCTTCTGCCGAACTCCGGAATTCCGCTTGATGTGAATTGGGTGCGGGAAGTTCGTGTAAACACAAGTGCCGTCGAACGAAGGACGCAATCGCAGGTGGCGCGACGAACCGTCAAGAAGGACTGGCAGGCGGCATGGCTTCTGCGTGCGATCTCGTGTATGGATCTGACTACCCTCTCCGGGGACGACACCGAAGAACGCGTACGCCGCCTGTGCGCCAAGGCCCGACAACCGATTCAGCAGGAATTGACTGAAAAACTCGGGATCGAACAACTCGGAATCAAGGTTGCTGCGGTGTGCGTGTATCACTCGTTTGTGGAGACCGCGCTCAATGCCTTGGATGGAAGCGGAATCCACGTGGCGGCGGTCTCCACCGGATTTCCGGCGGGGTTATCTCCGCTGGTTGAACGCGTCGCAGAAATCCGGCGCTCCACGGAAGCCGGCGCACATGAAATTGACGTCGTCATCACACGCGGATACGTCTTCGGCGGTCAGTGGCAGGCACTCTATGACGAGATTGCCGCGTTCAAGCAGGCGTGCGGCAGCGCTCACATGAAAGTCATTCTGGGAACAGGCGATCTTCTGACCCTACGCAACGTTGCACGCGCCAGCTTGGTCGCAATGATGGCGGGTGCCGATTTCATCAAGACCTCGACTGGAAAAGAGGCTACAAACGCCACGCTCCCAGTGAGCCTGGTGATGGTTCGCGCGATCCGTGAGTACGCGCAACAGACTGGCATGGCAGTTGGATTCAAGCCCGCAGGAGGAATTCGGACTGCAAAACAATCCATCGACTGGCTTGCCATGATGAAAGAGGAACTGGGCGATTCCTGGCTGCGGGCAGAGATGTTTCGCTTCGGTGCGAGCGGACTCTTGGGTGACATAGAACGGCAACTGGACCATCATGCGACAGGACGATATTCCGCCGAGTACCGGCATCCAATCGCCTAGCGCAAGTCGACGAGAGAAATAAACTGAATGAGCATCGCCGAAAAATTTGTCAGCATGGAATACGGGCCTGCGCCTGAAGACCCCAAAGAGGCCCAAGCCTGGCTAGGACGCCACAGCGGGAAGTTCAATCTCTTTATTGGTGGGCATTGGCTGGCGCCCGCTGCCGGAGAGTATTTCGACACACTCGATCCATCGAACGGTGAGAAGCTGGCAACTGTCGCGCAAGGCAGTTCCACAGACGTCGATGCCGCGGTCCGGGCCGCACGCGCGGCCTCTCCGAAATGGCGCGCCCTGACACCTCATGTACGCGCTCGTTACCTCTACAACCTCGCGCGTCTCCTGCAAAAGCATTCCCGCCTCCTTGCCGTTCTCGAGACCATGGACAACGGCAAGCCGATTCGTGAGAGCCGCGATATCGACATTCCGTTAGTGGCGCGGCATTTTTACTACCACGCAGGCTGGGCACAACTGTTGGGTCAGGAATTTCCTGACTATGAACCGTGCGGAGTGATCGGACAGATCATTCCCTGGAACTTCCCGCTTCTCATGTTGGCCTGGAAAATCGCGCCTGCGCTCGCGACCGGAAATACCGTGGTGCTGAAGCCCGCCGAGTTCACGCCTCTTACAGCTCTCGCCTTCGCCGGCCTTTGCCAGGAAGCAGGTATTCCCGCGGGAGTGGTCAACATCGTGACCGGCGACGGATCAACAGGAGAATCTCTCGTAAAGCATCCCGCGATCGACAAGATCGCGTTTACCGGTTCAACCGAGGTGGGTCGTGCGATCCGCGGAGCCACGGCGTCGAGTCACAAGCGCCTCTCCCTTGAACTCGGTGGGAAGTCGCCCTTCATTGTTTTCGATGATGCCGATCTCGATAGCGCGGTTGAAGGATTGGTCGATGGAATCTGGTTCAACCAGGGCCAGGTCTGCTGCGCGGGATCTCGCCTGCTGATGCAGGAAAGCATTGCGGAAGTGCTCATCTCCAAAATCCGCGACCGCATGAATACTCTGCGGATCGGGCCACCGCTGGATAAGGCGATTGATATTGGAGCCATTGTGGCGCGCGTGCAGCTGGAACGAATCCAGCGCATGGTGGCTCAAGGGGTGGCGGAGGGAGCAACCTGTTGGCAGCCGCAAGTCACACTGCCTTCGCGCGGGTTTTACTTTCCACCGACAATTTTGAGCAATGTGCATCCTACGTCGATCGTCGCGCAACAGGAAATCTTCGGTCCAGTGCTCGCCGCAATGACGTTCCGCACACCAACAGAGGCTGTAGAGCTCGCCAACAACACGGTGTATGGACTGGCCTCGTGCGTTTGGAGCGAAAACATCAACGTTGCGCTGCATGTCGCGGCGCAATTGAAAGCCGGAGTCGTCTGGGTGAACTGCACGAACTTGTTCGATGCTGCTTGCGGCTTTGGCGGATATCGCGAAAGCGGGTACGGACGAGAGGGTGGACGCGAGGGCCTGCTCGAATACATGGAGCCGAAATGGTTGAAGCACGCACCCAAACTCGCT
>DATEHP010000112.1:0-9386 GCA_035279505.1 Candidatus Sulfotelmatobacter sp. | reverse complement strand
TTCTCCTTCCACCCGTCAAGATAGCGATGCCGATAGCGCCGCGGGCAGTTGAGGTATTGGCTGATCTGGGTGTAGCTGTACGTCATCAGGCCACCTGCGGGTTGTCCAGGTTTGCGGGGGAGAGTTCTTGCCAACGCCCGGGGGGAGCAAAGCCATCGAGCCGGAGCCAGGAAGAACCGTTGAAAACGATGTGACTGATCTTGACCACACCCTTTAGACCCACAAGTTGTGTCTCGTCCACTTCGTCGCGTCCGAGCAGTTCGGTGTCATAACCGAAGTCGCTCAGAAACCAGTTCAGCTTCCACAGAGCTTTCGGATTGCAATAGAGCCGGCTCGAGAGGGTACGGCCAGAAAATCGACTGGGCTCAACAATTGCCAGAGCCAGCGTGTAGTAGGGCTTTGGGGCCTGGCGCCGAAACTGGACTCGTTGCACCCGAACCAGGAACACTCCGTCGGGGATCTGGTCAGTGGCACACCGATCGGCAGCGTATAAGCCTGTGATCTGGCGTTTCATGCGGCACCTTCTTTCTGGCCGAGATAGCTGTTGAGCTGACAGAGCAGTGCATCACGGTCCTTCTCAGCCCAGTCAGCCAGGTGAGCGACGAAATTCTCGACCTGTTCCCGAGTAGCATCACGCAGGGTTTTGGCACCGCAGAAGTCCGTCGCATAAGCCTTCACAAGGTTAGGATCGAGCTGATGCTGGCGAATGACTTGGCAGAGTCGATCCCGGACGGTACGACCGCCGCCGTTCCCGTTAGCAGGTTGTGGAGGAAGCTTCTTAGAGTCGCGAGACGATTGGGCAGGTTCTGCAACAGACCCGACCTCTTCGACCGAGCAGATGCCGATTCCGTAGGCTTTACGCAAAGCGCGATTCACTGCGCGCGTCTCGGCAACGCGCATCTCGGCACCGTGAACTGCACTGGAAACATTGGAAGGGTTAGCATCGCCATAGCCCACAAACCCCTTGCACGCCCGTGTCCTGAAGACAGTCGCTTTGAACGCCCATTGTGAAATGGCGGGATCTGAGAACTGGGGAACAGTTTCGACGTTGATGCCGGCGCAGCGGTTCCTTCGGGCAAGACGGGTCAAGCCAGAATGAGTTACATACCATCCCGTGTCGAGAAGCAGAAGGTCTCCGTTTGCAAGCGAGAACTGGAACTGCTCCGAGTACTCTCTTAGCGCATCCATACTGCGCCGTTCGATTAGTGATCCCCATCGCCTTTTCGCATAGAGCACATTCCGGCGAGCAAGACTTTTTGAGTTCATCGAGATCTCCTGGCATACTGTACATTATAATTATAGTGTATAATTGTGATGTACACACAAAAAAATCTTCGAGCTAGAATAGGGTCTCGGCTGAGCACAAGGTGAGAGGACTTACGGTCGATTGATTCGGCGGGCTTCTCTAAGGGCTGCAGACGCGACGAAACTGCTCATGCTGATCCCTTGAACTTTTGCAGCACGTCCGACCTCGAGTTGTTCTTGCTGGGTATAGTAAGACGTGATCGCTTTCCTAACCGCAGTCACCAGCTTCCGTCGTACAAAACGTGGGGGGCGTTTCTTCACAGGGGTGATGGTAGCACCGCCAAAGCCTCGAGGGGGAGAATCGCCGGACAGAGTGTTCCCTTCAAATCAACAACGTGACATTGCCGACAAGCCGAACGAAGCACAGTTTCGGTTGCGTTAACTAGTGCCGCGCGTTTCGGCCGTTCCCTCTGCACCCAGTGATCTACGATGGTTCTCATGAGCACCCTCGTTCCTCGCCGGGCGTTCGTCACGGACCGAAACCATGCCAGGAAACCTGCGGAAACGGCTCGAAAAACTTGAGCAGCAGCTGGCCGAAATCAAAAGGCGGGAGTCGCCCGGCACATGCAATTGCAGGAACTTCACATTGGCTGCTACACCGGAGTACTTCCAGGCTGAAATGAACCAAACGTGTCCAGTCCATGGATGTCGTCGGCTCGGAAAGATACAGAGTATGGAGGTCCGGATACTCGGCAAGAACGGAGACGTCGAAAAGCGATCGCGAGGGCTCACCGAACTGGTGCGGGAATACGAGCGCCGTCTGGCTCGTGACCGCCAACGAATGCTAGAACTAGAAGAAGAAGATGACCCTGAAGACCTCTAATTCACCCTGCCAAGCCCTGACAAAGAAGGGCAAGCCGTGCCGCGCCGCCGCCACCGAGGGCGGATTGTGCTTCTTTCACGCTAATCCAACAAGGCCGTGGAGCTAGGCCGGATTGGCGGGAAGAAGAAAGGCGATATTCGGGTTGGCTTGGATCCGCTGCCCAACATGGACAACGCAATGGCTATCCGAGACACCGTCGCCCGACTGCTCTCCGATGTCTATTTGGGCAAGCTGCACCCGCGGATTGAAGCGGGCCTGGCCCCTCTGATGCACCTTCAGCTCAGAGTGCTTGAAAAGGCCGAGATCGAGAAGCGCCTCGGAAAACTCGAGCGGCTGATGAGAGCGGGGATCATGGAGAACCGAAAGGCAAGTGCTACGGAAGAAATGCAAGAAAAAGTTGAACCGGCGCCAGACAGCGCCTGAAAGCGGGAGTTCGGGCTGACGTGAGGGCAATTCGCGGGTAGGTCCGTTATCCAACATGGACAACGCAATGGCTATCCGAGACGCCGTCGCCCGAGTTGATCTCCGATGTCTATGCCGGCAAGCTGCACACCCGGATCGCGGCGGGCCTAGCCCCTCTGATGCACCTGCAGCTCCGGGTGCTCGAAAAAACGGAGTTTCGAGAAGCGCCTGGCGAGGGTGGAACGGCCACTGCGAGACTCAGGAAGGGTATCGAAAGGTGTCTGGTCGCAATTCGCGCCCGCACAAAGGACTGGCAGAAAAGCCATCAAGGCATGCGGCAAAGTGAGGGCTTCATCTTACACAGATCATGGCTTGATATGGCTTAAGCCATGAACCATCACACTGTCCCGAGAAACGCCTCGCAGCCAGAAATTCGTCGAATTCGACGAACCTGCTGCCATCTCCGACGCCTTCCGCTGCTCCGAGGTCACTGTCATTCTCGCACCGCAAGGACACGATTCACGGATAAAGAACATAACGAGCTTGCTAATAAGGTGTTTAAAGTTGCGCCAAGAAAGTGGAGAGAAAAGTGTTAAAATTCGCCTATTCTTAAGACAACGTCGGTTCGCAGGGGCGTGATAATGCCACTAGCGGGATTCCTGGGGTTTAATTGATGGATTTGCAGCCAAAACGCAACGGCTCCGGGGAGCCTGAAGCGTTAGAACCGATCGAACTTCCTGTCTTTGAAAACGGTCACCACCTTCCACACCACTTTCTTGCTGAAGAACCAAACCCTCTCCTGCACTACTGGAGGATTCTTAAGAAGCGGCGATGGACAGTCCTGGCCGCTGCCAGCATCATTTTTGCCCTCGCCGTAATTGCCACGCTCAGGACGACTCCGCTGTATCAGGCAACATCGAAAGTGGCGATCTTTCCAGAAAATCCGAATGCCTTGGGATTCAAGGGCCTAGAGGACAGTTCGCCTGACTACCAATACGACGTAACTCTGGAGACCCAAGCCGCGATTCTTCGCAGCGATGCTCTGGCCATGAAGGTGATCGAGGCTATGCGCCTGGACCAGAACCCCAAGTTTACGACTGTAACGCCGCAGCGAACTGGAGACTCGCTTCAAGTTTCGAGCATGCAGCCCGATCCGGCGGCAGCGGTGGGCCTGCTCGGCAGATTTCGTGGCGGATTGAGCGTCCAATTGATTCCAAATTCCCGGCTCGTACAAATCAGCTACACGGACCCAGACCCTCGACTGGCCACCGAAATCGTCAATACATTGGTGAGAACGTTCACCGAGGAAAACTTCAAGACAAAATACGAGGCTGTCACCCAAACCTCGGATTGGCTTTCGACGGAGCTTGCGGATCTGCAGAGGAAAGTCCAGACCTCCGAGGAAAAGCTTGTCCGCTACCAGAAAGATCACAGCATTTTGGGGGTGGATGAGAAGCAAAACATAGTAACGGCCAAACTGGACGAACTGAACAGGGAGCTTACAGCGGCACAAACAGATCGCATTCAGAAGGAGTCCAATTACAGACTCGCTGTGGATGGGAACCCTGAGGCAGTCTCGACGCCGTCCCGTGAAGGGGCGAGCAGCATGCTGGATAGGTTGCGAGAAAAAGAAGCTGAGCTTAATACTCAACGCGCACAGGTTACGACCCAATTCGGGACCGGGTACCCTAAGGTCGCCGAACTAAGTAATCAGATCAAACAGGTAAGAGCAGAAATCGCATCTGAAGAAGCGAGAATGCAGCGGGGGATCCGCGATGAGTACTTGGCCGCACTTCAGCGGGAAAATCTGCTCATAACCGCCTTCAACCAGCAGAAGCAGGAGGCTAACCAACTCAACGAAAGTGCGATTGAGTACTCTGTTCTTAAACGCGATGCTGAGGCAAACCGACAGCTGTACCAGGATCTCCTTCAGCGTCTAAAAGAAGCAGGGGTTAGTGCCGGTCTGAGATCGAGCAACATCCGTGTTGTAGACGTCGCGCGGACTCCGACGAGTCCGATCAAACCGAACGTGCCCCGGAACATCGAGCTCGGCCTTTTGCTTGGCTTGGCCTGCGGTATTGGACTCGCATTCGTGCTGGAGAGTCTGGACACAAGCATCAGGACTCTGGAAGAGATTGGCGCGATTTCGAGCTTGCCACCACTGGGGACGATACCGCTTCAGTTTTCGAGTAACGGCTCCTTGCGTAAACGGCTGAAGGCTGCGTCGATCCAGTCCGAAACGTCTGAATCACCCACTCTCATCACTTATGCACGGCCAAAGTCAGAAGCAGCCGAGGCGTTCCGATCCCTGCGAACTTCGATTCTGCTCTCTTCGTATGGTGCTCCACCGAAAGTGATCCTCATCACGAGTGCTTTGCCGCAAGAGGGAAAGACTACGATTAGTGCAAATTCAGCGCTGGTGTTGGCGCAGCGCGGGAGTCGCGTATTACTGATCGATGCGGACCTACGTCGCCCCGGGATTGATAAACTGTTTGGTTTTCGATCCCGCGGAGGTCTAAGCACGCTCATCAGCGGAGGTGAAAAATGCGAAGACGTGATCATTCCCTTTACTGATGTGCCAAACTTATGGATTTTGCCGGCGGGTCCAATTCCACCCCAGCCTGCCGAGTTGCTTGGTTCGACGGTCATGAAGGATCACATCGCGCGCTGGCGGACTGAGTTTGACCACGTCATCATTGACACGCCTCCATGCTTATCCGTGACCGACGCGGTGATCTTGTCTCCTGAGGCGGACCGAGTCATCTTGGTGGCAAGGGCGGGAAAGACCACAAAACTTGCTCTTCGGCGCGCTTGTGAGCTGCTGTTGCAGGTCAACGCCAGAGTTATGGGTATTGTCCTAAACGCACTCACTTTGGATTCCGCCGAGTCGTACTACTACTACGGCGGTCGTTACTCCAAACACTACTACCATGAGGAGTCCCGGGAAGATCAACCGACAGATACAGTCAGCAAGGTCTCTTGACGTGATTCCCTGATACTTGCACGGACGAGTCGGGAGTTCGCCAAGATATCATCGCCTCTACCGGTACAGAGTCAAATGCAGATTGAACTCCAGTCCCCACTTCGAAGATTTGGTGTTTCGGCGGCCTGCTTGATTGTCATCGGATTCTATCTGCTGTTCGCCGGGCGAACGTACCTCGCAGCCCATCTCGCCAAGAAAACCGACTTGCCGGATATCCAAAGAGCTATCCGGCTGGAACCATCGAACGCGGAATATCGCGCACTTCTTGGCCGGTATCTTGCTCTATCCGGTGCGAGTCTAGACGAAGCAATTTCGGATTTTCGAATAGCCGTGCAGCTGAATCCCTACGAATCGCAATACTGGTTAGACTTGGCAAGCGCCTATCACGTAGCAGGGCACACCGACGAGCAGGCACAAAGCGTGGAACAGGCGGTGGAAGCGGACGCCACAACACCAAATGTCGCGTGGGCGGCAGCCAACTTCTTCTTGATCCAGGGGAATCTTGGCAAGGCACTTCCCTGTTTCCGTACGGTCCTGGCAAATGATCCGGATGCGGTTGACTCGACGCTTCAGATCTGCTGGCGAGCCACGGGAGATGCGAATCAAATGTTTGACCAAGCGCTACCCCGAAGAAACGATCTCTACTTGTCGTTTCTACGTTTGCTTGTTCTTAAACAGGAAGTTGTGGCCGCAGAAAATGCCTGGGATCATTTGATCGGGTTGCGGCAACCTTTCCCCCCAAAGCTCGCGTTTCCGTATTTTCAGTTACTGCTCGCCAAGCAAGAGGTCACAGCCGCTAATACTGCCTGGCAGCAGCTGGCCCAAGTTGACAAAGAGATTCAGCCGTATCTCCCTTCTCGTGAAAACCTGATCGTAAATGGCGGGTTCGAGGAGAACTTGCTGAACGGTGGATTTGACTGGTGGTATGAGTCGAACCCGCATGCTGCCTTGGCACTAGACACGGATCGGTTTTACGGCGGAACCCGATCCCTTTCTGTAACCTTCGATGGACGAAGCGCCCCGGATGCAGGAATTGCTCAGTTGATCCCCGTGAAGCCCGACACAGACTACGAGTTCAGCGCCGAATCCAGGACCCAGGACATCGATAGTGCCAGCGGTCCGCGCTTTGCGATCACGGACGCCTACACCATCACCGTGCCTTATGTCCTCACCGATGATTTACTGGGCACCAATCCCTGGCATAGGCAACAAGCACGATTTCATACCGGGCCGGGCACGAATCTGCTGTTCCTAAAGGTGATTCGCGAGCCTGCAGCACCCCTGATCCGGGGCAAACTCTGGATCGATGATGTCAAACTCGTGGAGACAAACAACCAAGGATTGGGACGTTGAAGATCGCATCGTATGTGGTTGTCGACAGCGCTGATTCCATTGATCTGGATCGCGGTCGCGAGTCAGGAATCCTGCGATGGGTGATCGTTCTCGGCTTGTGCGCTATCCTGATTTTCGCGGTCTTGGCGTTCGGTGCAGTCGAGGAGTGGTCGACGTTCGCGTTCGAGACGGGCGCGGCCGTCCTTTTCCTTATTTGGGCGGGAAGGCAAGTAGGTTCTGGGCAGGTGAAGTTGTCAAAAAACCCTCTGTACCTCCCAGCCCTGTTCTTTTGCCTGCTCCTCCTCGCGCAGGTCGGCCTGCGTACCTCAGCCTACGGTTACATTACCAGATACGAAGTACTTCAGTACGTCTCGTACGGGATTGTCCTGCTCATTGCGGCAGAATGCGTGCGGGAAGAGGATGCTCGGCAGAAATTTGCAATGGTGCTGATTGTTTTCGGAGTGCTTTATGCCTTTTTCGCATTAGCTCAGGAACTGACGTCTAACGGCAAGTTCTTCTGGGTCTACACTCCACGATTCAATGGTTCAATCTACGGAAGTTACGTCAACCACGACCACTATGCAGGCCTGATGGAGATGCTAGTGCCGTTTCCCTTGGTGGCTAGTATGGGTCATCTGCTAAGCGGCGGAAAGCGGGTCTTGGTCGGCTTCTGCGCCGTATTGATGGCCAGCACAATCTTTCTGTCCGGATCGCGTGGCGGAATGCTTTCTCTGGTCCTCGAAATTGTCGTGTTTGCCACCCTGACTCTGGTGCAGAGGAGGAATCCTCGTGTTGCACTCGGCGTCGCCGCAGTGTGCGTATTGGTCCTCGTTTTTCTAGTTTTTCTAGGCAAAGTGCAAGTTCTGGGGCGACTTGGAAATCTGGGCCCTGACATGCGTTTGAAAATCACGAAGGACTGCTTGAGAATGTTCTCCCACCGGCCAGTGTTAGGGTGGGGCCTGGGAACTTTCCCCACCGTCTACCCTGGTTACCGCAGCTTCTACACAAATCTGTTCGTGAATGAAGCGCATAACGACTATGCGCAGCTGCTGGTGGAGACCGGCCTCATCGGCTTCGGGCTGATGCTGTGGTTTCTCACTCGCCTGTACAAATACGGATTACCGACTTCTCGCCGTTGGGAATTCAAATGGGACGGCGCGGTCTCCCTGGCCGCTTTGCTGGGGTGCACCGGACTTCTGCTTCATAGCTTCGTGGATTTCAATTTGCAAATCCCGGCGAATGCTGCGATGTTCTATGTGCTATGCGGGTTGGCTGCTACCAGGCCTTTGGCTAAGTTATCCAAGCGCGGGCGGTCTCGCGACGCCGGGGACGAAGGAAGTGGAGGCCGTCGAATTCCAGTTGACAATGGCGACTCGTTGGCGCAATCAATATAATTGGATTCCTCATCAACCTAACCACGAACCTCGCTATTCGGAAGTCCAACGGAGGAACATTGTGAGAAACGACGCGCGGGGAAAATAGTTCTGGCTACCTCGGCCGAAAATGGCTTCGCAACGAACAGAGGGCGGGAGGAGAAATGTCGCTGAAACACCTCACCATCGGCACTATGGTGGCAATTTGTACCTTCGTGGCGCAGGGCGCAGCGCAAAGCGAGCGGGGCGGAGCGCAAAGGAACGAACTGTCCGGGATGCTTGGGCGCACGTTTATCGCCGATCAGGGCATCCAGGGTGCTCCTTCTTATGATCCCAACCTGCGCTTCGGCAAAGGATTAACCTTCGAGATAGATTATGCTCGGCAGCTCATGGGCGGAAATGTCTGGTCCATCGCCGCGGAAGTCCCCTTTGTATTGAACGCCGACGAAGATCTGCACGCCGCGCAGAACCTGATCCCAGAAAAGTTTTCATCTTACTTTTTGACCCCCTCCGCACGGGTGAATTTGTTTCCCTTAACGGCAGTCTCTCCTTGGGTCAGCTTTGGTGGTGGGTTCGGCCATTTCAGTGAGGGTTCCAAGCTTGAGTTCGGAGGAGTAAACCCGGGCAAAACAGGTACTACCACAGGCGTACTGCAAGCAGGCGTCGGACTCGATGTGAAGCTCACCAGACGATTCACCGTGCGCGGTGAAGCTCGAGACTTCTGGTCGGGTGTGCCGGACCTGAATGTGAACACCGGCAAGAGCCGCCAACACAATATTTTCGTCGGCGGCGGCATTGTCTGGCACTTTTAAACAGCAACATATACGCGGATTTCCGGAGCGCCGTTCTTTTCTGCCGGAAATGTATAGCCCGGCCGCAACAGCACAAGAGCACGAGTTTGAAGGGCAGACAGTTTCGCGCCCGACACTCCACACCAGTCGCGATAACTCGAAGTGATTTTTCTAACGGAACACTGCGCCTAGGGCAAGTTAGGACCCCTCTATATCTCCCCGGACTGGGTCCGGGACGGTTGAATGAATGGAGTCTCCGGCCAAAACCCTTGAGGGGCACGGGGTTTGCGCCGGGGACGCCGGAAAGGGCCCGGCAGGATTCTCTTGCACGTTTCTCCCGCCAGAGGCACAATCTAAGTGTAGAGGTCACAAAAGAT
>DATEHP010000111.1:0-5444 GCA_035279505.1 Candidatus Sulfotelmatobacter sp. | reverse complement strand
GGGGTCGGGATCATCGCGCTGGGGCGCGCGTCGTCCAGAAAAACGCGTGACCGCCAGATCAAAGCTGCCCCAGAAAAAATGCACTGGACTGGATTTCCCCACGAAACGCGAGCGGAAGACCTGGAAGACTTCGTCCACCGATAGCAAAATTCGCCATAGGCGCCGGACGTATTCACCATCGTAGGCAGCATGCACCTTATCCTCGTCGAAAGGGGTAGCATCCGCCACTTCGACCGGCATCTTCCAGATCTTCACCTCGATGCCGAGCGCGCGCAGCGTGGACATAACTTCATGATAGAAATCGGCCACCGAACGTGGCGCGAGAGCGACGGACGCGGCCTTTGGGTCCGTGGTGCGAATCATCAGCTTGTTCTCGAGGAAATCGAACTCCATCTCGAAGTGGCGATTTCCATACGGAATGATCGAAGTGCTGAGCCCGCGTGAACTGACATAAAGCGGCACATTCCACCAATGGTTCACTCTCGGCGTCAGCTGAAGGCGAATCTTGCCGACGATCTGCGTCCACATGTGCAGCGTGGCGTAAGTATCTTTCCAGTCAGCGAGCCGAAATGCAGGCCAGCATTCCGGCGAGTCGGGGATAGGGGTTTCCGTGGTCATCGAACACTCCTGGGGATTGTCTAAGAAGTCTCTCACGGTTTCGATCGAATGCGTATCCGCACCCACGCTCGCTTGCGCTCGCGGGACGGACGAAGGCGTCCGTCTCTACACCTGCTGAGCAGCTTATGACATTTGGTCGTCCCCGCTTCCCTGCGGTACACTTCCCGCGATTTCCAACCCACTTCCCGGAGCCCGCTATGCGTCTCAGTTCCCGATTGACTCTCGTCGCTTTCATGCTGCTCGCGTGCGTAATCCCTTCCCTCGCTCAAGACACGAAAGAAGACAAGAGCCAGGAAAGGTCCGACCGGCTGACGGCGATGGACGTCTTCAGCCTGCAGTATGCGGTCGATCCGCAGATTTCCCCCGACGGAAAACGCATCGTCTACGTGCGGCAGTTCAGCGACGTGATGAATGACAAGCGGGAATCGAACCTGTGGATAATCAACGCTGACGGCAGCGACAATCGGGGCCTGACCAACGGCAACTACAGCGACAGCTCGCCGCGCTGGTCGCCGGATGGAACGCGCGTCGCATACATCTCCGATCGTGACGGCAAGCCGCAAATCTATGTGCGCTGGATGGACAACGGACAAACGGCGGAGCTGACGAATCTGGAGAACGGCCCAACGGAACTGGTGTGGTCGCCCGACGGCAAGTTGATTTCGTTTTCGATGCTGGTTCCGTCGGAACCCGCCAAGATTGCGAATTTGCCGAAGGCCCCGGAGGGCGCAAAATGGGCCGACCCCCCGAAGGCATACGACCGCCTGATCTATCGCTTCAATGGCCGCGGATACTTGAAGGCCGGCTTCATGCAGCGGTTCGTCGTGTCAGCCGATGGCGGCGCGCCACGACAGCTGACCAGCGGCAACTTCCCCTACGGCGGCTTTGAAGGAACCCTTGGCGGAGGCCGCGCCGCTTGGACTCCGGATGGCAAGTATCTGATCTTCTCGGCGAACCTGCATCCGGATTACGAATACGATCCGCTGAACACCGAAATCTACGAGCTATCGCTTGCCGACGGAACGGTAAGGCCCTTGACGACCCGCAAAGGCCCTGACAACTCTCCCGCGGTAGCGCCCGATGGAAAGACCATTGCTTACGTGGGCTTCGACGATCGCTACCAGGGTCATCAGACGACGCATCTTTATTTGATGAATCGCGACGGCAGCAATCCCCACGTCGCGACGCCGCAACTGGATCGCGACGTGGAAGAGCCGCGATGGGCGCCAGACGGCAGCGGCATCTACTTCATGTACGACGACCAAGGCGATACGAAGCTTGCCTTCTACTCGCTGGACGGGAAGGTCAAGGATCTCGCGGCGCATGTAGGCAGCGGCGGCTCCAGTTATTCAGGAGGAGCCTCATTCACAACGGCGAAGAATGGGACTCTCGCTGTGTCGTATGGCACGCCCTCCGACGCGGGAGATATCGCGGTGGGATCTATTGCGGAGTCGAAGACACACGTAATCACCGCGATGAACCAGCAGCTGTTCATGCAGAAGAAGCTGGGCGCGGTTGAGGAATTCTGGTTCGAATCATCGGTCGACAAGCGAAAGGTGGAAGGATGGATCGTCAAGCCTCCGGACTTTGATCCGGCGACGAAGTATCCGTTGATTCTGGAGATTCATGGCGGCCCCTTCGCCAACTATGGAGATCGCTTCGATACCAATAAGCAGATCTGGGCGGCCAAAGGGTTCGTGGTGTTGTACATCAATCCGCGCGGCAGCACCAGCTATGGTGAAGAGTTCGCGAACCTGATTCACCACGCCAATCCCGGCGACGACTTCTTCGACTTGAACTCCGGTGTGGACGCGCTGATTGCGAAGGGCTACATCGACTCTGACAATCTGTTTGTCACCGGCGGGTCTGGAGGCGGTGTGCTCACCTGTTGGATGATCGACCGCACGACCCGCTTCCGTGCAGCCGCGAGTCTGTATCCGGTCATCAACTGGTACAGTTGGGCGCTGACGTCGGATCTACCGTCGTTCGGAACACTGTATTGGTTTTCCGGGCCGCCGTGGGAGAAGTCGGACGAGTATGTGAAGCGGTCGGTGCTCTCTTACGTCGACAAGGTTACAACGCCGACGCTACTAGCGACAGGTGAAGACGATTTCCGCACCCCGATCTCAGAAGCGGAACAGTATTACGCCGCTCTGAAGCTTCGCAAGGTGGAGTCTGTACTGGTGCGTTTCCCGGGAGAGCCGCACGGACTGAGTGCACGGCCGAGCCACCAGATCGCCAAGATTCTCTACGTTTCGGACTGGTTCGATCAGCACAAGAAGAAGTAGCCACGCACAGCACGATTCGTTTCAGCGTCCTACAAGCTTTTCCCGGCAAAGTGCTGAAAAGAAAAGGCGGGGAAACGCGGGATGCGGGCGGATCCTTACAGCTTCTGAAGGCAGTTCGTGCAGTTATCTCCTGATGGCAGGCCATGGCTCCTCCGCCTACGCTCGAATCATAAATATTCCTCACAACGGAGTTTCCTATGAGACGTTTTTTGAGCACACTATTCGTATTTTCATTTGGGGCTGCGATGACGCTGGCGGCTGGGGCACAGGAAGGCAAGAGTATGTCATCCAAAGAATCGGCGGGTACTACAACCACCGACACCGCGTTCGTCAAGAAAGCCGCTCGCGGCGGGCTAGCAGAAGTCGAACTGGGACAGCTTGCCGTTCAGAAAGCATCGAGTGAAGAAGTCAAGAAGTTCGGCCAGAGAATGGTCGACGATCACAGCAAGGCTAACGACCAACTGAAGCAGGTGGCGGCGCAAGAGCATATCGATCTGCCGCAGGCGCCCAGCGCAAAAGATAAAGCTACCAAGGCGCGTCTGGAGAAACTTTCCGGCGAACAGTTTGATAAGGCCTACATGAGCGACATGGTCAAAGATCACCAGAAGGACGTCGCCGAGTTCGAGCACGAGAGCAAGACAGCGAAGGATCCGACGGTGAAAAGCTTTGCACAGCAGACGCTTCCCACATTAAGACAGCATCTGAAAGAAGCGGAGAAGATCGCTCCGAAACAGCAACAGGCGGAACGGACCTCCGGTCAGTAAGCTCAGGGCTTGCCGCCGCGGGACGCCGTGATGACATCGACGATAGCGGTGACGAGGCCAGGGATGGTGAACTCCCTGGCCGCGATGTCCACCGGAAGGCCGAGTTGGCGAAGCGTAGCGGACGTGACGGGGCCGATCGAGGCCAACTGAACTCCATCGAGCACTCTCGACTTGGGCCGTGAGCCAAGCAGTTCCACGAAATTCTTCACTGTCGAAGAACTGGTGAAGGTCACCACGTCGGGTCGCTTCCTGGGATTCTTAAGCGCGACGTGCAGACGGCGGCGCGAACTTTCCGGGACCACGGTTTCATAGGCTTCGATAACATCCATCCGAGCTCCCGCTTTTCGCAACTCGCGGGGAATGACGTCACGCGCCACCTTGGCGCGCACCAGCAGAACGCGCTTCCCTTTTACTTTCCTTTTTAGACTGCGGACCACGGATTCGGCGACGTATTCCTTAGGCATGACGTCGACCTTCACCCCTCGTTGTTCGATGGCTTTCTTCGTGGCGGGGCCGATAGCCGCGATGCGCAGTCCAGGGGCCAAAGCCCGTGACGGTTGGTTCGCCAAACGCGGCCCAGAAAGGCCGCTTTTCCACGGTGATTCCGACATCGTTGATCTCCGCACTGCCTTCTCAACCCGCGCCCACATCGCTTCGACACCGTTGACGCTGGTCAGGATCAGCCAGTCGTACGTCTCGAGATTCTTCAGCGCCGAATCAAGGGTACGAAACGATCGGGGCTTGCGGATTTCGATGAAGGGTATCTCCAGAACCTGGGCGCCACGTTTGCGGAGTTCGGCGGAGAGCGCTCCGGCTTGATGGCGGGCTCTGCCTACGAGTACGCGCACGCCTTTGAGCGGCTGGTCCGTTGAATTCTTGCGTTTCTTACTCATCGTTAGCGTTCGCGGGGCAGAATGCCCGCACCGCACTACGGCTCAGGATCTCTCTTTCTTCAGGCCCAGTCCATGTTCGCACATCAGGCGGGCGGTGCCGGAAACCGCCGTGTCGGAGGCATCGCTCAGGGAATCGATGATGTGTTGTTGCTCGTTTCGGGTGCGGTTCTGGCTAAGCTTGAACTTGGCTTCGAGTCTGGTGACGGCGACTTCAAAACCGACGATGTGGCTGAGCATGCGCTGGCGGTACGCCTCGCTCAAGGTGTCCCACTGCTTTTCGTAGGTAGCGTCGAAGGTGGGAATCAGATCGTGGAGCATGTTCAGCAATTGGTCTGGTTCAGCGTAGGTTGTCGCGTTGCCGTAGACGTGTACCGCGCCGTAGTTCCATGTAGGAACGACTTCGCGCGTGTCGTAGTTTGAGGGCGAGATGTAGGCGTGCGGGCCGTGAAAGATCATCAGGCACGACGGATCTTTTTGCAGATAGCGCCAGTGTGGGTTGGCCTTGGCGACGTGCCCTCGGATCGTCAGATGATCCGCCGAGTCTCGGACGACCACGGGAGCATGGGTTGCAAACGGGCCTTCCTCAGCGTTCGACACGAGGATGACGAATGGGTTTGCGCGCATGAACGCCAGCGCAGTGGCGCGATCTTCGTTGCGGAAGTGTTCGGGGATGTACACTCTTCCTTCTCACCTCAACCCTTCAAATGCCCTCACCACAGAGGTCACAGAGGCACGTCCTCTTTCTACTGTGCTTCTTTCCTACGCACATACAGCAACTTTTCAACTTCCGCGATTACAGTTCCCTGCTCGTCTTTCACTTCTACTTTGAAGGTTGGCTCGTATTTCGGCAAGCTCTTCAGCTTCTCACGAATGTCGTCGAG
>DATEHP010000110.1:0-30068 GCA_035279505.1 Candidatus Sulfotelmatobacter sp. | reverse complement strand
CAGGCCGCGGTGCGGAAGGCCCTCTAAATTTGTAAATAACAGGCTTCGCGGGCCAGGCTCCCGCGCGCAACAGCCGACGCTACAGATGTACAAAGCAAGGAGCAAGGCATGCAATTAGGAATGGTTGGACTCGGCCGGATGGGGGCGAACATGACCCGGCGGCTGATGCGCGGCGGGCATTCGCTGGTGGTCTCGGATCTTAGCCCCGACGCCGTGAAGCAGTTGGGTGCAGAGGGTGCTACGGGATCGGCATCGCTCGAGGATCTGGTCGCCAAGCTCACGCCGCCGCGCGCAATATGGATCATGGTGCCGGCCGGCGGTCCGACTGAAGCGACGGTGCAAAAACTTGCCCAGCACTTGCAGGCTGGGGACGCCATCATTGACGGCGGCAATTCCTATTTCAAGGACGATGTGCGCCGGGCGAAAGAACTCAAGGGGAAAGGCATCCATTACATCGACGTGGGAACTAGCGGGGGAGTGTGGGGCCTGGAGCGTGGCTACTGCATGATGCTTGGGGGGCCGAAAGAAGCCGTGCAGAGACTTGATCCGATCTTCAAGACTTTGGCGCCCGGCAAGGGTGATATTTCTCGTACTCCCGGACGAGAGAAACTCGGCGGCACTGCTGAAGATGGTTACATTCACTGTGGACCGTCGGGCTCAGGACATTTTGTGAAAATGGTACACAACGGGATCGAGTATGGCCTCATGCAGGCCTATGCGGAAGGCTTCGATATCTTCAAGAATGCGAACAGCAAAGAGTTGCCGGAAGACATTCGTTACGACCTGAACTTGCCCGACATCGCGGAAGTATGGCGGCGCGGCAGCGTGGTCAGTTCCTGGCTACTGGATCTGACGGCGATGGCCCTGGCCGAGAATCCGACGCTGTCCGAGTACACAGGCTTCGTGCAGGATTCCGGCGAAGGCCGGTGGACGATTCAGGCGGCTGTCGATGAAGCCGTTCCTGCCGACGTGCTGACTGCGGCATTGTTTGTCCGCTTCCGCTCGCGCCAGGAACACACGTTCGCGGAGAAGATGTTATCGGCGATGCGGCAGAAGTTTGGTGGGCACGTGGAAGCGGGTGGAAAAGGAAATCATTAGTCCTTCAGCGCGAGCCATTGGTACACATTCATCGGTGACTACTTCAAACCAGAATTGCGAACGACAAAGGACTTATTCATGGCTCAATTAGCAGAACAGCCCAAAACGGCGCCGCCAGCACCACGCATCGGTAAGCAAAGTGATCCGTGCGTGATGGTCATCTTCGGCGCCGCCGGGGATCTGACCGGGCGCATGTTGATTCCTGCGCTTTACAACCTGGCTCGCGCGGGGTTGCTGTCGCGGGAGTTCGCGGTCCTGGGCGTGGCACGCGCGCAGTATTCCGATGAAGATTTCCGCAAGAAGGTCTATGACGACATCAAGACATATTGCGGCGACTGCGTAGATGACGAACTATGGGAATGGTTCTCGCAGCGTTTTTACTATCTTCAGGGAAATTTCGATGACGACAATCTTTACTCACGCCTCAAAGACTCTCTAACCAAGATCGATCAGTCCCACTCTACCCATCAGAACTTTTTCTACTACCTGGCGGTTGCGCCGAATTTCTTTGGACCGATCGTGCAGAAGGTTGCCGCTGCGGGCTTGATGGATCAGAGCAACAATCACTGGCGGCGCGTTGTCATCGAGAAACCCTTCGGTCACGATCTGGAATCGGCCAAGGCCCTCAACCAGGAATTATTAAAAGTCGCCGACGAAACGCAGATTTATCGCATCGATCATTATCTAGGCAAAGAGACCGTGCAGAACATTATGGCTTTCCGCTTTGCCAACGGAATTTTCGAGCCAGTATGGAACCGTCGTTACATCGATCACGTGCAAATCTCGGTGGCCGAGACGGTTGGTGTAGAAGGACGAGGCAGCTATTTTGATCACGCGGGTACGTTGCGCGACATGGTGCCCAATCACATCATGCAACTCATCAGCTTGACCGCAATGGAGCCCCCCATTTCCTTCGATGCCAATGCGGTGCGCGATGAGCAAGCGAAGATCCTTCACGCTATCCAGCCAATGAGCGACGAAGAAGTCCTGAGCCGCACGGTTCGCGGTCAGTACGGTGAAGGTACCGAGGATGGCAAGCGGGTTCCGGCCTACCGTAGCGAGCCCGACGTCCCCCCGGACTCGCGGACGGAAACTTTTGGTGCCATGAAGTTGTTGATCGACAATTGGCGTTGGGCTGATGTTCCCTTCTACCTGCGCACGGGCAAGCGAATGCCGGTCCGGAATACCCACATCGTGATACAGTTTCGGCGAGCACCTTTTGTGCTGTTCCGAGACACGCCAGTCGAACATCTGATGCCCAATCAATTGGTGCTGCACATTCAACCCGAGGAAGGTATCTCTCTGCAGTTCGCCGCTAAAGTTCCCGGCCCGGTGATGCGTCTCGGCACGGTGGACATGAATTTCGAATATCAGGAATACTTTGGAAAGCAGCCGAGTACAGGCTATGAACGGCTGCTGCACGACTGCATGATCGGCGATCAAACGCTATTTCAACGCGCGGACATGGTGGAGGCGGGCTGGTCGGTGGTGAATCCGGTGCTCGATCTCTGGAAAGCCCTCCCGCCGCGCAATTTCCCCAACTACGCTTCCGGCACCTGGGGACCGAAGGAGGCCGACGAACTCATCGAACGCGACGGCCGCCGCTGGAGGAACTTCGAAAAATGATTCTGGCCGGCGATATTGGTGGGACCAATGCCAGGCTGGCTTACTTCCAACCGCAGAATGGGCGCTTCCAGTTAGTCTCGGAACGCGTCTTTCCCAGTCGTGACCATCGGGGGCTTGGTGAAATCGTAACGCGGTTCCTGGATGAGTCGGGCACACGTCCGGAGGCGGCATGCTTTGGAATCGCAGGCCCGGTACGCAACGGACGCGTAGAAACCTCCAATCTTCCATGGGTCATTGAACAGTCCGTTCTTGCCAATCAGATCCATCTCGCCGCCACATTGTTAATCAATGACTTGGAAGCCAGCGCTTGGGGCATCGGTGCCCTTGGAATTGAGGATCTTGTCACTCTCAATCCGGGAGCGGGTTCGGTTGCCGGAAATCAGGCGGTCGTAGCTCCGGGTACCGGTTTAGGAGAAGCAGGACTGTTTTGGGATGGCAGCCGGCATCATGTTTTTGCGTGTGAAGGCGGCCATACCGATTTCGCTCCGCGAGGAGACCTTCAGATTGAACTGCTGCGATTCCTTGCGACGAAATTCGGACACGTGAGTTACGAGCGCATTCTCTCCGGGCCAGGACTGGTGAACGTATATGAGTTTCTGTGCGCCAGTGGGTGCGGAAAGAAATCGGCCGAACTTTCCGCTGCAATGGAGGCGGGTGATCCAGCAGCGGCGATTTCGCAGGCTGCGTTGAGCGGCAAGGATTCGCTGGCGGGAAAAGCGCTGGACCTCTGGATTGCTGTCTACGGCGCCGAGACATCGAATCTGGGGCTGAAGATCATGTCGACTGGCGGCCTGTTCTTAGCGGGAGGGATTTCCCCGAAGATCCTGCCCAGACTTAAGGGATCTTTGTTTATGGAAGCCTTTCTCGACAAGGGCAGGATGCGACCCCTGGTAGAGGCCATGCCGGTTCACGTAGTGACGAATGAAAAGGCCGGACTGCTTGGAGCGGCGCGCTGTGCGGCGGTCCGGGGCTTTCGAGGCTGATTTGAGCTGCTCTGTCGAGATACGGGTTCTCACCACTCCCCAGGAATTATTTGCCGCGGCCGCAGAAGAGGTCGTTCGGCTCGCCAATCAGGGGATTGCGGAACGCGGCCGGTTCACGATCGCTTTATCTGGCGGATCGACGCCCAAGAGCCTCTACAACCTCCTCGCTACAAACGCCCGCACTGCCCTGCCTTGGGATCGGATGTATTTTTTCTGGAGTGATGAGCGGCACGTCTCCCCGACCGATCCTGACAGCAACTATCGGATGGCGGACGAAGCTATGCTGTCGAAGGTGCCCGTGCCGCCCGGCAATGTGTTTCGATTTCCCGCCGAAAATCCGGATGCCGCATCCGTTGCAAAAGAGTACGAATCCACTCTAAGAAAGTTTTTCCAGCTCGAGCCCGGCCAGCTTCCCAAGTTCGACCTGATTTTGCTCGGCATGGGCCCAGACGGCCACACGGCATCGCTCTTTCCCGGGACGGCGGGTTTGCAGGAAAAATCCCGGTTGGTGATCGCGAACTGGGTGGAGAAGCTCAAGACCCACCGGCTAACATTCACCCTTCCCGTGCTCAACGCTGCTCGATCAGTGGCCTTCCTGGTCAGCGGCACAGACAAAGCACCGGTGCTGAAGGCGGTATTGGAAGAGAAGGTGATGGGAGAACAGTATCCTGCCAAACTGGTGCAGCCGACGGACGGCAAACTGATCTGGTTTCTGGATCGCGCTGCGGCTAGCGGGCTATCCCAGCAGAAATAAATACCGCCAAATGAATTGCGCTGAGAGGACAGAGTTTATCCAGAAAAACTATCTATATTTTCGTCCCTCGTGGCGTTGAGGGTGTAGGCTCCCCCACGCTACTGATTCCGTAGGTCCTCAGGGTTCCTTGCGGCTTTGCTTTCCTATCCTCGCCAGTCGCCGATTTCCTTCAAACCCTTGCCTCTGGCGTGTTCGAAGAGGCGGACTCGGTGGCGTGAGTGCTCAAATTCGTGAATATCGGCCCAGACCTCTGCTTGCCACCCGGCCTCATGGGCGGCCGATTCCCCGCAGGTGGCGCACCGAGTGTGGAGGGTCACCGAAGTGTTTTCCGCCGTTTCAGAAACGGCTCCCGGCAACTCGATGAAAATGCAGCGGACCTCCTCAATTTCCTCGTTCACACCCAGAATGTGCTCGTAACGCAGCAAGTATCCGAAACTGAGCTTACGGGCCTCGACTTCGGCTTCGGCACGGGTGTGGAAAGGACCGTACTCAGCTCTCAGCTGTTCGATCGAGTCGCACGCCATCCAGAAGATTTCTTTGTAGGCCATCGCTGGTTCGCCCCAGAATCGCGAAAGCTGGCTCGCAGCTCGAGTCCGTCTCTGGAGATCGCACCTTGCTGAGCAATTCCAGTACCGTACTAAAATCTCGCAAACTACTGGCACGACTAGGGTTATGGCTTACGTTGGCGTCTCCACGGTGAACCGTACCAGAAAAGTTTTGCAGAGTTTGGCTGAACCAACGCGCGCTGCGCCAAGATCCGGTACGGTTTACAACGAGAGACGGGGAGACCTCGCCTCGTACGAACTGTCAATCGTTCGCCTCTAGTCAGCTCCCACCGCTTGGGGATAAGGGGAAGGCACGGGGTCGGCATCCGGCCAGTTCTTTCCACCATGGCTGGCGACGTACATGGCCAACTCCAGTCGGCTCCAAACACCGAGCTTGTCGAACGTGTTTCGAAGATGATTCTTGATCACCTGTTCGCTGGTGCCGACGATCCGGCCGATCTCGCGGTTCGTAAGCCCTTCCCAGACCAGGATGGCAATTTGAATCTCTTTGGATGTGAGGCGCTCCCGGGGAGTCATGATTGTGCCTCCTCTTTGCTGAACATGGCGATTGCCAACTTCACGCGCTTCCGCCCTTCGCGGATACCGGCACGCAGAAACAATGTTCGCAAATGCTGCTTCACGGTGCGTGGGCTAATGTTGAGCTGACCAGCGATTTCTTTGTTGCTGCAGCCCTGAACCAGCAGGTTCAGTACTTGCTGGTCACGTGGTGTAACTTTTACGGATTCCAGGTTGATCATGATAGCTTCCTCCGGAGTGACTTAAGAACGAACTCACCTTTCTTTAAGCAAGACTTTCGCCATTTCTTCGTCGCAAAAAATACGGCGAACCTAAGTACTTCGGTGCATGCCACTTAGGCATCTGAATTGGCACCTTTCATGTGGCTTTCAGGAAGCGCGTGATAGGCTGTGCCAGTTTCAATTTGGTCCGGTCATTGGTGGTGCGGATGTCTCAAAACTCCCCTGACGGTCGAACGGGCTTGCAAAACCTCCCGCTGATGAACGAGGCGGCGGCTGGGATCGGCAGCCATCGTCGGTCCTTTAGGTTCATAGACTTTTAAGTAGCGCGAAGGCAAGTTTTGATCCTGAGGTGAACTGTGATGTCTCAGAAAAACGACCGGACGAAGCATTTGAGCTCGCAATCCCATTTCGGGCAATGTTCGCCGCTCCTGATTTTCACTTTGGTTCTAATCGCGACTTCGGGGCAGAGTTTTGCACAGGTGGCAGCGGTGGACCAAAATCAGAGCGCGCCCCTGACGATTACTTTGCAGGACGCGCTACAGCGAGCACGGCAGAACGATCCACAGTACCGCTCGGTAGTCACTGATCTCGGCGTAGCGCGCGAAGACCGGGTGCAAGCTCGTGCCGGACTGCTGCCGAATGTTAGCTACAACAATTCGTTCATCTATACGCAGGGAACCGGGCCGCTCCCGTTGATCTGCCAGACTCCGACTCCACCTCCGACGGCTAGCTGCCCCACTTCGCGGTTCATCGCCAACAACGGCGTACATGAATACATCAGCCAGGCGAATGCGCACGAAGCCCTGTCGCTCACCAACGTCGCCGATTACCGTCGATCTTCTGCCCTGCTGGCACAAGCCCGAGCCAAGGCGGATGTGGCCACCCGCGGCCTGGTCGTGAGCGTCACCCAGACCTACTACGGTTTGGTGGTGGCGCAACGCAAGTATGCGAACATACAGCGCGCTGCGGCGGAAGCAGCAAGATTCCTTGACATCAGCCAGAAGCTGGAAGCTGGCGGTGAGGTCGCGCACGCGGATGTACTCAAGGCGCACATTCAATCGCAACAGCAAGAGCGCGATTTACAGGAAGCTCAAATTGCGATGGAGCGCAGCCGCCTGGATCTGGCGGTGTTGCTGTTCCCGGATTTCAACCAGAATTTTACGGTGGTCGACGACCTGCAAACCCCGGAGCCTCTGCCTACATTTGCTGAAGCGGAAGCTGCCGGAAAGAAAAATAATCCAGATCTGCGCGCCGCGCTGGCCGCTTACCAAGCATCGCGACATGAAGTCACGGCTGCATGGGGCGGACTGCTGCCATCACTGAGCGTGGATTACTTCTACGGAATCGATTCGAATCAATTTGCCGTCAAGGTTAACGGCGTGCGCAACCTGGGTTACTCGACAGTGGCGACTTTACAGATTCCAATCTTCAGCTGGGGAAGCGACCGCAGCAAACTGAAACAAGCGGAACTGCGGCGCGATCAGGCGCATGTCGAGCTGAATTTCGCGCAGAAACAGTTGCTGAGTCACTTGCGGCAGTTCTACAGCGAGGCGGAAACCGCGCGCTCGGAAATGGAATCGCTCGCAAGTTCTGCGGAAATGGCGGCCGAAAGTATGCGCCTGACTACCATGCGGTACCAGGCGGGAGAGTCAACGGTGTTGGAAGTGGTCGATGCCCAGAACACTTTGACGCAGACTCGCAACGCGTATGACGATGGACAAAGTCGATATAAGGTCGCAGTCGCGAATCTACAGACCTTGACAGGAAACTTCTAGACGAATGAACGGGCGCAAAATCCTCACTTTGAGAATTCATATTCGCAAAGATTTCCGCCACGTAGTGTTAGGGACGTTTGTCGCTGCTGCGTGGCTCCTGTGCACCGCGTGCTCTTCTGAAAAACGTCCCGAACCACCGACTGTCACCGTGCAGGTAGCACCCGTCGAAAAGACTACGATTCAGCACGCCGTCGAAGCGCAAGCTATCTTATTCCCGCTGCAGCAAGCTGCGATCGTTCCGAAGATCAGCGCACCGGTGCAGAAGTTTCTCGTAAAGCGCGGAAGTCCGGTAAAAAAAGGTCAGGTTTTGGCAGTTCTGGAGAATCGCGACTTGTCCGCTGCCGCGCAGGACACCGAAGGCGCTTACAAACAGGCCCAGGCTGTTTACGAGACGACCACGGCAGCCAACTTGCCGGAGGAGATCCGGAAAGCCGAAGCGGACGCGCAACAGGCCCAGCAGGCGCTCGATGCGCAGGAGAAGGTTTTTCAAAGCCGGCAACAACTTTTTGAGCAGGGCGCTTTGCCGCGAAAGGAACTGGATCAATCGCGCGTTGACATTGTTCAAGCCCGCAATCAATCCGATATCGCCAAACAACATCTCGAGAAGCTGATGGCGATCGGCAAGGAGCAGGAGCTCAAAGCTGCGGAGGGGCAGCGGGATTCTGCCGCGGGCAAATATCGGGGCGCGCAAGCACAGCTGAGCTACTCAGAAATTCGCAGCCCCATCAACGGCGTGATTACCGATCGGCCGCTCTATCCGGGAGAGATGGCAGCAGCCGGCACGCCCTTGCTCACGGTCATGGATATTTCCTCTGTCATCGCCAAGGCGCACATTCCGCAGGATGAAGCTGCGGCCCTCAAAGTGGGCGACAAAGGGACCATCACCGTGCCAGGGTTCTCGGAACCGATCAACGGCAAAGTCACGGTGGTAAGTCCTGCCCTCGATCCGAATAGCACGACCGTGGAAGTCTGGTTGGAGGTTAAGAATCCCAAGCACGAACTGAAGCCCGGAACCAGCGTGCATCTTTCGATGACAGCTAAAACCGTAAAAGATGCGCTAGTCGTACCGGTGAGTTCGATACTTACCGCGCCGGATGGAACGACCGCTGTGATGCTGGCCGGCTCCGATAGCCTTGCGCATCAGAAGCCGGTAAAAGTCGGCATTCGCAACGGCGATGATGTGCAGCTTATCGAGGGGGTGAATGAAGGAGAGAAAGTGATCTCCAACGGCGCCTATGGACTGCCGGACAAGACCAAGATCAAGATTGCGGCTGCCGAGGCTCCGTCCGAAGAGGCCAAACCACCGGCCGGAGGATCGAAGGCTCCCACTGAGGGATCCGATGAAAAGTAATCCCTGCGGAGCGACTGCGTGAACTTAGAGAAAGATGGCCGCTCGGGCCAGCACTGGATTTCTCGCCATTCCAGACCAGTCATTTTCCTGATTTTGACGTTCGGCCTGTTGGGGGCTTACCTCGCTTTCACCATCCCGGTGTCTGTGTTCCCCTCAACGGACTTTCCTCGCGTGCTGGTCGCCGTCGACAACGGTGTGATGCCGATCGACCAAATGATGGTCACAGTCACACGACCGATTGAAGAAGCGGTCAACAGCGTCCCCGGGTTGCTTACTGTGCGCTCCATTACCAGCCGAGGTTCCGCAGAAATCGATCTCTACTTCCGCTGGGACGTCGACATGTTCCAGACGCTGCAATACGTGAATGCGGCAATCTCACGAGTGCAGCCGGAACTTCCGGCCACGGCAAAGATCGAAGCACACCGCATGACGTTCGCTAGTTTCCCTATCATCGGCTATAGCGTTACCTCAGACACGATGCCCCAAACCCGTCTGTGGGAAATGGCGACCTACGAGATGAAGCCCCGGCTCAACCGTCTGGAAGGCGTTTCGACGGTGATTGTGCAGGGCGGACAGGAGCCGGAGTTCCAGATCACTCCGGATCCAGCCAAGCTGCTCTCTGCAAGTGTGACCGTATCGGACATCCTGGAAACTGTTCGGCGGACAAACCTCATTGACTCGCCGGGGCTTATCGAGAGAAATCACCAGCTCTATCTGGGCCTGGTGAACGGTCAGGTGCGTACGCCGGAAGAGATCGCAAACGCGGTGATCAAATACACGCCCACTGGGATTCCGGTTCGCATCGGAGACATCGGTAGCGTCGGCACGAGTGTGAAGCCCGTCTACACCGTGGTGACGGCAGACGGCAAGCCCGCAGTCCTGCTCAATATCAATCGTCAACCCGATGGGAATACCGTCGAGGTTGCGCAGGAAGTCCACGACGAAATTGAAAATCTCAGAAAGACGCTGCCGCCGGGAATCACCATCAAGCCCTTCTACGATCAGTCCGTCATCGTGAGCGACTCGATCAAGAGCGTCCGCGATGCCATCCTGCTCGGCCTGATTTTGGCTTCGATCATCCTGGTTGTCTTCCTGCGCGACTGGGGAACGTCGCTGGTCGCCGGCCTGGTCATTCCCGTCACTGTAATGGTCACCTTCATCGCCCTCAAGGTAATGGGAGAGACGTTCGATCTGATGACGCTGGGCGGGCTGGCCGCAGCCGTGGGACTGGTGATCGACGATGCAATCGTCGTAGTCGAAAACATCGTTTTGCATCGCGACGCTGGGCAGGGACGGCTGGAGGCGATTCAGAGCGCACTGAAAGAGATCACCGTCCCGCTGATCGGTTCGACCATAACGCCTGTGGTGGTCTTTATTCCATTGATCGTCATCACCGGCGTCACGGGAGTTTTCTTTCGGGCTCTGGCCCTGACCATGACGGTTTCGCTGCTGACATCCTTGGCGCTCGCGGTGACCTGGACTCCAACACTGAGTCAATACTTCATCAAGGGACGGCACGACAAAGAAGGGCCCCACGCAGAATCTGGGTCGGCTCGGGCCGGGGCCCATCCGCACGGGGCGGAAGTCAAAGACAAAGATGCTGCGCTGAATTTGCTGGCCGCCGAAGAAAAACATCTCAGCGGGTTCTTCCTAAAGGTGGTCAACTTCCATGAAGGCTGGCTTCGCCGCGCTCTCGAGCGGCCGTACTTGCTGATCATCTTCAGCGCCGCTCTGGTCGTCATTTCCTACGTGTGCTACACCTTCTCCGGTTCGGATTTGTTACCGGAGATGGATGAAGGTGGATTCACTATCGACTACATCATGCCCGCGGGCAGTTCTCTGGCGGAAACCAACCGGGTCATCACTCACGTTGAACAGATGCTGCGCGAAATGCCTGAGGTAGAGAGCACTTCGCGGCGCACTGGTTTGCAACTCGGGCTCGCAGCCGTGACAGAAGCCAACAGCGGCGACATATTGGTCAAACTCAATGCCAAGCGCGACCGCGGCATCGACGAAATCATGGCCGACGTACGCGCGGATATCAAAAGACAAGAGCCTGCCCTCGATATCGATCTGATTCAAGTTCTGCAGGACATGATCGGGGACCTGACTTCGGCTCCGCAGCCTATCGAGATCAAACTGTTTTCGCAGGATCCCAAGCTGCTGGAAGAATGGGCGCCTAAAGTAGGAGACGCCATCGGGAAGATCCCCGGAGTTGTGGACCTTCTGAATGGAATCGACAATACGATCAGTGGGCCCGCGGTTACATTTCAGGTTGATCCCGGTGTGGCCGCCCGTGCCGGATTTACGGCCGAGGAAGTGGCTCTCGATGCTGCGGCCATCCTCGAAGGAGAACCCGCGCCTACGCCGGTGGTCGCGAACGAGCGCGCCTATACGCTAAGGGTGCGCTTCCCTGCTGCGAATCGGGCATCGCTGGAGGCCATGCGCAACACGCTGCTGGTCAGCAGTACCGGGCACACAGCCACGCTGGGAGCACTCGCGACCGTGGTTGAAAACCCTGGACAAACGGAAATTCGCAGAGAGAATCTGCAGCGCGACGTCGCGGTTACCGCGCGACTGGAGGGGCGGAGTCTCGGCAGCGGCATGGCAGATGTACAGAAAGTTGTGGCTGGATTGCAATTGCCGTCGAATATCCGTGTGGTCTACGGCGGAACGTATGCGGAACAGCAGCGCTCGTTCCACGATCTGGTGATCGTGCTTATTCTCGCTATCCTGCTTCTGTTTATCGTCCTGTTGTTTGAATTCGGAAGCTTCGCCGCCCCTATCGCAATTCTCTCGTCGGCTCTGCTTTCGACGTCGGGCGTTTTTATCGCATTATTGATTACGCGCACGACGTTCAACATCTCATCCTTCATGGGAATGATCATGGTGATTGGCATCGTGGCCAAGAACGGAATTCTCCTGCTCGATGCCGATCAAAAGATGCGCGGATTGGGTGAGTCTGCCGAGCGAGCAATGCTGCTGGCGGCCCGTCGGCGATTGCGGCCGATCGCGATGACGGCACTTGCAACGGTTGCGGGCATGCTGCCGCTGGCGTTCGCCATCGGCGCCGGATCGCAGATGCTTCAACCGCTCGCTATCGCGGTCATCGGCGGCGTTCTGATTTCGATGGTTTTGTCGCTGATCATCACCCCGGCCGTCTACTTCTACCTGAGCGGAAAGAGAGAAGACCAAGAACTCTCCCCTGCTGCCGAGTAGGAAAGTCTGTCGCCATGTGCAGAGTTCTGCAGAGGGGTATTACCAATAGCTGGTTACCACGGCCTGGGATCTTGGCTCAGAGGTGACGGATGCCCTCAGGCAAGAATTCTCGCAACGGAGATGCCTCAGCGGTAAACTATTGAGAGATTAAAGACGTGCCTGAAGGGCGGCCAACGTACCCCGCTTTCCGCGACCGATCCACACCCGTCTGTTGACTGGCTCTCATCCGTCGGGTTGGCGCTGGAGTTGCACTAAGATAGGCAATTCCAGGTTCGGGTTGCGGATGGCAACGAGTGATAGCGCCGGTGGAATACCGAACTGTGTCTAAAGAGAAGCACAAACCAGTTCCAGACGAGCAGACGCTCGGAAGGCTGCTGGAAGCCGCTTACGTGATCCAGGAGCACAACCAGGAGATGCGGAGACTGGAGTTGCGCCCCGGCGTGAAGCGGGATCAAGTGCAGGCTGAGGATGATCCCTATCCGGTTCAGAATCCATCTCCGCAAGCGAAATCACTCCTACCCGCGCCACTACCGGATAACACATCGACACTGGCAAAAATCGTACAGACACAGCATCAAATTCAGTTTCGCCGCTTGGAATTCCAGAATGCGCTGAAGTTGGTGGCTGAGCGGGTGTGTGAGATGACCAACGCCAGCGGCGCTGCGATCGCCATTATTGACGGCAAGAACGCTCGCTATCGCGCTGCCTTCGGTCGCAGTACCCCGGTTTCTGGAAAGATCATTGCGCTTGACAAAGCGATGTTCGCCCCTTGCTTGAACACCGGACAGGTCTTTCGCTGCGCCGATGCTAACGCAGAGTTCCTGCTGGATGTGGATGAGTGCAAACGCCGAGGTATTCAATCGCTTATCGCGGTACCCGTGTTTCACGATGGCGGAGTTGCAGGAGGAATGGAGCTCTACTACGCGTCTCCCAACGCATTCACGGAACAAGACGTACATACCTGCCAATTGATGGCCAGCCTGGTGGCCGAGGCCCTGGTGCGCGAGGAAGAGGCAGCGTGGAAGAAATCCCTCGCGAGTGAGCGCGCCGCGATGCTCGAGGCCCTTGAGAAAATACAGCCGAATCTGGCAGCTCTAATCGAAAAACCCTTTACCAAAAACCTCTCGCCCGCGGAAAACGCGTCCCCTTCGGCTCTTACTACTCATTCCTACTGTAAGTGCGGGAATCAACTCATGGCCGAAGAGCAGTTCTGCGGACAATGTGGCACACCGCGCACCGGTGACTACGAAACTTCCGACATTCAGAGTAAGGTCGCCTCCCTGTGGCAGATGCAGGAGTTGCAGAAGAAGGAGACTGGCTCTGAGACCGCAAAGAACCCCTTTGAAAAAACTGGAAAGAAGATCGATGCTCGCCGCCCGGATTCTTCTCTTGCGCATTCTCTTGGGGAGCAAATTCCGGGACTGTTCACCTCTTCTGATTTAGAGCTTCCCGAGGAGGCCGACGAACCAGTGGAGAAGCCGGCAGCGATCGAGGCGCAGAGGATCGCTACGGTCGAAGACGAGGACCGCCCAATGGAGGCGGATGAGCTTTCGGCCGAACCGCCTGATGGTTCACAAGCTCTGGTAAAGCCCGAACTCACGCATCCTGCAGACTGGGGTTCTGCAGCTTCCGCGCGCGCATTTCTCGAACGGTTCGTTTCCAACAAGCGAACGGGGCGCCTGCTACAGTTGTGGAATACGCATCGCGGAGACATCTACCTGGGTATTGCTCTCGTCCTGGTCGCATGCGTGATCCGCTGGGGCCTATGGTCTAATCATCCAGTGAAAGCGACAGGCACGCCGGCTGCGGCTACTGCAGCTCATCGCAAACCAGCTCCTGACCCCGGCTTGTCGTTTTTTGATCGCGTGCTGATTCAGCTTGGTCTGGCTGAGCCGCCACCACAGCCGGAGGACAAAGGCAATCCGGGAGTGAGGGTCTGGGTCGATCTGCGCACCGCGCTTTACTACTGCCAGGGAACCGATCTGTACGGCAAGACGCCTCAAGGAAAATTCACCACGCAACGAGAAGCACAACTCGATCAATTCGAGCCCGCGTATCGTAAAGCTTGCAATTGAGCCGACTTTCCATCTGATATCACGTCATTTAGAATTGACAACCTCTGGGGATCATAGTGCAATCATACCTATTAAATCTGGCCGTTCGTCGAGTATGGTTTGAGGAGAATGCCGATTGGCTAGTTTTACGGAGCGTTCCGAGGATGAGCATGCCTTACCCCGGCCCGAGCTCAATCCCCTTGTAAACCCGCTTTTGGCCGACAACATGGGGCGATGGGCGGAAGTGTACTTCACCAGCCCTCCCGAGAAACGCGAAGAGGCAGTGATCGAACTGCTGCGCGAGCTGGAGGCGCGCCGCTCAGATGTTGAGAGCCATCCGACGTCAGCGCAGGTTGTGCATCAGGTGAGCACGATCGCACCCTCGACGGCATTTGAACGCGCATCCTCCGACAGGCCCCCGGGTTATCTGAGACATTGCGATACCTGCGGCCATGACAATCCTGCCACGCATCAGTTCTGCGGTATGTGTGGAGCACAGGTGGGTGGCATTACACTAGAAGACCCCAGGATCGATAGAGCACGCGCACCGCATGGCTCAGGAGGCAGTCGCGCCGGCGCTCCTGCTTATGCGGAATCATCTGCGGACTATCGGGAGCCAATCGAGGAAAGTCTTCCGCCCGCAGAAGAGCCCCGCAGAGACCTGTACGATTTATCACCTTTCCAGAGTCTGCTGGAGAGAGAAGACGGTGTGGGGTCGGGCTACGACGAGTCCCCTTCCGGCCGATACCGTTATTTCATCGGGGCAATCCTGGCTATTCTGATTCTCGTGCTGGGTTATGCCGCATGGAAGAGTTCACACACTGATCAGAACGCGCAGGGCTCACCTCCGCCGCCACCGCCTGCTGCGACGGATACAGCACCGGCCGCGACAACTCCGACGCCATCGGCGGCTGCACCGTCGAAGCCCGCGGAACAACAACCCGCTGCGGCCGCGAATAGCACAACCAGACCGAGCCCGCCGAAGCCAACTGAACCACCGAAGCACTTTGAGACCGTCGCCACCAGGCCCGCGGCTGTGCCAGCTTCGGAGTCCGCAGTTGATAACGTGGAAGCCGTGAGTTTTCCAGGCAACGGAGCTGAGGAATTCGCCACCGCTCAGCGCTTCCTGCACGGATCCACCGGCCAAGCACGCGACACAGCCGAAGCGGCGAAGTGGTTATGGAAATCGATTGCCAAGCACAACGGCCCAGCAATGCTCGAATTGGCGGACCTCTACCTCAAGGGGGATGGAGTCTCCAAGAGCTGCGATCAAGCCCGCGTGTTGCTTGATTCTGCGGCACGACGGGGTATGGCCGGAGCTGGAGGAAGACTGCGTAACCTCCAAGCATTTGGCTGCCAATAAATTGTTTTTGATCTTGCTTGAAGACCCGTATGCCCGCCTAACATTCCAGTGTTCCGGAAGGCTTGACAGACACACGGTGGGACTATTGCATTAAGAGTGCTGCGGGAGTGCGCCTCGATTCGTACCAAAGCGCAAGCTCAACCCGATTCCAAAGCCCGAGCTTGTCATAGATCACCCGCAGGTAATTCTTTACGACATGCTCGGTAGTTCCGATCGCCTCCGCGACCTCCTTGTTCTTCAAGCCCTCGGCAACGAGCTCGATGACCCGGTGTTCACGTTCACTTGGGATACGGTTCCCGTAGCGTCCACTTGACATGCTTGCCTCCGGTATAACAGAGTTGCGAGCTTGACTCGCTTAATACCACCGGTGATTCCGAAACGGAGAAACAACCGGTTGAAATGAGCTTTCACAGTACGCCGCGCCATCTTGAGTTGGCCGGCTATTTCGGCGTTGTCGCACCCTTGCAATAGCAGTTCGACGATCTGCTGTTCGCGCGGACCGAGCCGAACAGTCTGCTCCTTCATCTCATCCTCCCTC
Organism: Candidatus Sulfotelmatobacter sp.; assembly: GCA_035279505.1. Taxonomy (GTDB): domain Bacteria; phylum Acidobacteriota; class Terriglobia; order Terriglobales; family Acidobacteriaceae; genus Sulfotelmatobacter. The sequence goes on along the minus strand of DATEHP010000110.1, from coordinate 14,004 downwards.
TCGTGAAATTGCCTCACCCGACTGGGCGCACGGCTTGAACTGTTTCCAAATTGCGTAGCATCCGCGTTGCCACTTTGTATCGGACAGAGCGGATTTACCCGGAAACTCATTTTCCACAGACACTTGCAGAGGGCATGTGCGGTTTCGGATTTCGGTTAGGAATCAGGACATCGATGAAAGCGGTTCTTCCCCCGCCGAACCGCGCCAAACAGCGCATGAATACAGGGCTCGACGCCACTGGCAGCGATTAGAAGATCGTTTCAGCAGCCGCACCATGTTCTGGGAATGTGCAGCTCTGATCCTCCAAGGCCGGGCGACTCAGTCAAAAAATTCAGAGGGTTTACACCCGGATTACATTTTCAGGTGAATACCTTAGACGAAACTTCCCTGATACAGGTGAACCTTGGCACAAATTACACGATAGGCCCTAGGGCTTCCGAGTTACCGAGGTGGGAACCAGCCGATTTCCACAACAAAAAACGGGCTGTTTTGACATTTATTAGAGCCCATATTTTTTCATGAGATGGCGGAAGGAGCGGTAGGAAATCCCAAGCACATCGGCGGCTTTCGTCTGCACACCGCCACTCTGGCTTAGCGCATTCTGCAATAACGAACGCTCGATGCCCGCCACGTAGGTCTCCATTCCAATACCATCCGGTAGTCGCAAGTCGCCGCCAATCTCAGGAAGCGAGCCTGCTCCGGCGGCAGCGGCGGCAGCGGCGGCAGCACGCGCCTTGGGGCGCTCGGCCGGAAGTTCCACGTGAAGTTCGTCGGTAGTCTCGAGCGCCACCGCGCGCTCGACCGTATTCTCGAGCTGGCGCACGTTCCCCGGCCATTCATAGCCGCATAACGAATCCAGGGAAGCCGGATGCACCCGCAGAATGCTCCGCCCGGCTGCGGTCGCGTACTTCTTCAGAAAATGATTAGCCAGTAGCGGGAGGTCCTCGCGCCGCTCGCGGAGAGGAGGAACACGGATCGGGATGACGTTCAGGCGATAGTACAGGTCTTCGCGGAACAGATTTTCGGTCACCGCTTTGTCGAGATCGCGGTTGGTGGCGGCGATGACGCGCACGTCGATGGAAATCTCACTGGTGCTGCCCACCGGACGCACCGTACGCTCCTGCAATACACGGAGCAGCTTGACCTGCATTGCCAGAGTCATCTCGCTGATTTCGTCGAGGAAGATCGTGCCGCCGTCTGCGACTTCGAAGAGGCCGCGCTTGTTCTGGTTCGCTCCGGTAAAGGCGCCTTTCAAATAACCGAAGAGTTCACTTTCAAGCAGCGTCTCCGGAAAAGCTCCGCAGTTGACCGAGACGAAAGCATCCGTGGCGCGCGGTGAACATACATGAACGGCACGTGCAACCAGTTCCTTACCGGTGCCGCTTTCGCCGTGAATCAGGACAGTGCTGGCGGTGGAGGCAACCGTGCGGACGGTCTGTTTGAGTTTCTCCATGGCCGGGCTGGAGCCGATGATGTTGTCGAGCGAGTTGCGCGTGGCGGCGTCGCGGCGCAAAGCAAAGTTCTGCTTGCTGAGAGCTAACTTCTCGACCGCCCGGTTGATGGCGAGTTTGATCTCGTCTACCAGCCCCGGACTCTTACGAATGTAGTCCGTGGCACCTCCGGCCTTCACCGCCTGGACCGCTGCCTCATAATCGTCCACTGCAGTGATGAGAATGACAGCCGAATCGGGCGAGATTTTGTGCGCATGACGCAACACTTCAATGCCGTCGATATTCGGCATCTTGATATCGGTGATGATGACGTCGTAGAGCGCGCCGTCGATCTTGTTCTTGGCGTTCTGCCCGGATTGGACTGTTTCAACGCGGTGCCCCTCGCGGCGCAGGGAGATATCGAGCATTTCGCAGATGGAGCGTTCGTCGTCGCAAACAAGAATGTTAGCCACTCGCACCTCCTGCCGCCGCCGCGGCCGTTGGCAGAACTGCAGGCGGCGCGGCAGTTTGATCCGTGGCGGTAGTACGTCCGGCTACGGAGGCTGGCCGCTCGGCGTCAAGACGGCGCAGCCGCAAGACAAATGTGGCGCCCTGACCCGGTTTCGACCGAGCCCAGACCTTGCCTTCGTGTGCCTGGACGATTTGGTACACGATGGCCATGCCGAGTCCGGTGCCACCTTCAAAGTTGGACTGGAAGGGTTCGAAGATTTTTTCGATCTGCAGCGGCGTCATGCCCATCCCGGTATCAATAAACGACACTTGCCAGTCGTCGCCCAGAGTCTCGACCGTCGCAGTCAGCGTGCCGCCACCTTTCATGGCGCGTACGGCATTCTCACATAGATTCCAGAAGACCTGCTTCAGTTTGTCGCCGTCGGCGAGCACCCACGCCTCGGAAACGAAACGGCGCTTGATCTCGATTCCCGTCTTTTCCGCCGCCATGCGGTGATCCATCAAGGTCAGCGTATCTTCCATAAGGCGAATCAGGTCGACGCGGTCGAATTGAAATTTCTTGGTTCGCGAATAGGCGAGGAAATCGGTGATGATGGCATTCAGCCGCTGCGACTCACGGGTCACGATGTCGAGCAAGCGGCGGTGGTCTTCGTTCATCTCAGGAAGGCCAGAGAGCATGCTGACCGAGCCCGCGATCGAGGTCAGCGGATTGCGAATTTCATGCGCAATCGCTGCTGCCAGCCTTCCCACAGCGGCCAAGCGGTCTTGCATGCGGACTTCGCGCTCCAGGCGGCGAATCTCGGTCAGATCATCGAAGGAATAGACATACCCGAGATCACCCCTCTCCGGGACTGACAACGCCGAGACGCGCACCCTCAATGTCTTGCGAAACTTGGTTGGGGGATCGAAGCGAACTTCCCCGTGGGACTGTTGCGACTCGACCGAAGGCAGTGGGTCCAGAAACAGCTGGTGCACCGGTCCGCCCAGCAATTCGGCCGCGGTGCGCTCAAGAAGGCGCTCGGCGGCCGCATTGACCAGCGTGATCCGACCATCGAGCCCGGTGGTGATCAGGCCGCTGCTGATCGAGTGAATAATGTTCTCATGCAGCGCCTGCAGGCTTTCGAGGGCACCACTCGCGTCTTTAAGTTGCACACCAACTTGCCGCAGCTTGTGGGTGAGCAGACCCGCAAGATATGCGACTGCAAGAAACGCAAATAGATTGACGAAAATGATCGACTGCAGCGATTTAAGTCCCGGATGGGTGGTGCAATAGGAAGGAACGACGCCGTAGTAATTCAGTTCCAGCACGGTCCCGTAGAGAATGAACGCCAGCGCGGCAACCAGCCCGGCCCAGACACGGCTCAGGAGTACGGTAGCGACGATGATTACCAGCGGATAGAGGAAGTTCAGGGAACTATCCCAGCCTCCTGTCTCGTGCACTACCAGCGTAACGAGAACCACGTCGGTCACGACCTGCAGTGCCGCTTGCAACCGGTGTTCCTGCCAGAACGAGAGCAGCAGGATGTAGAAGAGAGAAACGCTGTACCAGAAAAGGATCGTGCTGATGAAGAGCCGCATCGGCACCGGCGCAGGACTGAACTGTGCCACCGCCAGTTCGATGGCCAGAAGCACGGTCAGAATGAAAATCCGGACCCGAACCAGCCATCCCAGCCAATTGCGCTCGTCGAACGTCGATTGCATTGCGATCCCGGAGATCTCTCGGACCTGCTCACGGCGGTCCTAGTCTAGGTCTTACGTCTTGGTATCAGGAGTTGTGCCTAAGAACCTGACATCAAGACCGACCACGCTGTTGACAAGGCCGGCGGCGATCGGCACCGGCCTTCCCAATCGTGGATTTTCTTAACCAGCCAGCTTGGCGATCATGGCGAACAGCGGCATGTAGAGGGAAATCACGATGCCGCCGACGCTGATTCCGAGGATGCCGATAATGACCGGCTCCAACATGGCCAACATATCTTTGGTGGCTGCGTCGACTTCTTCTTCGTAGAAATCGGCGATCTTCTGCAGCATTGAGTCCATGGCGCCCGTCGCCTCACCGACGCCGATCATCTGCGTCACCATGTTGGGGAACACGCCGCATTCGCGCAAAGGATCGACGATGGTTCGGCCTTCTTCAATCGCTTTGCGAACCTTCATCAGGGCTTCTTCCAGCACGGCGTTGCCTGAAGTCTTAGCCGTGATGCTCAAGCCTTCCAGAATCGGCACGCCGGAAGTGATCAGGGTACCCAGAGTACGCGTGAAGCGGCCAACCGCGATCTTACGCAGCAGTCCACCCACCACCGGCATGGTCAACAACATCTTGTCGAAGTAGTAGCGCCCTCGAGGATTCTTGCGGATCTGCTTCACCCCAAACCACATACCGATGATGCCCCCCAGGATGATCCACCAGAAGGTCTGCACAAACTGACTGAGTCCCATCGTGATTCGGGTGGGAAGAGGCAGGGCCACGCCTAAACCGGCAAACAGGTTGGCGAAGATCGGCACCACCCACTTCAACAGGGCGCCGACGATCAACCCCGCCATACTCACTACCGCCACCGGGTAGATCAACGCCGACTTCACCGCCGATCTCAACCTCACGGCTTTCTCGACGTAGGTGGCGAGGCGCTGCAGAATGACGTCGAGAATACCGCCGGTCTCGCCGGCCTCGATCATGTTAGTCGTGAGGTCGTCGAAGACGACCGGGTACTGCCGCATAGCATTGGCCAGCGTGGCGCCGCCTTCCACCGTGGTCCGCACGCCAGTCAGCGTCTTCTGGAAGGTCTGGTTCTCCTGGTTGGCCGCCAGGATTTCCAGACACTGCACCAGGGGCAGACCGGCATCGATCATGACCGAGAACTGGCGGAAGAAAATCGCGATGTCCTTGGTCTTGACCTTGGTCGTACCGAATGTGGGCATGGAGAATTCCTTGCCCTTTTCGCGAATGGCGCCCGGCGTGATGCGATCGCGGCGCAGCGCCTGCGCCAGTGATTGCTTATTGGGGGCGACACGCTCTCCGGAAACCTTCTGTCCTGATGCGTCTTTGCCGGAAAATGTAAATACTGGCATGGTTTAGCTTCTCCTCACTCACGTACCTGCTTCGTGTAAGCTTTCCTTTTGTTTCTCGTGCTCCGTCCGCGCTAATGCTTGGAGGGAGCGGCTCCTCGCGCCAGCGAACTTCCTGCCGCCGTAGGACGGCTCAATAGACTGGCTCCTCGACTGATCATTTCCTGTAGCTCATCCACATTGCTGGAACGCGCAATGGCGGTTTCCATGGAAATCTGTTTCTGGAAGTAGGCCGTCGCCAGCGACTGGTTGAAGGTCTGCATTCCGAACTTCTCCTGCCCAGACTGCATCGAAGAATAAATCTGGTGAATCTTGTCTTCGCGGACCAGGTTCCGCACCGCGGCGTTGGGGACCAGAACTTCCATGATCATGGCGCGGCCCTTGCCGTCGATCTTGGGCACAAGGCTTTGGCACATGATTCCTTCCAGCACCAGCGAGAGCTGGGCTCGAATCTGCGGCTGCTGGTGCGCCGGAAAGACGTCGATGATACGGTTGATGGTCGACGTGGCCGAGTTCGTATGCAGCGTGCCGAAGGTCAAGTGACCGGTTTCGGCAATACGGAGAGCCGACTCAATGGTTTCCAGATCGCGCATTTCGCCAATCAGAACGACGTCGGGGTCTTCACGAAGCGCGGCGCGTAACGCGTCTGTAAAACTCTTCGTGTCAGCGTGCAGCTCGCGCTGATTGACCACGCAATTCTTGTTCATGTGAACGAATTCGATCGGATCCTCGATCGTAAGGATGTGATCGTGGCGCTCGCTATTGATCTTGTCAATCATCGCGGCTAGCGTTGTCGACTTACCCGATCCGGTAGGCCCCGTCACCAGCACCAATCCGCGCGGCTTGTCGCACATCTTGCTCACTACGGCCGGCAGGCCCAGCTGGTTGAACGACTTAATCTCAAAGGGAATAAGACGAAACACGGCCGCTGTCGCACCGCGCTGATTGAACACGTTGGCGCGGAAGCGGGCCAATCCCTTCAATCCGAACGAGAAGTCGAGCTCCAGGCTCTCTTCAAAGCGGTGCTTCTGCGAGTCGGTCATCACGCTGTACGCCAGCTGCTTGGTCTCGGCCGGAGTCATCTGCGGCAGATCAAGCGGCACCAGGTGGCCGTGCACGCGAATCTGCGGCGGCGAGTTGGTGGTGATATGCAAGTCGCTGCCATTCATCTCCAGCATTCGTTTGAGCAGATCGCTTAACGACAAACCCATAAGAAAGTTCCTTCCCTTTCAGTTCCCACAAAGATCAGTGAATCGTTTCGCGTGCGACTTCCTCAAGCGTCGTCATTCCAGCGGCTACTTTAATCAGGCCGCTGCGGCGCAGCGTAAGCATGCCGCGTTCGATCGCTTTCTTCTTCAGTTCCACCGCGGACGCGCCGACCAGAACCAGTTCCCGGATCTCGTCGTCGACTTCCATCACTTCGTACAAACCGCAGCGTCCCTTGTAGCCGGTGTTGTTGCAGACGCCACAGCCTTTGCCCTTCTGAATCTTTACGGTTTTGACTTCTTCCGGGGTGAAGCCGGCATCAATCAACGTTTGTGGTGGCACTTCCACCACTTCGGTGCAGTCTTTGCAGATGCGCCGGACCAATCGCTGAGCGCAAATCAAATGAACGGAGGTCGCCACCAGGAACGGTTCAATACCCATGTTCATCAGACGCGTGATGGTTTCAGGAGCACCGTTGGTATGGAGCGTGGAAAGCACCAAGTGTCCGGTGAGGGCAGCTTTGATAGCGATTTCAGCTGTTTCGAAGTCTCGGATTTCGCCGACCAGAATGATGTTCGGATCCTGCCGTAAGAACGATCGGAGGGCAGCCGCGAAGTTCAATCCGATCTGCTCCTTCATCTGCACCTGGTTGACTCCCTGCAACTGGAATTCGACCGGGTCCTCGGCGGTCATGATGTTGGTGTCAGGCTGGTTCAATGTTGAAATCGAGGAGTACAGAGTGTTCGTCTTGCCGGATCCCGTGGGTCCCGTAACCAGTACCATGCCGTACGGCTTTAAAATTGCTTTTTCGAATTTCACCAGTGACTCGGGTTCAAAGCCGAGCTTGGTCATGTCGAGGCGCAGGTTCTCTTTATCGAGCAACCGGAGCACGATCTTTTCGCCCCACAACACGGGCAGCGTGCTGACGCGGAAATCGAGCTGCTTCTTGCGCCCGCCGATATTCATCTTCAGCATGATGCGTCCGTCTTGCGGCAGACGCTTTTCACTGATATCGAGCTTCGACATGATCTTCAGACGCGAGGTGATCGCGTCTTTGAGCTTCATCGGCGGAGACATGATCGACTGCAGAACACCGTCAATACGGAAGCGCACGCGGAACTCTTTTTCGTAAGGCTCGATGTGAATGTCGCTGGCGCCGCGCTTCACGGCATCACCCAAAATGACGTTCACGAGCTTGACTACGGGTGCTTCGTCAGCCGCCTTCTCCAGTTCCGACAGCCCCAGTTCTTGCTGTTCACCTTGCAGTTCGACGTCTTCTTCATTCAACTCCGACATCGACTGCATGACCGACTCAAGGTCTTCTTCCTTCGTCGCTCCGTAGGCCTTGTCAATCCCGGCGAGAATCGAGCTTTCCGAAGCTACGACCGGTTCGATGTTGAACCCGGTCATGAACTTGATGTCGTCCATGGCGAAGACGTTCGTCGGATCGACCATGGCGATGGTGAGCGAAGCGCCCACGCGGCTCAACGGAAGGATCTGATAACGCTTGGCGGTCTCGAACGGAATCAGCTTGACGACGGCAGGGTCAATTTCGAAATACGAAAGGTTGATGGCGGGCACGCCGTACTGGCGCGAAAGGAAGTTGGTGACGTCTTCGTCGGTCAGAAAGCCGAGCTTAACCAGCGCAGACCCCAGCCGGCAGCTCTGTTCTTTCTGAACCTTATTCGCCTGTTCCAACTGCTCTGGTGTGATGATTTTCTCTTTGACGAGAAGATCACCCAGCCTTTGCGACATACGCAGATCTCCTGACCACGTAGATGGAACGATCGCCCAGCATGGATGCAGAGCAATGGCGCAAACGGCTGCCCATCATTGGGAGAGAAACGCAGCTCATTCGCGTTGACATAAATTGTCAACGCAACACGATTACTGCACCACTTACTTTGGTACTTGGCCTTAGCGACGTCTCATCCCGTTCCCGCAGAAAACGCGGAAATTGCGGTTATTTCGAGTTATCGAACCTTCCCTTCTGCCCAAGTACATGCACTTCAGTAAGTCTGACCGCCCGCTGACGTAGCTCTGCGCAGGCTTAAAGCATGGTCAGCTAAACTGAATCTCGGGATGAGCCGCGCACCGCAATCCGATCCTGCAGAAGAGATCCGCAACTACTACACGGCCCTCTTTCGAGCCTGGGGTGCCCAGCATTGGTGGCCCGCGGAAACGCAGTTCGAGGTGATCGTCGGGGCCTACTTGACGCAAAACACGGCGTGGACAAATGTCGAACGGGCCTTGGCTAATCTGCGTCGGGCGAATTTGCTCAGCGTCGAAGGGATTCGGGCGGTGAGACTTTCCCGACTCGAGCGTTTGATCCGGCCATCGGGCTATTTCCGACAGAAGGCTGCGCGGCTGAAGACCTTCGTTGCATTTCTGGATGACAAGTACGAAAGCTCCCTTCCGAAGCTGTTTTCTCAGCCTACGGAGAAACTCAGGGAAACGCTTCTGAGCTTAAATGGCATTGGCCCTGAGACCGCCGACTCGATTCTGCTTTATGCCGGGAATCACCCGGTCTTCGTGGTGGACGCCTATACCCGCCGCATTCTCGGTCGTCATGCGATCGCACCTGAGAACACTGACTACGAGGAGATTCGGCATCTGTTTCAGACATCTCTTGAGCCGATCGCGACTGAGCAGGAACGCGGGACTGGAGCGGTGCGCGAACCACTTGCGTCTGGCATTGGTGGCGCAGCCCATCCCCCCTCGGCTATGAGCACGGCGCATCGCACCGCCTTGGTCCAGGTTTATAACGAGATGCACGGATTGATTGTCGGGGCCGGCAAGAACTATTGCCGCAAATCCAAACCAACCTGTGAACAATGCCCGCTACAAAGATTCCTTCCTGGCAAATAGTTACGTGCACAACAAAGGACGTACACCTTCGACTGCTTTACGGCCTTCCCTGCCCAGCCTAGAATTGCGCATTCCCCCAAAAAGGAGAGTTGTCATGAAGGTTCAAGGCATCGAAGGAATGTCTCCTGACCAGCTGCAATTCGAAGTTCAACGGGGCGGGAAGTTCGTCTTCTACCAATATGCGATTTCGGTCCTGGTCATGAGCTTTCGCCGCTCCTCAGACGTTTACTTCATCCCCGCCGGAGAGAGTGCGATCACGAAGGGACTGCCATGGAGTCTGATCAGCATGGTCGCCGGTTGGTGGGGGATTCCCTGGGGACCGATCTTCACGATCCAGTCGCTGGTTACGAATTTCAAAGGTGGCAAGGATGTCACCGCAGAGCTTAGTGCTCGCATGACGCAATCCCCTTCGCCAGCCGCCATTGCCGCAAAGGCGTAAGGTGGTGGCATGCAGTTCCGGAGTTTCTTTCGGATTGCCTGTCCGCTAGTGGCGTTCGTAGCACTGGCATCCACTCCTCAGACGCTGCGTGAAGCAGCGAACGCCTCCGGAGTTCTCATCGGCACCGCCGTTCGCCCCTACCTGCTCTCAGAACCCGCTTATTCTGCGACTCTGGCTCACGAATTCAACATGGTCGAGCCAGAGGACGCGCTGAAGTGGTGGACGGTTCGGCCGACCGCCGAGAGCTTTGACTTCCAGCAGGGTGATGAAATCGTACGTTTTGCTGAGGCGCATGAAATAAAAGTCCGCGGCCATTGCCTGGTATGGGATCACAATAATCCGAAATGGCTTGCAGACGGACACTTCAGCCCGGCCCGACTCTCACAACTTCTGCATGAGCACATCACAACCGTGATGAAGCACTATGCGGGCCACGTGTTCGCCTGGGATGTCGTGAACGAGGGGTTGGATGAGAAAGGCACGCCCAGGGACTCGCCCTGGTACAACCGGCCAGGGATCGGTTTGTCCGGCCAAGGCACGGCCTACATGGAGCAGGCATTTCGCTGGGCTCACGAAGCGGATCCCAAGGCGCTGTTGTTTTACAACGAGGCAGAGGGTGATACCCTCAACCGCAAATCCGACGCGATCTATGCCATGGTCAGGGATTTTAAGAACCGTGGCATTCCAATCGACGGCGTTGGACTGCAATTGCACATTCCCCGCCTTGACTATGATTTCGGCGCCGTCGCCAGTAACATTGAGCGCCTGACGAAGCTGGGACTGCAAGTTCACATCACGGAACTTGACGTCGCTTTGCCCGTAGATTCCCAGGGCCGAGCCGGAGCCGAAGATCTCCAGCGCCAGGCGGAGGTCTACCAGCGCGTGGTTCGGGCATGTCTCCAAAGTCCAGGCTGCACCGCGATTCAAACCTGGGGATTCACCGACAAGTACTCATGGATTGGTTCCCACTCGCATGGCACGCAGGGCGCTGGTTTGGTCTTTGACCGCGCATACAAGCCCAAGCCGGCTTATGACGCGATGCTCAAAGAACTCGCCGCCGGGCAGCACTCTGACCCACTGATGGCACCTCGGTAGCGCGTCCGAACCGCTTTCCTGCCTCTATAATGACCGGATAAGGACCGTACTGCTCTCGATCTCGGACTCTGTGTGAGTACGCCCACTCCAACCCGCTTGCCGAACCGGACCAAGCGAAAACAAGTCATCATTCTGCTGGCCGTTGCGGTCCTACTGCTGTTCGTCGTTCTTGCGTCCCAGACCGCGTTCAACAACACGATCCTGCAAGCCGATACCAATCAGCAAGCCATCATCTTCTATGCGTTATCGCTGCTGATCTCATTGCTCTTTGTTGCTCTGACGTTCGTACTGGCGCGCAACCTGCTCAAGCTTTTTGCAGAGCGGCGCATGGGAGTGCTGGGATCAAAGTTCCGCACACGCATGGTGGCCGGTGCCCTGCTTTTGTCGTTTGTCCCGGTGATGGTGATGTACTGGTTTGCCTACGGTTTGATGAACCGCTCGATCGACAAGTGGTTCTCGACTCCGGTTGAAGAAGTTCGATCCGACACGCGGGCCATCACCTCAATGGCGGCCAAGTACGCCGAGCAAAATGCCCGCGTCGAAGCCGCCGCGATTGCCGCGTCTCCCGAAGTTGAGCATGGCTTCTCGAGCCATGGGTCGTCTGCAATCGTCAGCGAATTCCAGCGCCACGAAATGACACTGCAGGGTGGCTTCGGGCTGGCGTTGCGTGATGGCAATGCGGAAGCCAGCTATAACACTCCGGCTCCCTGGCCAGTCATGAAGAACTCACTGCCTCTCGCCGACGCATTGGCCGGCCGCCCGGCACAATTTACGTGGCACGATACGGACTACACGTTGGGAAGCGCAGCGGTTGCAGGCCGGGGCACGATTCTCGTCGCCATCCCGCTTCCGACCGAGTTCTCGCAGGCCGTCCGGCAGGTTGAAGCCAGCCAGCAAAGATATTTCCAATGGAGCCGTGAGCGTCGCCGCGTGCGCCAGACCTACATCGGTCTTCTGCTCCTCCTCACGATGATCGTCCTGTTCGTGACCTCCTGGTTGGCGCTGTTTCTCGCCAAACTGGTCACGCGTCCTCTTGCGGCACTGGCGGAGGCAACCCAGGAAATTTCACGCGGACGCCTCGACTACCGCGTTGATGTCCGGGCCACCGATGAGATCGGCGACCTGGTGCGCTCCTTCAACCGCATGGCGGAGGAACTCGAAGCCAGCCGCCGCCAGTTGGAATCGTCCACCCGCGACCTGGGCGCGGCGAACACTGAACTCGATCAACGCCGGCGGCAGATGGAAACGATTCTGGAAAGCATCCCTACTGGTGTTCTTTCGCTCGACGCCAACCGGCGCGTGACCCATACCAATCAGGCTTTGGTGCGGATGTTCCATCCCGAAGGAGCTCACGGTGGCACCGCATTCCCTCAAGGTGCGTCTCTCTCTGAAGTATTTCCGGCCGACGTGCTCGAGGATTTCGAGCCATTACTCCGGCGCGCCGACCGCATGGGCTTCACCACCAGCCAAATGGAAATGCCTTTGTTACATGGATCGTTGAATGTGGCGGTCACCGTGGCTCCGCTCCGGCGTCAGGGTGAGCGCTCGGGCTACGTCGTGGTATTCGAAGATTTGTCCGATTTGCTCAAAGCGCAGAAGCAGGCTGCCTGGCGCGAGGTCGCACGCCGCGTTGCTCACGAGATCAAAAATCCGCTGACACCGATAGCCCTCTCGGCCGAGCGCATTCAGAGGCATCTCGACCGTGTCCCACCCGGCGACCGTGGCTCAATGGGAGTGGTGCGTTCCTGTGCTGAAACTATCGCAGGAGCCGTCGAAACCGTGCGCCGCCTCGTCGACGAGTTCTCCACGCTCGCTCGATTTCCAGTGGCGAAGCCGCAGCCGGCCGATATCAACGAAATCATCGAAACTGCACTCTCGATGTTCAATGGCCGTCTGGATGGAATCGCGCTGCACAAATCGTTGGCTGCCGATCTTCCCAAGGTTCTGGCTGACAACGAGGGGATCAAGCGTGCGGTAGCGAATCTCGTCGACAATGCGGCCGAGGCCACGGAGAGCGCCGTGGTGCGGGAAATCGAAATCTCTACCGCGCTGGTCGCAAGCCGCGACGCGGTTGAAATCACAGTCGCAGATACCGGTCATGGCGTCACGCGCGAACTGAAGGAGAAATTGTTCCTGCCGTACTTCTCAACGAAGAAGCGCGGTACCGGGCTCGGTCTTTCGATCGTAAGCCGGATCGTGGAAGATCATCACGGCTCGATTCGCGTGGAGGAAAATCATCCGGTTGGCACCCGCTTTATCGTGGAGCTTCCAGTTGTACCAGAGTCGACGCCAGCGGCCGTGATCGCCAAACATGTATAGCATCCTCATCGTAGACGATGAAGCCGGCATTCGCGATTCGCTCGCCGGCATTCTGGGCGACGAAGGCTACTCCGCCTCGTCGTCTGAAAGCGGCGAAGCCTGCCTCGACCTCCTGCGGAAGACCGCCTTCGATGTCCTCTTGCTCGACATATGGCTGCCGGGCATCGATGGGATGGAGACTCTGGCCAAGATCCGCGAATTGGAGAACCCGCCGGAAGTAATCATGATCTCCGGCCACGGCACCATTGAGACCGCGGTGCGCGCAACGAAACTGGGCGCCTATGACTTTCTCGAGAAGCCGCTCAGCATCGAAAGGACGTTAATCGTCGTCAAGAACGCAATCGAGTCAAAGCGGCTGCAGCGCGAGAACGTCGACCTGAAAAAGCAGCTGCAGGCCAAGAGCATCATCGTCGGTGACAGCATTCCCATGAAGGCCCTGCGGCAGCAGATTGCGCTGATGGCGCCGACCAACGGGCGCGTCCTGATTTATGGAGAATCTGGAACTGGCAAGGAGATGGTGGCGCATGCGATCCATGCACAGAGCTTGCGCAAGGATGAAACTTTCGTTGAGGTAAACTGCGCTGCGATTCCTGAAGACTTGATCGAAAGCGAACTCTTCGGACACGTCAAAGGATCGTTTCCCGGTGCCGCCGCAGGCAAGGAGGGCAAGTTCCAGAGAGCCCACGGGGGCACACTTTTCCTCGATGAAGTTGGCGACATGAGCCTGAAGACCCAGTCGAAAGTCCTGCGCACGCTGGAAGAACAACGCTTCACGTCGGTCGGAAGCGATGAGACGATCACCGTTGATGTACGCGTGATCGCTTCCACCAATAAAGATCTCGAAGAAGAGATTTCACGCGGGAACTTCCGCGAAGATCTCTTCTACCGCCTGAACGTGATTCCCTTCTTCGTCCCACCTCTGCGCGAACGGAAAGAAGACATTCCACTGTTTACGCGGCATTTCCTGAAGGAGTTGGCAGCGACTTACGGACGACGCACCCGCGAGATCACGGACGACGCAATCGAAGTCCTGATGCGCTATTCCTGGCCCGGAAACGTCCGCGAATTGCGCAACGTAATCGAGCGCATCGTCATCATGAATCCGACTAC
>DATEHP010000109.1:0-73954 GCA_035279505.1 Candidatus Sulfotelmatobacter sp. | reverse complement strand
GGGACCGCTGGTCTTCGGTCTTGCGCTCGTTCTTCTGCCGCTCGTGGCAGGCCGGGGCGAACGCAGTCCGCTGCGCCGGCCGTGGTCCGTAGTCATCGTGATCGCGATCGTGGTCATCATCGCTTACTATGGACACGTCGGGCACATTGCGCCCTGGTCTCCACGACTAGAAGCCCAGCCACTCTCTCCGGAGGTAGTGGGGGTCGCGGCGGGATCGGTGGCGGATGGGGCGAAGGTGTTCTACGAGAAGGGCTGCGAGTTCTGCCACATGGTGGCGGGCGAGGGCGGAGTCCGAGGTCCCGACCTCACCTATGTCGCCGACCGGTTAACCGCGGCCGAGATCACGACCCGCATCTTCAGCGGTGCCGCCAATATGCCGTCCTACACGAATAACTTGACGCCGGATCAATTGTCGTCCCTGCTGGCGTTTCTCGACTCCCGCCATCGCCGCCCACCGAAACCAACGGCCCTTCCGGCAACCCTTGGGGAGAGCGTTTCGCAGCCGGTTTCCGAGGACTCCAATCCAAGTACAAATCGAGGTCCAAAATGAACATCGATCAAGACCAATCGCTGGATGCGCTGGTTCGACAGATGCCGGGAGCGATTCCAGTTCTGGAGCAGTTTGGAATTGACTATTGCTGTGACCGCCACCAGTCCTTGGCGGCGGCTGCACAGGCCGCCGGATTGTCCCTGGATGAAATTACCCGCTGCCTGCGGCCGCACCCTCGAATCGAGGCGTGTCATCGATGGGGCTTCCTTTCGGCGATCTGTCCGAGAGGATACTGCGGATTGCACCCCTCAAGCCGCCGCTTGCTCTAAGGCGATGACCCGTGGAAAAAGGATGTGATCTTCCAAATAAACATGCTGATGCCCCGGGGGGACGTGATCACACGTTCTCTGAGTATGGAGCATACGCTGGCCCTGACCGGTTCCAGCCCCTGTGCACTCCGAGTCGTATGACTAGGGTGCATTGTGTGCGGTTGTTGGGCGTGTACGTAGCTAGTAGTGCGGCACTCTTTTCAAATGGCGATACGTACACCGGCCCCGTCGGCCGCATGCCCAGGTGCGAGATCGACTTCCGCAGGTTTCTCGAAACGGAAGGTCACAGTGCGTTCTTCAGCTTCGACTTGCCTGCACAAAATGGATTCGCAACCGGCGACCGGAACTTCTTTGCCAGCCATGCCCACGTCCTCGAATCTCATGTCGGTCAAGCGCCGAATCACGAAAGCATCCTCAGAGCGAAAATCAGCGGCAGGAAAACGATGGAAGCAAAGAGCGCGCGACGCGCCGACGCATTCGATCGATCGAAGGCTAACCGGGCAGCGTAGTAAAAGAACCCAGAGCTCAGCACAAGGGCACCCACAAAATAAGCCACCCCAGCTTCACGCAGTAGAGCCGGAATCAGGCTGACAGGAATCAGAGCAACCGAAAACACAGAATCTGCCATGCCATGAAACGGCCCTGCCCCTCTCCACGCGGTAGTGTGAGATATCCGCCACGCGCGTAATCCTCGCGATACATCCAGGCGATCGCCATGAAGTGCGGGAACTGCCAGAGGAACAGGATGGCGTAGAGGCCCCACGCTTCCAGGCTCAGGCTGCCGCGTGCTCCCGCCCACCCGATCAAGGGAGGCACGGCGCCAGGAAACGCCCCTACCAGCGTACAGAGCGGCGTCTTCCTCTTGAGCGGTGTGTAGAAGAGCAGATAGGTGCCGAGCGTCAGCATTGCCAGCAAACTGGCCAGGGAGTTCACGAGCAAGGCCAAGTAAAGACCGCCGGCTACCGAGAGGAGGATCCCGAACCACAGCGCGTGCGAGGGATTAATCCTCCGCGCAGGGAGCGGCCGTTTCGCCGTTCGCCGCATCTGGGAGTCGAAATGCCGTTCGATATACTGATTGAGAGTTCCCGTCCCACTGGCAACGAGCAAGGTGCCCACAAGGGTGTTGAACAGCAACGGAAGTCGCCAGTGCGAGAGTGACGGCGGTGAGGCCAAGTAGAAACCGGCAAAGGTCGTGATAATGATCAGAAAGTTCACTTCGGGCTTGGTCAGCGTCCAATAGTCGGCGAGCACAGCGGGCCAGCGCGTGAGGCCGCCCTCTGGCAACGGGCGAACCGGCCCAGACATTTCCGCAGATCGGGTTCCAGGCATCATGTTCTGGGCTCATTGACTGTCGAGCTATCCCTTGTCGAGCCTTTCGGGAAGCTCAGTAATGACTCCGTTGTGGAGACTCGACTGGGAAATTGAATTCGCACCGAGGCGACGAAGAGTGCGTCGTACTCCGCAATCAACCGCGTCTCCCGTTCTGCTAGTGCCTTGCGCGCATCTTCTCTGAGAAGTTCCTGCGCTTCTGAATACGGTTGACCGGCCGCCGCAGCAATGAAGCTCCCTACGTCGGCAGGCAACAAACGCTGAAGTCGAAGCTCCCGGTCTACCTCAGCGATCAGCGGCGACTCTTCCGCTGAAAGACTGTGCCCTGGTTCTCCTTTGTGGAACAAACTGAGATGACTCGCCACCGCACGGACACGGTGGAGCTTCGCTAGAATTCGCCTCTCATTCCACAGCCAGTAGCGCAAGCGCAGTGACCAATAGGTCTGCACGAAGGTGGCATGCACATACCTCCACAGAAGTCGAGACTCTGGCTTCGATCTCACCGCCGGCGGATGCCGAGAATGGTTACGCTTCACGACTACCTCCATGAGCGACTGATGTAGTCGGTCATGCTCAGGGAAATTAGAATAAAGAGCCAGAAAAGACCGGCGACAATGACAACCCACGTCATCTTTTGACTTATGTACTTCACGCCCATGAAAATCAAGGCGACCAGCGTGGCTTTGCAGGTAGCGATGAGCAGGGCCAGGACTATGTTGAAATGGCCCAGTTCCAGATAGGAGGCCCCCGCAGTGGCGGCTGTCAGGCACATGAGGGATACCCAGACTGCGATATAGGTTTTCTTGCTTGCGATATGCTCCGACATGTCTGCTCCTATCCCGAGACGTGTTTGTGACTGATCAAGTAAAGCAACGGGTATAAATAGATCCAAACGACGTCGACGAAGTGCCAATAGAGCCCGACGTTTTCTACCGGGTTGTGATAGTCCGGTCCGTAGGCCCCCTTCCAGCTGCGGTAGACGACATACGTCACCAGGCCAATTCCGATCAAAACGTGAAGCGCGTGGAAGCCGGTCATGGCCCAGTAGAACGAGAAGAACAGTTCGACCTGCGCTGGATTGGGACCGGAGAAACGAAAATTCGCGCCCGGGAACTGACCATCGACCCAGTGACCGTGATACTCGATGCTCTTGATGCCCAGGAAACCCAGGCCGAACAGGATCGTGATCAACAAGAAGGTGACCAGCATCCTGCGCTGTCCGAGTTGTGAGGCCCGCACCCCCAGCGCCATGGTCAAACTGCTGCAGAGCAGAACTGCAGTGTTGATGGTTCCCCACCAGAAATCCATGTGCTGGCTGCCTTCCAGCCACGGGCCGTAATACATGTAGCGATAGATCATGTAGCCGACGAACATGCCGCCGAAGAACATGATCTCGGTAACCAAGAAAACCCACATACCCATCACAGAGGCATCCGTCTGCTGTTCCATGGTGGCGAAGTGGTGTTGCAGTCCCGGCTGGTGCGCGGCGAGGGTCGGGCTACTGTCGCTCAACGGGGACCTCCTTGAGTTGGTCGTAGTTGTAGGCTTCCCAGGTGACGGTCGGAATCTCGTCGAAGTTGGAAGTGGTCGGTGGCGAAGACGTCATCCATTCCAGCCCAGCGGCACCCCACGGGTTATCGTCTGCAATCTTCCCGTAGCGCATCGACCACAAGAAATACACCATCGGCAGCAGGTAGCCGACCGCCAGGATCGATGCGCCCGCCGTGGAGAGCACGTTGAGCACCTGGAATTCAGGCGAGTACTGCCAGTAGCGCCTTGGCATTCCCATGTAGCCCAGGATGAACTGCGGGAAGAAGGTGAGATTGAACCCGATAAAGATGAGTAGCGCCGCCAGCTTGCCCCAGCCTTCCGGATACATCCGTCCTGAAATCTTTGGCCACCAGAAATGCATGCCCCCAAGGTAGGCCATCACCATGCCGCCTACCATGATGTAGTGGAAGTGCGCGATGATGAAGTACGTGTCTGTCACATGCACGTCGATCCCGAGCGCGGCCACGAATAGTCCGGTCATCCCGCCCATGGTGAACAAGCCGATGAAGCCAAAGGCGTAAAGCATCGGGGTCGTATAGGAGATCGATCCCTTGTAAAGAGTGGCAGTCCAGTTAAATACCTTGATCGCAGACGGTATCGCTACCATGTAGCTGAAAAAGGAGAAGATCAGCGCCGCGTACAGAGAGATCCCGGCCACGAACATGTGATGCGCCCAGACTAAGAAGCCCAGAACGGCGATCGCGATCAGAGCGAGCGCCATGAACCTGTAGCCAAAAAGCCGTTTGTGCGAGAAACAAGCCACGATCTCACTGACCACGCCCATCCCTGGCAGAATCATGACGTACACCGCTGGATGCGAATAGAACCAGAACAGGTGCTGGAACAGGAGCGGATCCCCACCCAGCCTGGGGTCGAAAATGCCCAGATGAAACATCCGCTCCAATCCCACCAATGCGAGAGATATCGCGAGTACTGGCGTGCCCAACACAAAAATGATGCTGGTCGCGTAGTTCGCCCACACGAACAGGGGCAGACGCGACCAGGTCATTCCGGGGGCACGCAGGCGATGAATTGTCACGATAAAATTCAGGCCGGTAAGGATCGAGGAGAATCCAACGACAAAGATTGCCATGGCGGCGGCCACCACGTTCGTGGTGAGGAACTCGGTGCTCAGCGGTGTGTAGAAAGTCCAGCCGGTGTCGACACCTCCGTTGAGGATGGTGAATAGCATGAGAGCACTGCCAAGAATGAATATGTACCAGCTCAGCAGGTTGATTCGTGGAAAAGCCAAGTCCTTGGCGCCGATCATGATCGGAATCAGAAAGTTCCCCAACACTGCTGGCACGGCAGGAATCAAAAAGAAGAACACCATCACTTGGCCATGCATAGTGAACAACTTGTTATAGGTGTCAGCTTGCACCAGATCACCCGCGGGGGTCAGCAATTCCAGCCGGATTAGCAGAGCGAAGAACCCCCCGATGAAGAAGAAGAAAGTGATGGACAGCAAGTACAGCAGCGCAATCCGCTTATGGTCGGTGGTCAGAAGCCACGACTTGATACCGTACTCCTGGTTCAGGTAGTTTTCGCGTTCGCGCATCGGGACCGCAGCGGTTGTCATATTCAATGCACCTGTGGAGTTGGGACGTGTGGGCCGACCACAGCGACGCTGCTACCGCCAGCTTGTTTCGGCGAGGGCTGACCCAGGGACTTGATGTAGGCGACCAGGGCGTTCAACTGCTCTTCGCTCACAATTCCCTGGAACGAGGGCATGATGGGCTTGTAGCCCTTCGGAATTCTCAGGGTCGGGTTCTGGATACACTCTCGGATGTAGTTCTCATCCGCGATCATGGTTCGCCCGTCTTCCAGCAGCACCGGCTTGCCGAACAGACCGACCAGGTTAGGCCCGCGTCCCTGTATGTCAGAGCGATGGCAGGTGCTGCAGCCCAGTTCAGAAAACAATTTCTCCCCAGTCGCCGCCAACGGCAGTGTCGAGCCACCCCCGCTGAGCCAAGCCTGATATTGCGCCGGTTCCATCACGACGATATCGCCAATCATCCCAGAGTGCATGGTCCCGCAGTATTCGGCGCAGAACAAGTGATAGGTTCCAGGTTTCGTCGCATGGAACCAGGCGGTGGTGTACCGCCCGGGCAGCACGTCCTGCTTGATGCGGAATGCAGGCACGAAAAAACTGTGGATCGCGTCCTGGGAGGTCATGATCATGCGCACATCACGGCCGACGGGGACATGCAGTTCGTTGATCTCGCGCTGGCCTTCTTCGTGTTGAAATTTCCACATCCATTGTTTCGCGACCGTGTAGACGTCGGCGGCTCCTTCTGGTGGAGTACGTTCCTGGAAGTAAATGTAGGCACCCCAGACAAAGATGCAGAGGAAGATGCATCCGGGAACGATCGTCCATGTGAGCTCAAGCGCATTGGAGCCTTCAATGTGTTCAGCCTGATGACCGGCACGGCGACGGTACCGGAGCGCGAAGACAATGATCAGGACAAAAATCGCCAGACACACAAGCCCACATAACATCAGCAAGAAGATGAATAGAGCATCTACCTGCCCCGCCGCCGTCGAAGCTCGTGCAGGCCAAAATGGAAAGTGCTCAAACATGATTACCGGATTCCTCGTGCTCCGAATGTATGTGCGCCACATCACGCCGAAACAAGATGAACATCAGGCCGCCTAACAACAGCATGGTTGCCACTCCACCCACACGCAGCACCCGAAAAATCATGAGGTTGTATTTGCCCGCGCTGGGATCGTAGTGATAGCAGTACAGCAGGATTTGGTCCACGAGGTTGCCGATCTTGTTCTGCGAGGCCTGTACCAACGCCAGCCGCAAATCTTTGGACGGAAACTCCACGCCATAGTAGTACTGCGCGATCTTGCCCTCTGGCGTCAGTACCACAATGGCAGTCGAGTGCGCGAATTGTCCGGAGCCCTTGTCATATTGGTACTGGAAGCCAGCGGCCCTGGTCAGCGCGTCGATTGACTCCTGCGGCCCAGTTAGAAAGTGCCAACCCTGCGGCGCGCCAGGACGCCCGTAGCGCTTCAGATACTCGACGCTGGTTGCGGTCGCGTCCCGTGGCGTCTCCCGCGGATCGAAGCTTACCGTCAGAACCTCAAAATCATTGCCCACATCAAGTTTCATCGGCTTGAGGGCGCTCGTGAGTCCGCTCAGTACCTCGCTGCAGAGCATCGGGCACTTGTAGTAAACCAGGTTCAGGATCATCGGCTTGCTGCCGAAGTAGTCTCCCAGAAGCACCCGATTTCCGGTCTGGTCGCGGAAGGCAAGATTCCGCGGAATCTGCTCATTCAAGCGCTGCTCGATGCCGACATTCTTCAGCCCAGGTGGACGCAGGTTCGCCGGTGGGTTGACCGTTCCGGGGCCCATACCCTGGCTCAAGGCAGGGGCAACCAGGATGAGGACGAAGAATGCAATCGATCTCAAACTAGCAAACGTTGTTCGGATCACGGTTCCATCCGCTCTTGGCTTGCCTTCGGTGCGGCCCGGCCGCGCGGCGTCATCATTATTATTGTTGTTATTGTTTAGCATCTGTTTTCCCCGCTGCTTTCGCCGCCTTATGAGCCGCATGGTGTTGCGCTTCGATGGGAGCTCCCGCACCTGCCGCGGAGTGCTGCGGCGCAGTCGGCAAGCCATGCTCGACTATCAACGCCATGGCGCGTTCGATCGGAATATGTGCGATACCCGCCTTTTGGTCCAACCACCCATAGGTGTTCAGAATTTCCTCTTCCCGAATCCGCTGATCATCCAACTGCCCGCGCTCGCTCGTTTCGAGCCTGGGGAGCGGAAATTTGCCCGCGTCCTGCGCTGTGGGATGACGCGTGTCGGTGTTGGTGGCTCCTATGAGCGGGTTCTGAGGAGGCTCGTGGGCTTTCTCGTAGCGATTGAGAAAGCCGTACACACCGCCCAGAATCAGATAGATCAACACGCCGACGATGCCCAGCCCGCCGAGGAAGCCGAGGACTCCGCCCGCGCTAAGATCTCGCCGTTCGAACTTGCCATTCTCGTCGTTGAACTTCTCGTTACTCATGTGCAGTCTCCAGCAAAAGCCGCGTGTGCCGATCAAACAAAGGCAGAAGCGGGCGTCCTCTGAGGTTGCGGCAAAACCAAGCCAGCCAGAAGCCGCCGATGGCCGCGGGCACGACGACATCCTGCCAGCTCACGTGGAATTGCAGGTGGAAAGTGGGCTCGATGTACCAGAACAAGTCCACGAAGCGCATCAACATCAGGAAGACGGCCAGCCACACCAGGTCTTGAAGCCTTCGCTTGAATCCGCGCGCAAGCAGGAACAGGAAAGGCACAACGAAATGGAATAGACCCAGGAGTAGCCCCACGTACTGCCATCCGCCGTGCAGCCGTTTTGTGAACCAGCTAATCTCTTCCGGCAGGTTTCCTGCCCAGATGATCAACCATTGGGAGAACGCGAAGTATGCCCATAACATGACGAGAGTCAACATGAGATTGCCGTAGTCGTGGATGTGATTCGGCTTGAGATATTCCGACATGGGCTTGTAGCGGTGGAGAATAGCCGAAACCACCACGACGAAGCAGATGGAACTCAGGCACTGGCCGGCCAGAAAAATCAGGCCGTAGATGGTCGAGATCCAGTGCGGGTTCAACGACATGATCCAATCAATCGAGGCAAAGGCTAGGGTAAAACCGTAGAGAACCAGCCCCGGTCCACTGAGTGTGCGAAAACGGGAGCTCGTGTCTCTCTCCGGTGGAATGTCCTGCTCCGCCGACCACCGGCTCAGGAGTGTCGCCAAGATCAGCCAGATCGAGAAGTAAATAGCTGCGCGGAGAATGAAGCCGCCCGGGGTCAGATACGTGCGCGTGATGTCCTGCAGGTGCTTGTCGCGCGCGATATCTTCGGGGCGCATCCAGGTGTACAGATGGTGCATCCCTAGAATCACCGGAACAAACAACAGGATCATCAAGGGAACCGTGCGGGTAGCTGCCTCGAAAATCCGGCGCACTGCCTGGCCCCAGTCTCCGCCGGTCAAATGCCCAAGCATCAGAAACGCCATCGAACCCAATGAGAGTCCGAGCCACGCCATGTACCCGAGCAGGTAGGCGGAGAAGAATTTCTCCGGTTGCAAGACGGCACCGAGTACAGCCAGGACGGCGAACACGAGGCCCGCCGCCAACGCCCGCCGCTGAACGGTCTCGACCACTGCCGGCGCAAGTAGATCCATATTGTTCACACGCGTCGCGCTCATTTGGATTCCTCGCTGGCAGTTCCCGCGGATTGACGGACGATGTCGGGCAACGTAGCGCCAGAGCCCGGGACGCCCCGGAACCGTGGCATCAAAGACGGTATCTGCTGGCCCGGCGGAGCGTCGTCAGCGGTCGCATTCTGGCTCAATTGCAGGGCGCGGATATAAGCCACAATCGCCCAGCGATCGTTGGGTGAGACTTGGGCAGAGTAGTCCAGCATGATCCCGAACCCATGCGTTATGACACCATAGAAGTGTCCGAGCGGTGCCTTGCGCAGCCGGTCGATGTGATACGACGGCGGCTTGCGTAGAAAGCCGTGCGCCGGGACAATCCCATTTCCATCGCCCAGCCGGGAGTGACACGGTGCGCAGTAAGTGTTGAAGCGCAACCGCCCGCGATCCAACACTTCCGCCGTCACCGGGAAAGGCATGTAGTCGCCAGGAGTGCTGTTGTTGCCGATCGTACCGGTATAGAAGTAGGTCTCTTCGTGCAACTGGCCGCGGGCAACCGTGCCCTCAATCGGAGGCCGCGCCGAGCGCAGATCGGTGTAAAAATCGTTCTTGGCGAGCGGTTTGAACCGCGGCTGGTCGTGCATGTCTTGACGGCAGCCCACCAGCAGCAGGACAGCGAGACCGAACGGTGAGAGCTTTGGGAGGTTCCGCATGGCGCTAGCTGGGTACCTCCGAAATCGACCGCGGCTCTAGGTTTTCCAGGAAGTGACGTGTTTCCACGGGATCGTACTTGACGTCGGAGGAAAAGATGATCAGGAAAAACCTGTCTCTCGTCGCAAAAGCGAAACGAGGCACGTTGAACACTGGATGATAGGGCATCGGCAACCCGTTGAGCGCCAGCATCCCGAAGACCGCTGCCAAACCAGCAACGAGAATCGTCATTTCAAACGTCACCACGATGAACGCCGGCCATGAGTTGTAAGGCCGGCCGCCAATGTTGATGGGGTAGCTGATGGCGGCAATCCAGTACTGCAGGAGATAGCCGCCGACGCATCCCAGCAGTCCACCGATCAGGACCACCAGAGGCACTCCGTTGTTGTGAAACCCAATGGCCTCGGCAAGTTCTTCGATCGGAAAAGGACTGTAGGCGTCGATCTTCTTATAGCCAGCGTTGGTGGTGCGGCGCGCGGCATCCACCAAGTCAGTTGGGGAATCGAACTCCGCCAATATCCCGTAGATTGGTGTCCGCTTCATTCGGCTTTCACCTCCGCCTGCGGCAGTAAGGTGCGCATCTCGAAGATCGAGATCATGGGCAGGATGCGCAGGAACAAGAACATGGCCGCCAAGAAAAACCCGAGCGTTCCGATAAATGTCATCCAATCCCAGCGCGTCGGGTAATACATGCCCCAGGAAGAAGTCAGGAAGTCACGCTGCAGGCTCACTACAACAATGACGAACCGCTCCAGCCACATCCCGATCAGGACGATGCTTGAAACCATGAACAACAGGCCTGGGTTGGTCCGGAACTTTCGGATCCACAGCAGCTGTGGAAGAAAGATATTGCAGGTTAGGAGTGACCAGTACACATGCGCATACGGTCCATGCAAACGATTCCATAGGGTGAATGCGTCATAGGTATTGCCGCTGTACCAGCCCATGAAGGCTTCCATGGCATAGCCGTAGGCTACGATTAGCCCGGTGGCCAACATCACCTTGGCAGAGTTATCCAGGTGACGCTGGGTAATGAAATCCTCCAGTCCGTAAAGCTTGCGGATCGGGATAGCCAACATCAACACCATGGCAAAGCCGGAGTAGATTGCGCCGGCGACGAAGTAAGGTGGGAAGATCGTCGTGTGCCAGCCGGGCACAATCGAGATTGCGAAGTCAAAGCTCACAACGGTGTGCACCGACAGCACCAGCGGTGTCGCCAAACCGGCCAGCAGCAGGTAGGCCGTCTCATATCGACTCCAGTGCCGAGCCGAGCCCCGCCAGCCAACTGCCAGAATTCCATAGATGATGGCGGCCCAGCGGTTCGCCGAGCGGTCGCGCAGCGTGGCCAGGTCTGGGATAAGGCCGATGAACCAGAACACCAGCGAGATCGTGAAGTAGGTCGAAACCGCGAACACGTCCCACACCAGAGGGCTGCGAAACTGTGGCCAATAATTCATGGTGTTGGGGTAAGGGAATAGCCAGTAGAACAACCAGGGCCGGCCCAGGTGCAGCAGCGGGAACATGCCCGCACAGGCAACGGCGAACAGCGTCATGGCCTCGGCAAAGCGGTTGATCGAGTTACGCCATGGCTGCCGTAGCAAGAGCAAAATGGCAGAGATCAGAGTCCCGGCGTGGCCGATCCCGATCCACCATACAAAGTTGACGATGGCGAATCCCCACCCAATGGGAATGTTGACGCCCCAGATACCAATGCCGCGCACGAACAAGTAACCCATGGCATAGAGGAGCAGCATCGTGATCAGGAAGAAAACACCAAAGCCCACCAGCCAGCCGTTCGAGGTCGGCCGCGTCAGCACAATGGCGCTGATTTTGTCGGTGATGGTGGCGAAGTTATATCCAGGCTCAATGACGGGAGCGCGCCGTCCTCCACCTCCAGTTTGAGTTTGCTCGTCCATCGCTTATCGAGGCTCCGATTTTTCTTGCAGTTCCGGGTTCAGGTTGCGAACCTCCGCCAGATAGGTCGTCCGGGGCCGCGTATTCAAGTCCGCAAGCAATCCGTAATTTCGCGAATGTGCTTTTAACTTCGAGACCCGGCTGTCCGGGTCATTAATGTTGCCGAACACAATCGCGTTGGCCGGACAGGACTGCTGGCACGCGGTCTGCAGCTCACCATCGACGATCTTGCTGTCCTCGCGCTCAGCGTCGATACGATGCTGATTGATACGCTGCACGCAGTAGGTACATTTTTCCATCACACCGCGGCTGCGCACGGTGACGTCGGGGTTACGCATCATCTTTAGCTGCGGCGTCTCCCAGTCCTGGAACAGGAGGAAGTTGAAACGCCGCACCTTGTACGGGCAGTTGTTCGAGCAGTAGCGCGTGCCGACGCAGCGGTTGTACACCATGTCGTTCAGTCCCTCAGAGCTGTGCACGGTCGCTCCCACCGGGCAAACCACTTCGCAGGGCGCGTTTTCGCACTGCATGCACGGCACCGGCTGAAAGTACGCTTTGGGATTGTCGCGGTCGCCCTGGTAATAGGCATCGACGCGAATCCAGTGCATATGCCGGCCCTTCACGCACTGTTCCTTGCCAACTACGGGAATGTTGTTCTCGGACTGGCAGGCCAGGATGCAGTTGTTGCATCCAGTGCATGCGTTCATGTCGATCGCCATGCCCCAGGCGTAGGGCTTGCTCTTGTAATCAAAGCCCTCGAGCGGTGGATAGAGTGTTTCTTCTGCGGCCGGCTGCCCTGCCCGCGCAAAACCTGGTTTTTCCCTGTATTCGTTGAGCGAAGCTGTGCGCACCAGCGGACGCGCGCCCTCTGGTGTATCCATCGTCTGGTAGCCTTGCGTGGACGCCAGCTTGTATGTTCGTCCCGTTTTGGCGATCTTCAGGCCGATAATGAACCACGGCATCGCGCTAGTACGGAGCGGATACATGTCAAAGCCCATGCCGGTGCCGGCCCGGCCTGCACGGCGACGCCCGTACCCCAGGAATACCGTGACGGAATTATCCGGATGCCCGGCCTGCACCCACACCGGGGCCGAGACCTTCTTGCCCCGCAGTTCGAGGTCTATCACGTCTTCTGTTTTCAGACCGAGCCTGTTGGCCATTTTCGGCCCCACCAGGACCGGATTGTCCCAAGTGATCTTGGTCATCGGCTTGGGGAGTTCCTGCAGCCAACCGTTGTTGGAGAATTGACCGTCCCAGATGGAAGGATCCTGCCGAAAGTTGATTTCGATTTCGCCGCTGTCGGCTCTGGCCGGAGGCGAAAGATTCGTGATCTTTAGCGCAACCGTCTTGGGAGCGAACGCGGTGCCGGCTATCCAACCGTCGTGCAACGCGCGCCGCCACCACATCTCGAAGTCTGTATCCGGACGCTGCCTCTGCCAATAGGTGCGCACCAGGTCGTACCCCGATGCATCGGCCTGACCCAAAAGCAACGCCATGAATTCGTGACAGCTCTTGCCGCTGTAAAGGGGTGCGATCAGAGGCTGGACGATGCTCACGGTTCCGTCGTAGGTGCGAGCATCGCCCCATGCCTCGAGATAGTGCGCCTCATTCACATGCCACTGGCAAAGGTCGGCGGTTTCGTTCTGGTAAAGACCAAGATGGATCCGCACAGGAATGTTGGTTTTCTTGAGCGCGTCCGCAAAACCAAAGTCCGCCGGTGCATCGTAGGCGGGGTTGCCGCCCAGGATGAATAGCATGTCCACTTTACCCGCGCGCATCTCCGTGACGAGGTCTTTGAGTGATTCGGTCTGATTGACCGGATTCGCGTTAACCGGGTCGGTGTAGACGACTGTGCGTCCCACGTTGCCCAAAGCTTGGTTAATGGCGTGCGCCAGTGCGTGCACCAGCGGCGTCTGATGATCCCCGACGATGACGACGCTGGATCCACGATGTGTAGTGAGATCGGTAACCAGCGCGTTGAAGAATTCAGAAGTCTCTCCGCTCGGCAGCGCTCCTCCGAGGTTCCCTCCTACGGCAGAAGCCAGTGCGCTGGCAAACCGCTCAATTTCGACTGCCCGCAGAGGCAGGCGGTGGTCTGCCTTGGCTCCGGTGGAAGTAGGCGTGCACTCGACCGCGTAGAGCCGGTTCATGCTGCCATCGGGATTGCGGCGCATCGCAAAATCGCGCGTGTAACGAGTGAATCCCGGAAACCCTGCATACAGGAAATCAGCGTCCAGCGAGAGGATTACGTCGGCATTCTCCAGCTTGTATTGCGTTTCCACCGGCTGACCGTACGCCATCTGCGCGCCGGCAAGCGCGTTGTCCCGGTTCACCGGTTCGTACACGTGCCACTTAGCCGCGGGGAACATTTTCTGAAATTGGCGGAACTGGTCGGCGAGCGTCGGAGATGAACTGGTCTGCGTAAGGACCCGGATACCCGCTCCCTGCAGCGTTTTCTGGACGCTGAGTGGCACGCGAAGCGCCTGCAGAAAAGACGCCCATGAATACACGTCTCCCAGATACGCAATGGTCTGGGAGCGGTCCGGATCATAAAGGCTGAGGATCGAAGCCTGAGAGAAGATGTCGGTGCCGCCAAGACTCGCCGGGTGCTCTTTGTTACCTTCGATCTTGGTTGGGCGGCCGAGGTGACTCTCCACCAGCAGAGGGCTGCCATATCCGCCCAGCGTCATTGTCGTGGCATAGAACATCGGCCGGCCGGGGATCACCTCCTCGGGCTGCTTCACGTAGGGGACGATGGGTTCGAGCGGCTGCTTGGTACAGGCGGTCATGCCCGCCAGCGCCAACGATGCACCCATTAATTTGAGGAAACCGCGGCGCGAGACGGCATCGATCCACTCGGATGCCCCCTTGGGGAATTCGCGGTGCAGCATCTCCTGAAACTCTTCGCTGCCTGCCAATTCCTCGAGGCTGCGCCAGAACTCAGGCCCTTTGGTTTCCGCAATTTTCGCCCGAGCGGTTTCCAGGCCTAGTTTTCCCTTCTTCCCTGGACAGACTTCCTCGCGGCGTTCCGTATGGCTTGATTCGTCGGCCTTCATCGTCAGTGGCTTTCTCACTCCAGTCGCCGGTTCGATCTGTTCACCGGTGGCACGTGGAACAACTGGTAATATCGTGTTCAGTGCGCAGCTTGTATTGCTTGATCAGGTAAAGCCCGAGAGAATCCTGATCGATGAAAACCTTGCCATCAAGCTCGAGTGGTTTATAGCTGGACGGCTGCTCGTATCGCATGTTGAACACCTGGTCGCGCGGACGCAGGTTCTTCTCGGGTGCGCGATGGCAGTTCAAGCACCACTCCATCTGCAGGGAGGCGTCGTTGTACATGAGGGGCATGCGGTCCACCGGCCCGTGGCAGGTGTTGCAGCCCACGCCTTTGTTGACATGAATGCTGTGGTCGAAATACACGAAATCAGGAAGGTCGTTGACCCGGGTCCACACCAGCGACTTATTGCTGCGAAAGCTCTCCCGCACCGGTTCGAGGAGTGCCGCGTTGGTCCAGATTTGAGAGTGACAATTCATGCAAGTCTTGGTGGGTGGCATGCCGGCAAACTTGGAGGTCTCTACCGAGGTGTGACAGTAGCGGCAATCGATACCCAGCCCGGCGACATGATGCTGGTGGCTGAATGGAACCGGTTGTGGCCGCACCACCCCCGCGTAGGTGACGTACGGCGAGCGCTGGATCTGGTCCGCCGCCCAAAATAGCGCCGCGACGATCAGCACGGAACCAAAGATCGTTGCGCGAGAAATTGTGTTGGTACTGCGATGAAAGATCTGCGCCATCGATAAGCTTTCCAGCGATGCGAAGAAGGTCTTCTCGCATCGCGAACTTGGCAGCTACGTCAGACCATGCTGTCCGCACGACCAGTAACGGCGAGCGCAACAACCCGCAGTTAGCACGTGACGACCGTTTCTCGTGACTCCATGATTTGCTTCCTGAGCAGACGAGGCAGCGTGCAGTTCTCATCGCAAATTGTTGCTTTGTGAGTCCGGTTCAGGCCTTCCATCCCGCACGGGTTTCTGCGCGAGTACCTATGATTTCCCCCTCTCGGCTCGTGCGCCTCGAGACTGAGTTGCGGACCCCACTCCACATTTCCAAAGCTCGTGATGCCGTTTCGTTCGGCTGTGGCAGTCGCAACCGCGCTTCGTGCAGCCGCCGCTGAACCATTCCGCCCGAGAGGTCTTATGCTCGGACCAATGCTGAATTCTTGCAATCCAACATTCGTCCTTGTGAGCATTACGGTTGTCACATATTGGAAAGGCGAAAACCGGCGAGACTGGTACCAACCTGGGGTCCAGTTTCCCGATTCATCGTTTCTTTGAGGCATCGAGGGCCCGCACAAACGCCTGGAGCGGGCTGTTGTGCCAATACCAATGTCGCGGACAA
Organism: Candidatus Sulfotelmatobacter sp.; assembly: GCA_035279505.1. Taxonomy (GTDB): domain Bacteria; phylum Acidobacteriota; class Terriglobia; order Terriglobales; family Acidobacteriaceae; genus Sulfotelmatobacter. Next base: position 58,068 of record DATEHP010000109.1, on the reverse strand, counting down.
ACACATGGGACCGATCCTCCGCAGCAATGAGGTCTTGGCGACACGCTGAAACCAGAGACAGCGAGGCGTGCCTAGTCCAGCACATCGAGATGCCCCGCAATTGACGTTGCACTTTGCGGCCAGGATTAGGGTAGGAGCGGAGATAACGAGCGACACCCCGAAGACTGTCCGAACTGACCCGGCCCTCGCCCCTGCATTGCGAGTGGCCGCATTCCAGAGGCGCCCTGCCGACCGGCTCCTGCGGTCTCGCACGCTTGGCGGACAGGACTGTCGTGACTCCGTCAACTTGTGCAGGAGTGGTACAGAGCTGTCTAGATTGGCCGAGTTAACACCAACCTCAATTCAACGTCTCTGTAGTTACACGACGTCAGTCGGTTCGTGATACGGTTTACGATCACCGCGTTGCGGTTCCGGCGTGCGTGTGATTGTTCTTTATGCCACGTGAGTGCCCACAAGTATTGCTGGGAGCGCTCTCACACGGCCGCGAGGCGAAGAAACGAAATCTCCCAGCACCGATTTCGATTTTCACATCGCGGAATCCGGCCGATTCGAGCCGAAGCGGCAAGCTTGCCGGATCGACAAGCACCATGGTGTCGCGAACGTGGAAGACTCGCATCAGAAAGGACCGCGTGCTATCGGTTCCGGTAAAAATTCCACCCGGTCTGAGAACCCGGTACACCTCGGCGAACAGCCGATCCTGCAATGCCGGCGCGGGCAGGTGATGAAGCACCGTAAAGCAGACTGCGCTCGAGAACATATTGTCGGGCAGCGCCATTGCCGTCGCATCGCCGCAGTGCACCGTAACATTGGTGCCGGCGGTGCGCTGGCGAAGCAACTTTGCTAATGAGGGGTCTACCTCAATGCATGTAATTCTCTTGGCGCGATGCCTTAACCAATCCGTAGTCAGGCCAGGCCCCGGCCCCACTTCCAGTACCTCATCCCCTAAGTCGACTTCCGATAGGGCCCAAGGCAGGATTTCGTTATCGAGCTTCTGCTTCCATTGATTCGAACGACAGTACCATCGGTGTAACCGATTCATCAGCCCTCACTCGTCCGGCCGCAGCCCACCCGGATTGTTCCGTTCTCCGTCAGGATAGCTCTGTGATGAGCCGCAGTTTCCTGCGGCTTGCCATCTCGTTCGCAATTTTTGTTTTCTCGGGCTCAGACAACATCCGCGCCGCCAGAGGAAAAATCAATTCGTCCTCGACGCTAATGTGCTGCTTGTACATCGACGCAAGGCTGGCAACCGCGGTGCGGAACTGCGTGGCTACGGCGTCGGACAGACTGCCAATCGAGAGATACTGTGTTGCCACGCTGCGGCAATTGTGCTGTGCTTTGTGACAGCCCTTGAAGAATTCAACCAGCTAGGAATTGAGAGCTTCAGGTCGCGACGATCGAGCTAGCCGCCGGATTTCTATTCAGCCAGCGCTGGTGTATGCAGTCGGGCCCACGGCTCATTTTCCGTCCGGTACATGGAACATGCTTCGTTGTTACAAAGAGCAGTGCTAGGCAAATCGCACCTACGGCTTCACTATGATCTGTCCGATCATACGTTGCACTTCGTGCAGGGTGCAGACATACTGGTATGTGCCAGGCGTCCGGAATGTATGTTCATAGGACTGGCTCGGATTGAGGTACCCGGAGTCAAACTTCTGCGCGCCCTTCGGCAGGGTAACGTCCTGGGCGTTTGTCGCCTGGCCAGGATCGGCGGTTACCGTGTGTACCTCACGCGATGAGTTCTTCCATATGACAGTCTGGCCTGCCTTGACTTCAATGGTTGCAGGCTCAAACACCAGCAACGAACCTGTCATGTCCACAACAACCGCGGGTTGAGTCTTCCCTGACGCCACGGATGACACACTCGAGGGCACAGCCTGTGGCCTCTCTAGTTGCTTCCGCAATTGTGCGAGTGACACTTTCACATCGCACGTCGGCGCCAGCTTGTTGATGGTCTCGATAATGAACACAGGCGAGCGATCTGCATCGTACACGTCGGGAAGGGGTCCCAGATGTCCGGTCACATGGACCAATGCATTGATGTTGTTTGCAAAGAGCAACGGGCTCTCCGTGAGCAACATTGGTCTGGCTTCCAAGCGATAGATCTTGCGCGAGTGGAAGAGCGCAAGCTTCGGCATGAGCCCATCCGAGGTGGTCAGGCAGCCGTCCAGTTGTGTCGGTGCAGCCGACTCAGCAGTGCCTTTCCTCGGTCTTGCAGCTGAACTCGGTTTGGAGGCAGCCGACGAATCTGTGTTTTGGGCTAAGGCGCTGCCAGATGTCAATAGTCCCATTGTGCAAAGCAGGAAGCCGCAAGCCGCTTTGAGGGTCAGTCTTTTGTAGGAAGCCACCATTGCCCTTTGCCTTTTTGTTCCCGGCACCTAGGCCGTTTGTGTGAGATCGCTTGCGCCCGTCGTCCTGTCCGTCAGCAATGTCGCCAGCACCGCTCTCTCCATCATTCGGAGGCAACTCTGCATTCGGTATTGACAAGGCGTGGCGAGGTCAGCCTTAAAACAAACTCGAATGCGCTCGAGTGAGCATTAGAAACGGAACCCGCTCGAGCGGCATCGTTTTTGTTCTCTACTTCATTTCCTGCTCCACCTGTGTCGGAGTGATGAGCCACTGAGTGATGTGATAGTGCGGCTCCTGCAGGCCAGGATGGCCGGGGTTGAAGTTCACACTCGTGTGATCTACTTTCAGGTCCAAGTTGGCAATCTTTTGGCCCAAGTCATTCCAATCCTTGTGCTGATCGAGGTCCTTGCTCGAAATCATGTAGGTGACATTGACCAGCTCGCCATTATGGTTGTAGCCGAGATAAGGCCCGGCCGGCAGCGAAGCGGGATCAACGTACAGCGTCCCCAACCCTGGCAGCCAGTCGGGCAGTCGCACTAATGTGCTGACTTTTTTGAAATTCGCTGGAGGCTTCGCGGTGTTCCCCCCTGTCTGTGCTGAAAGGGATGGTGCGAGCAGCAAAGCGACAACCGCGACTACGAGCAACGAAATACTTTTCATACAACAGCTCCTTTGGTTAATACGAAAGTTTTTCTTTTACGTTCGGAAACAACTTCTGGTACTAACTACCCAAGATCAAGTGTTGTCTGTTGCCGCTCAAATCGACAATAGACGGTTTGTACCAATCGTTGGGCACAATGTCACACGCGCACGACGGCGATGAGTTGCATTAATATTTGTCAGGCTAGTGCGTTGGAAGAGCGGATATTGTGGTGTCCTTTCGGAGTGCAGCCCAAGCGTGAGCAGGGCCAACGTACGACGAGGCATTGTCCGCGGATGAGGCAGGGCGCATCGCATATGCAGCATCGCAATCAAGCCAAAGGGTAAGACACCGCCGCGAATCTCCCACGATATGGGTGGATTTGTCGACCCTGCTCTTCGAAGATGGCCGCGGAGGCGGATTACTTGCGCATGGAATATGTGGCAAAGAGTTGGATATGCCTCGCAAGCATCCGCCGCTTTCCCTGAAAGGATTCAGCTGCGGGACCGACGGAAGCCGGGGGACGATTGCCCAAGCCAGTGGACACCTAGGAGTTTGGAAAGGTAAGCCGAGGCTGACCGAACTGGAAACCAAAACACAATGAACCACTACCCAGAGAATCGTCCCTCAGGGCGTCGCGCGTCCTATTTCGATAGAAATGGCAAAGCTGGGGATGACGATGACCTCCCGACGTTGAATCGGCGTCCGGAGAACAACGGTTCTTAAGTCCTCTCCATGTTCGTTGAGCACTCTAACTCCCGGTCGGGAGCCTCGACTGATTTCCAAGCTGGAGAGAGTATCAAACATGCCTTTCAAGCGAACCGAATTGACACAAGCTTGCCTGCGGCTTTAGAGGCGGCAACCTCATAGCTCTCGTGGGATTTGTCGCCGCGTAGCTGTCAGATCTTCTCAAAGAAGTGAGCCACCTTTTTGCCGGCCTCTCCGCTGTAATAGACAGTGACTTTCGCCCCCTTCTCGGCTCCTTTGGCCACGCCTCGACCCGCATCGTTTGCGGCATAGTCGGTGAGTAAAAACGTCTCCTCGGTGCCATTGCCGGCCTCAATGAGAACTTTTTTCCCTGCTCTGTCCAGGTCCTTGATCGTGCCGTCGGTTGCCTTCAAACCGCCCTTGCCAACTTTGTCAATCTCGAGGGCCGTATCTTCAGTTCCCCGCTTGGTGTAGTGGGCGATAACCTCCGTGCCCTCTTTCAAGCCATGCCAGGAATCTTGGGTGGCATCGGCTGAACTATACGCGCCATGAACCACCGTTCGGTCCAGAAAACGCAACGAGTGTTCGGTCCCATCGGATGTTTTCACTACGACCGCCTTGGTAGCGGAATCGATCTTCCGTATCGTTCCGTGTACAGCGCTCACCCCATCTTCAGCGGCATATACGCTCGAAACAAGGGCCAATGCCAGGATGACGTTCCCAATCGTTTTCATCACTTTGAAGCTCCGGTATCTAGGTTCATCGATTGATCGATCCCAAATCTCCCACAACAACGTTGTCCTGAGTCTCCGGCGTCCAAGATATTGACCAGACTGTGGACAGAAGAGGCGCCCTTCTGGCGCCACTCTGCCCTTACTATGTGGCACGGAGGATAAAAATGGGGTCAATAAGCAAACTGAATCCGTCAAAAGATCGACAAGATCGCTGTCAAGGTTCTTGACCAATGCATCGGATGAACCAGAACTGGAATGGGCTCTGAGATCGGTTCTTGGCCAGACCTCGGACAAAATCAGTGGAGTCCGAACGAAAAGCTTTGTTTCCAAACGGAGTATGTAACCCCTCCGGTCTCTAATCTGCGCCGAAAAGGGGCAGACTAAAGAGCCAATCAACCAGGGCGATTCGCGGAAGTAACCAATACTTGATCGCTCACGGTCAGCACGGTTGGCCGACCGAGGTCACGAAACTGATCTGTGTTGCAAACTTTAGTGCTGCATCCATGGTCTATGGCTGGCTGCGCCTGGATAACTCAACAAATGCGGCGAGGTAAGTATTACTGGTTACCCGCTGGGCCGTATTCACCCTGAGGACAGTCTTCATGACCCTGCACCCGCTTCCGAGGTGAATCGCGGTGGCGGAGGCTATTGGCAATTCGCTGATCGTCGGGCTAATCCTCTATAAGCTGATGGTTTGCTGGGGAAATAGCGCTAGCAGGCTACTCATCGCACCTTGACGATCTCTTGATGCATTCCGCGACACTATTGATCCCGTTTTGACTTTCCATGCCGCAAAGTCGAGAGTGCCCATTGGCTGATTGGCACGAAGCCAGTGGTCGAGCCGAGCCAAAGTACGACCACAGCCGCTGGTGATTGATGGCTACATTTGGCAGAAGTACGACAGTGGCGAAGCGAGAACTCGGGAACCCCTAGAACTGGTCGTCAGAAAGGCTTGAACAACATGAAGCAAACTTGGAAACAATCTGTACAATTCGCCTCGGATCGTATTCGCGGTCCACGAAGGATCATAAAAAGGATCATAAAGAAGTCCGGTCTTGCTAGTTTCGTGTTGTTATCGGCTTTTCTGCTGTTCGCCCAAGACTTGTTGGCCCAGACAACGGAGCACCTCAATTTCAGCGGGGGTGCGGGTTTCAGCGTGCCGACCGATGGGGCAGGCAGAAACCTGAACACTGGCTGGAACCTCGGTTTCAGAGGCGGCTACAGCCTTAGCTCTCATTGGGACGCCGATTTAGATTTCAGTTACAACCATTGGGGTCTCAATTCCGCGGCGCTGGCTCGGTTTGGTGAACCGAACGGATCCTCGAGTATCTGGTCAGTGACATTCAACCCCGTGTACCACTTTGCGCCACATCGCAAGGTGAACCCCTATGTTACCTCCGGGTTTGGGATTTATCACCGAAACTTGACGCTCACTCGACCAGCAGTCGTAAATATTTTGGTTTGCGATTTCTTTTTTGGTTTTTGTTATCCGGCGGCCGTCGGGGTGAACCAAGTGGTGGCTTCCAGCGGCACCTATAAGGGTGGGTACAACGTTGGCGGAGGCGTGGATGTTCCGGTAGGAAGCCGACGTCTCAAAGTCTTTGCCGAGGCTCGCTATCAGCGGATGTTCACTACCCGTGGCAGCGATCTGACCTTCGTGCCCGTGACCTTCGGGCTGCGTTGGTAGTGGCTACCGCAGCGACTTGCACTATATGCGTTTCAATTCACCGTTACGTCGCCCGCTGCAAAAGTGACCGGCCTCTCGTTGGGCTATGGGCGGAGGGAGCACCGCACGGATGCGTTGGAGCAGTTTTGCACGTTGCGCAGGAGTTTGGTGAAAGGCTCAGATCGTGCAGGATTATACTAGCGGTCCGCCCGCCCGACTTGTAAAGAAACTCTTTTCCTGAACCAGCATCGCAAGTGGTGGAAGGCGCAGATAGTGGTCCGCGCCCCTACCGGGAGGCCTTGTGCGGGTCTTTCTATTCAGATTCGGCCATGGTGAGCCTCGATGAACCCTTTGCAGATGGAGAGGCCAAGGCCAGATCCTTTGGCGCCTCCGGCCGATGCGCCCCGGTAGAATTTCTCAAAAACATGTTCGCGGTCTCCCTCTGCGATCCCCTTCCCGCTGTCGGCAACGCACAGTCGCAATTCGTAGCCTGCCACGTGGGCTTCAATCTCAATCGACGACTCGACTGCAGAATACTTGAATGCAGTGGCCAGGAGGCCCACGACCACTTGTACGATCAACACCGAGTCCATCGGTATCAGGGGCAAGTCATGAGCGACCACCACCGAAATCCGGGCATCGCTTTGCCGCCTCCCAAGCTGTGCCAGCGCCGCACCGACAATGTCCTGTACATCGCAGGTTCGGTCTTGATGTGCACTCCAGCTGATCAGACTTGCGCAAAGGCAGGCCCTCCCTCAGAGCGGATTCCTCCGCCTGAATAACGCGTATTCTTGTGATGCGTGACATCAGGCTGACCTGAGTAACGGATCGGCCGTAGGCCGAGACCTGCAATTCTTTTTGCTGGAGAGATGAATGCTCAAGACGGATGGCATTTCGAGCATACCGGACTTTCTGGGGGAGTGCTGGAGGAACATCTCACGTAGTTGCAATCGAGCGCGGTACAGGCGGGTCTTGACCGTCGAAATCGGAAGACCGAGACGCCGCGACGTCTCCCTGTCCGAAAACCCTTTCACATACCGAAGGTCAACGATGATCCGGTAACTCGGCCGCAGCCGCTTGATCACACCGTCCAAGAGACGGCCCAGCTCTTGCTGGGAACAGCTCTCCTCGGGGGTGGCACGGCCGTCGGCGATCTCTTGATAGAACCCGCCCTCTTCCATTTCGCGACCCCCGTCCAGCGGCACCTCCGCGGATCGATGTTTCTTGCGCAGATTCATGAGCGCCTCATTGATGGCGATTCTCATGAGCCAGGTCGAGAATCTGGAACCGCCATGAAAAGCGTCCAGATGGACAAAGGCCTGCAAGAGCGACTTCTGGACCACGTCTTCGGCGTCCTCCCGATTTCGAGTTATGGCCAGCGCCAAGGCCAAGAGCCTTCCTTGGCACGGCCCTACCAATCGGGCAAATGCGGAAGAGTCTCCTTCTTTGCTCGCTTTTACGAGTGTGGAATCAGCATTCGCAGTCAGCTCGCTCAATTCATCAACCACCCCACAATTCCGTTGTATCGTTTGCATTGTCATATTTCCGCATCCCGTGCCCTACTTTGAAATAGTTCATTCGTACTCGTGACAGAAACAAGCATCATGTTTGGGGGACATCCAGAAAAGCGCACGCACGACAGAGTGTCCGTCGTTCGTCTTTAATTGTTTTCGGTGGTTCGACGGCGTAACCGACACCGCTACCCGTGTTGGGAACCTGCAGCAGCGACAGGGCAAGATGCAACCACACTCGCTGGCCCCGGTTACTTGACAGTCGGCGACTGATCGAGTTGATCAAAGAAGATTTGTATTGATCGTGAGTACCAGAGCAGGCAAGCCGATTCGTCCGTGCAACCTTGTTTCGGCCTGTTCATCGATTCTTTCCGCGTCGCACGTACGATCTGCTTGGTCGTGGCTTCCAGTTTCCGCTATCACTGAGATGACGGCTGTGACATTGTTTGCCGCCAATCTGGTAGCAACATTCGTGCGGGGTCCTCCATCCACGCCGACAAAGACTTAGGGAGGAGGCGGTGGCAGGCAACAATCCAAGCAAGCCCGCGTTCCGTCGAAGATGACGCCAATTCCTGCAGGCAGACTGCCCTGGGCTACGGGCAGCTTCCGTATAATTCAATTCTGTCTGATCGTGGACTCTAGGATCAACGAACGATAAAGGAAGGAAGCACAGGATCCGCGCCATGGTGGCACCGGTAGAACCCAGCATTGACGAGTACTTGCGCAAGAGATTGATGCCCGTGGAGGGTGTGATTCCCCAACTGGCCGGCATCGATATGTATGGCAATTCCATCCCTGCCGGAAGCGTAGGAGGCGATCTTTTTGAATACATTAACTTTCAACAACGCTACAACATTGCCGCTCGCACTGCGGCTGCTCTCAAGCGCGCAAAGGAGTACTTGGAGCCTCTTCCCAAAGGCCAGACTCCGCGAAACTCGGTCGATGAGCATGTGCGGTGGTTGAAGTCTAAGCCGGGCTACAACTCTGCTGCTGCCGCTGAGTACAGACGGGCCAAAAGCTCAGAGCAAGTGAGAATCGCCGAAAATCTGCAAGAACTCTACACCACCGCGGGAGTGCTACTGGTCGATGCTCAGGGGCACGGGATCATCTCGGCAAAAATTGCGTCAACCGTACACGACACTTTTCATGCACTTATGCTTTCGGAGTTGGATCGAAACGGACAAACAACCCCCGATATCTTCGAAAAGACTAATCTTCGGCTCGCCCAGTCCGTCACCGCGCGGAACGCTTTGGGACGGGATAAGGATGACAATTCTCGCGAAATTGCGACTATGCTCTACGGTGAGATACGTCCCAGTGGATATTTCCGTTTTGTAAATTTCGGCCATCCACCACCGTTAGTATTCTCTACAGAATACGAAAGGTTCATGGAGATCGATAAGGCTCACATGGTGCAGTTCCTTGCGCTCGGACTGGAAATTCCCGAGGACCATCCTGACCGGAACAAGTACCTTTCGATGGTGCGCAGGACCCGGAAAATGAATTCCTCGGACGTCGCGGAAATCACACTCATGAGTCCCGGTGACATCCTCTTCCTTTATACAGACGGAGTTTACGACGGCAGCGATGAACAGGACCGGCTGCAGATTGAACAAGTGATCCGTGAGCGCAAAGACGAGCCAGCAAAAGGGATTTGCAATGCAATTCTGGAACACGCAGTTAAGCAGGACGAGTACCTGGAGCAGGTTGGCGAAAGGGACCGCATAGATGACAAGACCGCCTTTGTCATCAAACGCTGGTAAAAACCCTTGGAACTCGGATAGTTTCGCGCTGTGAGGTCAATTACCTTCGTTGCCCGGCACGCCCTGTTAGTTTTCTAGGCAGATTGCCGCCTTGCTTATTTTGGGGATGACGCCCCGGCATTCGCAGTAGCGTGCGCGGAGCTCGGCCGCCGATTCCGAAGCTCAACTGTTCAGTCAGTCCAAGCGCCAGTTGGTCAGAGTGTTCCTCGATCAAACGTATCAGTCTTACCCTCCATTCTATTCGTGTGATTCATGTGCTTCGACGATGACTCTGGTTTTGCGACCCGCACACACGACTAGTCACGGTGGCTCATGCCAAGGTGTTCAAGGAAAAACATTTCACCAAACGAGTGCACTGCCTCCAGCGTCTCTTGTGTCTTGACGCTCTTTTGACGTATCCAGCCTCATTACCTTTCCCGTCTTGACCTTGCATATCGGACAGTTGAACAGTCGTCGGGCCATGAAAGAAAGGCACTCAGGACTCCGAGTCGATCGAGACAGCGTGAGATGAAGGCTGCTTTCGATCCCAATCTCCACAGAACCGACTGTTCGTACAGCTTGATGAACGAAGATGCTCACTCGTGACGAAAGAAGACGATCCTGTCGTCATTCCGAACCGAGCACAGGTGTTCACGCAGGAACGCGCCCAGTTGATCGAAAGTAGTCAGAAGCCGTAGGGGATCTCAGAAAAAATGCCGTGGCAGAATTTGCCTTTGCTGACGGGCACGTATGAGCTTTCCGGTGTCCGCGACGCGTCAAAACCTGGACTGCGAAGAGGAGCAGCGAAGCGATCGGCGCCAAGAATATCTACAGGGCAGCTGTAAACGCCGCAAAGCTAACTTGTCTTGTGTTTCAAATTGGCGTTCAGAGAGGTTCCGCGTAGAGGAAAGGCCGATCCTGGCTGCTTCTCCAAAAGTAGGCGAGGATGATCACACTCGCTACTGCCGCGTATGCACACCACAGCGAGGTGAAGGCGTACCGCTTGAACTCCATTACAACCAGGAGAATCGCCAGGTTCGCCGCACCGAAGATTACCATCGCCCTTACTTTCGAGAAAAACAGCGAACCGCACGTTGCCATCACATACAACAGCGCAACTGTTGTATTGTTTGTAGCTTGATTGATGTACACGATACTATTTCCTTCGATGTACACCTGCAATGGGTAGGCGGTCAATGCCCACAATATGTAGAGCGCCGTTGTTCCGCCGAGCACGAGAAACGGCAGCATACGCCTGCGACTCTTCACGTCAGGCTCGAACAGAAGCACGCTCAGCGGCAGCAAGAATGGCAGAAGCCCCTGCGCATAGAGCATGAACGCCGCTCCCATGTTGTGCGCCACCGCAGGCGAGAGAATACCGTCCAGGCCCAGCCAGACAAATCCTTCGATGAACTGATGAATGGCGAATAACGTGGGGAGAGAAGCGAATAGTATTTCGCGTCTGTGCTTCACTCTCGTCAAAGTGACGACACCGATCGCCCCCAGAACTCCACTACCAACAAAGTTCGCTGCTGCTGAAAAACACAAGGCTCGTCACCTCCCTTGCGAGGATTACACCTATTATCGTGGAGAGCAAACCATTTCTGTTTGAGCGGCAATCAGGTTTACCGGGCATGTCTCACGTCAGAACCACAAACAAGGAAACCTGCGGGGTGCAACGAGAAGAGGTCGAGCATCAGGATCGACAGAGGTCCGAAAGAGCAACGTTAGGATGATTTTGCTCGGAGCGTCCGCAATGGCTTTAGTTCGAGGTGAAATCTTGAAGAGGACTGAGGATTTGTTTTGGGCAAACAAGTGGGCTAGTACTGGCGCTGGCTGCGATCGGATGGGCTGGGAAGCAACCTTTGATCTTTGCCAGCCTGAGCCCAACAGCTTATGAGCTCGTAGAGCAGCCTCAAGTACGGAGTGCAAGAGCCTACAACTTAGTCATCGGACATCTGGTTGGCTTGGGAGCCGGCTTTCATGCACTTTACCTCTTGAATGCTTGGGTCGAGCCGAACGTCATCTCGTAAGGCATCGTTTCTATGAAACGGCTCTGGGCAGGCGCTTTCGCTGCCATGGTCACCACGCTCGCAACCCTGACCCTAAAAGCTGGTCAGCCGGCAGCTCTGGCAACCAATCTGTTGATTTCACTGAGGTCGATGCAGACTCGCCGCGATGCCATAGCCATCATGGTTGGAGTGCTGATCATGACCGCCATTGGAGAACTCGTGCGCCGGTTTCGTCTCAAGCGCACTGCGAATCGGCAGGTTGTAAGTGGAACCTGAGAGACCGGCAATTCTGTGGCGAGCTTGTGCGCGTTCGAGGGAGCCAGGACGCCATGCGGGGCGTTGGCGGGGTAGACATACGCTCCAACTTCAATCTCGCCCGCACCGTCACTACGTCCGTGAGCCCTCTTCACTGACCTCAGACTCGATCGCGTCATCGTCCCCGGGTACTCGGCGATATTCCTCGATTAGCCGACGCGCCGTAGCGGCATCTTCCTCACGCACCAGAATGACGGTGCCTCCCACGCCGGGAAGGATTTCCTGTTGTGCATCGAGTGAGGTGACATCGCAATCAATGTCTGCACTCTCCAGCAAGCCGCGTACCACCATGGCTTCAGTTCCCTGCTCGGTATCAAACACTCGCACAAGCTTCTCGTTCGGACTAGGGCGCTGGTTCACTTGATCTTCCATACTCCTCCCAACTGCTCCCAGACAACCGTTTCATGGATAGTTCATCCGTTTCATCCCGAGTCGCGCCGCAGCAGCGTTGTGTCCGCCGATGCGGGATTCTCATGCGGCTCGGGGCAGGCTTGGCGGCACCTTTAGCTCCGCACGTGACCGTAGCACCTGCAGCACATGAGCACGGGACACAATACCGTCAATTCGCCCGTTCGACATGACCGGCAACTGATTGACGTCTTCGCGCCCCATGGTCTCCAGGGCCTCCATGGCCGGGATGTCGGGCGAAACAGAATGGATCTTGTCCGCGGAACGCATCACGCTGCGCACAGGGGTGAAGGGCCATGCTCGCGACTCGACTGAGCGTACTTCGTTGGGTGTTATGGCGCCGAGCAACTGGCCATCCTGGATGACCAGGAAGAAGCGGCGGCCGGTACGCATCAAGTGCTCGTGAACGAACTCCTGCAATGACAGCTCGGGATCTACGGCATAGCTGTCCGTTGACATCACGTCTTTCACGCGCATGCCCTGGAGAAGCGTACGCGACTTCACCTGCAGATAAGTAGCACCGGCCGCTTGCAAAAGGAACCAACCGATAAAAGCAATCCAGAGTCCTCCTAGACCAGCCCCCTGAAAGAACTGGAGAATTCCAAAACCAATGAAGAAAACAGCGATGATCTGCCCGACGATTGCCGCTGTCCGCGTTGAGCGTTCGGCATCGCCCATCGCCCACCAGAGGATGGCGTGCAGCACACGCCCACCATCGAGCGGAAAGCCTGGAATCATGTTGAACGCGCCCAGGGCAAGATTAATGTAGCCAAGCCATACCAAGAGCGCTGTACCGGGTGTTGTTGCCGAGGTCCACAGAGTCCAGCCAGCAAGTCTGGCCAAAGCCAACATGGCCACGCCAAGGACTCCGCTGGTGATGGGGCCGACGATTGCCATCCAGAATTCGGTCTTCGGGTCTGAGGCTTCCTTCTCGATTTGAGCGACGCCACCAAGTAAGAAGAGAGTGATTTTGTGCACTGGAATTCCGCGAGCTTTGGCTACGACCGCGTGAGACAACTCGTGCGCGAACAAGCACGCAAAGAAAAGCAGCCCCGTGATGATGGCTGTGCTCCAAACGAGAGCGTTACTCCAGTCGCGGTCCACGGCATGAAATTGCGAGACCAGCGAAAAAGTGATCAACAGCGCGATTACCAGCCAGCTGTAGTGAAGCCCCAGCTCAACCCCGAATATCGTGCCCAGCTTAATCTGCGATTTCATGATTGTCACCGCCTTTCGACGCCTCCGTCGAGACCGAGTGGACCCGCGGCGGGATGCTGAGTACCACGTGGCAGGGTGAGTGGGTCGCTAGGTGTTTAGCGGTCGTACCAAATATTACTTCTCCTAACGTGCGTCCATGGTGGTAGCCGAGGACAGCAAGATCGCTCTTTTTTTCCTTCAGCTCATCGAGGAGAGCGTAACTGGCGGAGTGCGCCCGCACAATTAGTGTGCTTGCAGTCAAGCCGCTGCGGCAAGCCAGTCGTTGACTCGTGCGCAAGATTTTCCGCGCCTCAGCCTCCAGATTCGGCACTTGGGCGTCGAGCGGAGTGTTGTCTGGAAGCTCTATTACGTGAACCAGGAAGAGCGAAGTTCCACGCGCTCCCAAGCGGCAGGCCAAGTCCGTTAATTCCACAGCGTTGTCTAAGCTTTTCAAACCCACCAAGATCCGCTTGGGTTTCTTCATCGTTCCTCTCCGATCCTAGCACTCGTTCAATTCAGCGTTGCTCGTGCTTCAGGCCGCCACAGCATGGGTGCCTTTATGCTTGATGCGCACTTCATAGTTATGTTCCTCCCACCGATTCCGACCGGGCCAGAAAAATGTGAATTGAACGGGCGCACTCTGGTGGCTGCGTATAACGATATCGGCAAATGCAATTCCGAGCCCAGTTGAGGTTGAAGGCGTGTCGTTCGCCGAAGCCCAACCGTCATCGGTCCAGCGCAGCCGGAATGACTCTGGCGCCTGGATCCGCAATACCTGTCCAGCGGCCACCTCTCTGACTTGGCGAGCGGGCTTCCAAACCTCCAAGTCCTTTCGGCCGGCATTTTTTAAGTACCGCCCCGCTACGACCGGAATCAGATCGAAAACGCAGCCGTCCACAACCGAACGCAAGAGCTTCACATACTCAGCGTGCGCCCACATCAGGGGCATGGCGGAGCCGGCTGGCTGCCCAAAATACATGCCAGCCGACTTCACGTCGGGACTATCCCAGACCTGCTCTGGCAACATCCTGCCTCGGAACGCAAACTGTTCCAGGGTGCGAATCAGTTTACGAACATCCCGTCCCGCCGCGAACTCGTAATGCGCACGCTCGCCCGTGAGTAACGGCCAAGGCCGCCCTTGCCCCCAGCCTTCAAATGGCCCGCCGTCGGGATGGGTACCGTAGCCATCATGGTTGTAGCGCCGCCAGCAGGGGCCAAACGGGGTATCCACCTTCAAGACAGCATCAACAACTCGCAACGAGTCTTCCACAAGCCGATCGTCTGGTTTGCGAAGGCCGTACCGCACCAACTCGAGAAAACCCCCATCCACGATGTCCTTTGCCGGGAACTGCGACGGCTGCCCGGGAGGACGATTGTGAATGATGAGGAATCCGTGATTGGGATCCTCATCTGGCGAAAAATCGCCGACCGCAGCGGGATGAATGCGAATATAGTGGCGTTTAATCCCAAGAACGAGCGATCCCTCGGTCGTAACCGTCCAGCTTTCGATGTGGGACTCAAGAAAATCCGCGTAATCCTGCAAGAAGCTTGCGGCGGCGTGCTTCCCCTTCGCCACAGCGAAATCTGCAGCACAGATCAGAGCAGCAACACTGACCGCCAGCGTAGATGGTGAATATCCGCTGTTCTCTTCCCATCTCTCCTGCTGTGTGGCGGGCCCGTGGCGAACAAGATAGGCCGCGGCGGAACGGATCATCGGGTAAGGATCGAAATCTTTAAGTGCATTTTTCTTCCACAAGTGCCAAGCGAGGAGAATTGGGAAAGCAACCTCATCGAGCTGAATGCCTTGCCAGTACGGGCCCCCGTCAATCCAGAAGTTTTGCGGAAACCCACCATCAGGCTGCTGGCTGCAAGCGAGATACACAAGCGCGCGCAACGGCGTGCGCCTGTCATCAGAAGCGAGTAGGCCTAGCGCACTGTTCACCAAATCGCGCGTCCATACCAGGTGATAGCCGCCCATGTCTTCGTCACCCTTGGCGTTGCCCCACGGAATACTCGCAGATGCTATCAGCGCGCCGGGAAAAGTCTTATCTTCATGCGCCAGCAGCAGGTTCCGACTCGTCCGATACAAGGCTCCCTCGTCGCTCGAAGCACCATCCAATTTCTTCATACGACTAGAAGCGCGGTGCCACTGGTCGACAAATTTCTCGCGATGTTCCGCGAACGGGGTCGCCAGCGATTGCTCAAGTGCTGTCACAGCACCGTGAAGACTGTCGCCAAACGCTATGCCAACCGTGAACTCCCGGCCGCCGTCAAGGTTGACTTCGCCGATCACGGCCACGTTGCCGTCCTCTGCGCTGTCGAAGTCCCAATCCAGTTGGAAGTCCTTATGAAGGTCCTGCCAACCGTCACTATGTCCGACGTAGCCACATGAAGTTCTGCTGAACCCGACATTCGTCCCCATGGCAAGAAACTTGCCGGCCTTCCACGCTACCAAAACGTTTCGCCCGGCAATCTCGAATCGGCGAGCTGAATTTCCGTAACCGCCCACTTCCAGGTGAGGCGCAAGGAGCGCATAGATTCGCAATCGCTGAAGGAATTCAGGGTCGCCTTCCGGTCGGGCGTTGATTAACACACACGACTGGTGAGGGTCGGAGATGATCTCCTTTACGAGCCGATAGCGATGATCGCGGTCAGAGGTAGTTACTCGATACCCCAGCGCATCGCCTTCCATACTTTCTATTTCGCTATCCAGATCACGCCGTTCTTCGTGAAAGAAACTCTCACCATCCGTAATCAGGAACTGCATATCCCTGGTTTGGGGATGATCGATTGTGGGATAGTAGATTTCGTTCAGAATCCCGTGAGAGATGGTGAACCATACTCGGCTGGAGGCTGAGTAGGCCGTTCCCACTCCTTCCTTTGAGCTCGACGTCCACCTGGGCGGTGTCCCCGGGCGGCCGAAAGCCGCATGCAATCGATTGGTGCCATTGTCAGACAGGTAACACCTCGCGATCCAACGTGCACTATTTCAGGTCCTAATTGTCAAGGCAGTAGTCGTAGTACCAGCGGATTCACGATGGTCGCCGTGACCATCGACCAACAGACCTATTTTTCGTCAGTCTTCATCTCTAGGCAATGAACCCTTTGTACTTGCGCTCGTGACAACAGTCACTGGTCCAAACCCTCGGGGCCGAGGCTTCGCAATCGAGCGGCCGAGGATCGGTCCTTTCCCACGGTGTTGGTTATTCCCAACGGAGTGTCAAAGTGGATCCCGTTTCGGTTGTTCCGGCTCTTCTTCCGGCGCAATCGATCCGTGCAGGAACCAATACTTGAATATATCCGCCCGCTCTGGAAAGCCGAAAACTAAGGAGGGTTGCACCTAGGCGACCCTAAGTGATACGGGACCATGCTTCTACGGTTTCGAGTCGTTCAGCGCCTGTGCCGGTTCGAGACTCGGATACAACGATCTTTCAGTCTTGAACACCAAATGATAGAGGGCATCGTTTCTCGGCTGGAGCACCTGCACCAACTCCCATCCCTTCATGCCATAATCCTTCAGAACCTTCCGAAGTTCTTCATCGAAGTCACCATTACGGTTAAGATCTGTACAGAGGGTTGTATATTGCCATTGCGCCATTTTGGCACCTCCTGGCCGCCGTCTGGGCCCGTGTTTTCATCTTTGGTCCGTATCCTGTTGCCAATTCAAAGTTCATTATGCTCAGCGACATGTTCACGCGTTAAGCGCGTGCGCTTCGGTCGCTCCAATCACACTGCGACGGGGTTTCGCACTCTTTAGCGGCACAATGATTAGGCCCCGGTGCAGATCGAAACTGAGAGTCATGGTCGAGCAACACTTCTCGCACAGCCAGAAAAAGACCGAATTCCGGCCTGGCTTCAACCCGCGAATCTGCTCGGGAACGCCTCGCCGAGGCGTTTGCGCTGTCACATCAAACCGAAACAGCCTCCCGCCTCTCCAGTAGAGGAATGGCACAGCGCATGCAGGATTGGCACAAGTCTTAACCATCCGGAGTCCTTTCTCACTCACTTCACTCTCCATTTATTCACTCCGACCCGTTCTTTGAAATAGTTCGTTCGTACTCGTAGTGGAAACAACCATCATGCTGAAGGAAGCCTTAATAGAGAGATCTCGAGCCTTGGTATCCGTTGTGCAGATGGGAGGAACAGTAAGGAACTAGACCAGTCTGCGCTGAATCGCGTGCATTACCGCTTCCAGGCGATTGTGAGTCCGCAGCTTCTGGTTGATGTGGTGAAGGTGATTGCGAAGGGTTTGAAGGCTGATTTGTAGGCTCTTGGCAATCTCTGGAGAATTCTTTCCAGCGGCAAAGAGCCTGAGAATCTGCAACTCTTGTTCGGAAAGCTCCGCTATCGGGGATACACCTGTAACAGCTCCTTCGGCAACCCTGCTGAATTGACGAGACATCTGCAGCAGTTTTTCTGTTGCTTTTTCCGTTGTCTTCTGTCGGGTGATGTCATGTGCCAGATGAATCACCAGACGGTGTTGGTTCCGCGGGTTTTGCCACACCACGGTGGACAAGTTGACCCATAACCGCTTCCCGGAGCGCACGCGGACCTGCAGATCGAAATTCGGGATCTCCGCTTGCCCGCCCGTAGACTCTAAAATGCTGCAGCCCTCATGACACACTTGGGTCCCTAGAACACCCCGTCCGTGCAGTACCTGGAAACAGCTCTTGCCAAGAACCTCGGAAGAGGGATACCCAAACAACCGTTCGGCCGCCCCGTTCCAGGAAAGGATCTCGCCCTGCTCGCTCACGCTAAAGGCAGCATCTGTGGTCCCCTCAAGGAAGGCGAACAATTCACTCTCGAGCATTCCCATACCCCCATGTTCATTTCTAGTGCGTTAGAGTGAATTTGTCTCGCAGTTGGATGTTGTCGGAAGAACCGCCAATCAGAATCATGAATTCACCGGCTTCAGCACTCCAGTCGTTTGTCTTGACATCGTAAAAAGAGAAAGCCCTGCGATCGAGCTTGAGAGTCACGCCCTTGGTCTCGCCCGGCTTCAGACTTAGTTTGGCGAACCCTTTCAGCTCTTTGACGGGCCGGGGAACGCTAGGATGAGACTCACCGACATACAGTTCCGCAACTTCGACTCCCTCGCGGTGACCTGTGTTCTTTACGTTGAACGAAACTGTGACAGGCTCGTTCAGATCCCCCCTCTGAGGCGTCACTGATATATTGCTGTATCCAAAGGTTGTATAGGAAAGCCCATAACCGAATGCGAACCGTGGCTTGGTTTCAGAGCGGTCGTAGTGTCGATATCCCAAGAAAATACCTTCCGCGTACTGAACTCGCTTCTTCCCCTCTTCGGGGTAATAGCTGTGAAAGGTTGAGTTGTCTTCCCAACGCGCCTCAAAGGATGCAGGCAACTTGCCGGACGGGCTGTAGTCGCCAAAGAGAAGTTGAGCCAGGGCCGTTCCTCCCTCCTGGCCTGGATACCATGCCTGCAGAATCGCTGGGACACGGTCAGCCCACAGTGTCATGTCCACGTTCCCGCCAGCGGTGATCACAATGATCGTGTTCTTGTTGACCGTACTGATTTGCTGGATGAGTTCATCCTGTGCGCCCGGAAGCTGAAAGGTTCGGTCAGCACCCTCCCCCTCCGTCTTAGGATCGAACCCGGCGCAAATGATCACGGCGTCAGCTTTTGCCGCGAGAGCTTTGGTTTCGCGGCCAACGAAAGCATCAGCTAGCGTCGCGCCGAAGCCAACTATGGCAGTACCCGCCGCTTCGAAGTATTCGAGGCGAATCTTGTATGCCTGACCAGCTTCCAGATGCCTGGCGTAGGTATCGACGGTCTGGGAATGACGTTGCCAGTCATCGATCACAGTCTCCTCGCCGATGTAGAGCCGAACCCCATCATCTGCAGAAGTAAAGAAAGTGTAATCTCCGGATTTCTGCGGCACGAAATAACCTGTCCAGCGAATCGAAAAATGATCGACCGGCTGCTTTGGAGCAAAACTGCCTTCTCCCCAGTCGAAGTGGATGTGCTTGTCGGTGCGCACCAGAGCAGGAGGACCTCGCAGTTCTTCATTGCTGAAATATTCTCCCTTTAATCCGCTCTCGCCGTCAGGCGCGGTCACGCACTCGGAATTCTCGAAAACCTCGTCGAGAGGAGGGGTGTCAACCGCGTATAAGACTCTGGCTTTGGTTCCCAGGCGGTTGCTGATGCCCTCCAGATAGCTGACGGCGTTGAACGGTTTGGTTTTTGCACTGCCACCTCCGCTGAGTACAGCGGGGTAGGCATCGGGGCCAATCACGGCAACGGTCTTCAATTTGCTTTCATCCAGCGGAAGAAGATTGCCGGAGTTTTTCAACAGGACCATGCCGCCTCTGGCCATCTCGAGCGCTACCTGCCGTCCTTCCTGACTGTAAGTGGGAATGTCGGTGTCGGTCTGCTGTTGGTCGAAGAATCCGAACTCCATCGCCTTTCGCAAGATTCTTCGAACCTTGTCGTCCAGCGTCGCGACCTGGATCCTACCTTCCTTGAGAGCCGGAAGCAGAGTTTCGCTGTTCATGAACGTTGGCGAAGGCATCTCAAGATCGAGACCACCGAGCGCAGCCGCCACACCATCATGCGTCGCCCCCCAATCTGACATGAGGATCCCGTCGAACCTCCATTCTCGCTTAAGAATCTCGTTGTTCAGATGATTATTCTGTGTCATGTAAACGCCGTTCACCAGGTTGTAGGCGTCCATAACCGCGCCCACCTTTGCTTCCCTGACCGAGGCTTCGAATGCCGGCAAATAGATTTCGCGCAAGGTTCTTTCATCGATGTCAGAGCTGAGGGTCATGCGCTCGAACTCCGAGTTATTCCCGGCAAAATGCTTTGCGGTTGCGATGACGCCTTGTGCCTGTATGCCTTCAATGACGGAAACCGCCATTCTGGATGCGAGAAAAGGATCTTCTCCGAAATATTCGAAGTTGCGGCCGTTCATCGGGGCACGATAGATGTTCATGCCGGGAGCCAGAATGAAATGCACGCCGCGGGCGCGCGCGTCTTGCCCCATCAAGGCTCCAAATCGCTCTGCGAGTTGAGTGTCCCACGAGGCTGCCAGGGCAATGCCGGCGGGGTATGCTGTGGTTAGGCCGCAGTCGTGAACCCCCATCGGGCCGTCGGACATCTTCAGAGCGGGGATCCCCAGCCGGGTGATGGGTCGAGTGAAGAAATCATTGGTGCCGCCGATGATCTCGATCTTCTCCTCCAGCGTCATTTTTCCGAGAATGGAGTCTACTCGCTTCTCCACATTCATCATTGGCGGCGTCGCCTGAGCGCGGACACACTGAGGCAGGGACAAAACAACCAGAGCGACCACGAACCATCGGCTGTGAATAGTCATTTAAGCATTGGCTCCATGTTTGGGAATGATGAGTCTTCGATACGAATCCCAAAATCTCAGCGATCGTACCCTACTTGCCGGTTCGTTCGTACACCCGCACATAATCCACCAGCATGGTTTGCGGAAAAACCGTAGTAGCGTCGGGATTCCCCGGCCAGTCGCCGCCCACCGCGAGATTGAGAAGCAGGAAGAACGGGTGATCGAATACCCACTTCCAGCCCAGACGAAGATCCGCTCGCGTGCGTGTGACGTAAAGGGCGTCGTCAACATAGAAGCGGATCGCATTCGGTTCCCACTCGACTGCAAAGATGTGAAAATCGTCAGCAAAGCGCCCCTTCCCCGGCAGCGTGTAGGGTGCTTCAATTCCATCGGCTCCGACGAACCCGGGCCCGTGGATCGATCCGTGTACCGTCGAAGGCTCCCTCCCAATATTCTCCATGATGTCGATTTCGCCACAGGCCGGCCAGCCGGCCTTGTCGACGTCATCGCCTAGCATCCAGAAGGCTGGCCACATGCCTTGTCCGGCAGGAATTTTGATGCGCGCCTCGAACCGGCCATATACCTGAGAGAATTTGCTCGCGGTCTTCAGCCGGGCTGAAGTGTAGTTCCTGTTTACACCGTTGGTGCCCGTGTAGTTCTCCCGTCGCGCCTTGATCAACAGGCTTCCATCCTTGATGAATGCATTCTGCGGCCGATTCGTGTAGTACTCTAATTCGTGATTCCCCCAACCTGTTCCACCCGCTTCGACAACCCATTTGGAACGGTCAATAGCGGAATCATTGGAGCTGTCAAATTCGTCACTCCATGTGAGTGTCCATTTTGCGTCCTTCGCCGGGAAAGCAGTTTCCTGGGCATATATGTCGGCCGACGATAATAATAAGGATGCAACAAGGGTAAGCATGCCGATACCGGCCAATTGGGGCTCTGTCCGGGCCGTTAACCTGCAAATGAGAAAGGCGATGGCTGATGGCAGCTTGCACAGTGATTCCGGAATCATTGAACTTCATCTTCTCCAATCTCGCTGTCTGCGAGACCTTTCAAACACATGTCTCCGCGGACGATGCTACACCCACGAGCGAGTGATGTAATCGGTCATGCTCAGCGCCATTAGAATGAAGAGCCAGAAAAGCCCGGCGGCAATGACGACCCAGGTCATCTTTTGACTGACAGACCGGCGACATGATGCTGATGGCTGAAGGGATCCGGTCGTGGACGCACCCCCCAGCGTAGGTGATGTACGGAGAGCGCTGGATCTGTCCGGCTGCCCAGAACAGAGCGTACACAATAACACTGAGCCAAAAATCGTGGCGCGCGAGATCGTGTTGGTGCTGATGAAATATCTGCGCCATCGATAAGCTTTCCCGCGATGCGAAAAGTTTTCCGTTCCCCGTTCTTACGACCGCCACAATGAACCCACCGACTCGCGAGCGATGACTAACCGTGTTAGTCTGTTGCACCGGTCTGATCACATCGGCATGCCGACATGCTGTGTTCCTCGCCCTGATCGGCGATTCGTCAGCTCCCGGCCTTGACATGGCCACTCCTCCGGGGCGCAGCAATCAGTCCCTTGCATTCCTCGCATTTCTCCGCGATGAATTTCTAGACCAAGCCCCGCATTCACCGAGCTCCTGACTTTGTTTCGGGAAACGAGCCTCCTCGTGCGGCACGGGTTTCTTGCGTTTTTCCCCAGAGGAACTCACGCAGTCGAAGGCGCCCCTGGTGCAACTGGGATCGCGAAGCATGGGGAGAAAATCCCAGTATGTCAGCAACCTTGCTGTGTTCGTATCCCAAGACATCGTGCAGCACAAACACCGCCCTGAGATCGAGCGGTAGTCGGACGATGGCCCGTCGCAAAGGCTGTCGTTCGATAGCTCTCGTCGAGACCGTCGGCGGTGCTCCTTTGACTCCCGCTACGCCGCAGTTTTGGGCGCGCGAACTGGTCTCGTTCCTCAGCAGAGTGTCGCAATGCGCCTGATCGTCGCGGAACTGCGTCCATAGTGCAGTCATCACGAACCGGTACAGCAACGTCGCGAGGATTGCGTCGCCATGGCAGTTGTCAACCTGGCGAAACACATTGAGAAAAGCTTCCTTCGTTAGATCTTCTGCATCCGCCCTGCTCGCTACCATTTGCAAACAAAATGAGTAGATATTTCGGCTGTGCAACTGATAAATGTGTTTAAAGTCGGTGAGATCGCCTGGGGCTTCGGCGCTGGACACTTTGCTCCCGCCTTCGAAGGAGGCATCATTGCCGTCACTTCCGCAGAGTTGTCTCTCGCAACAGATGTTCAGGCTGACCTCCGGGGCAAGGAAGAAACTCCTTTCTCGCTCCACTTCTCACGCTGCGCGCTGACTCCTTAACTCTGGGATATACGATGTCAAGACGGGTCAAGAATGAAGCTGGGTTCGTCAAAAGACGGTCAAGGCGGCGATGAGGCCGCAATGCACTCGATTCGTTCCGCAATTGTGGTTGCTTAGGTCTTCCGGAACGAACACCCCATATGGCTTGACGATTAATTGTCGAAAGACTTCTTCTTCTTGACACCAACCAGACACTGAGTCCACTAAGCTCGGACAATACCGGCAAGAGCCCTGCGCGGGCCCGATCCGCGCGACTCCTCGCTTTCTTGATTGGAGGGAACCCACGCTGTCTGAGATGTTCCGCGTCTCCCTTCAGAATTGGACGATGCAGAAGCCCTGAGCTACCTGCCACCTGGCAGTCCTGAAAGAGATCTGCCAGGTGCGTTCTGACCAGTGCACAGAGGCCCCCGCTCCAGGCACCGCCCCCGCACGAAATGTGGAGGACAGAAATGCCATCGTTTAGCGGCCGAAGAAAAGCGACTGGCGACCCGCTGGATCGCGGGAGCCTCCGGGCACTGGGCGATTTCACCACCGACAACCGAGTCATATTCCTCTCCATCATTGCTGTGGGAATCGGTGTCCTCAGCGCTTTTGTCGCCCTGGCTCTGCTGCGGCTCATCGGGCTCTTCACGAATCTCTTCTTCTTTCAACGCTGGGGTACGGGGCTCGTGTCTCCGGTCGGAAACAAGGTTGGCCTCGGCGAGATCCTCGTGCCGGTGTTGGGCGCTGTCATCGTCGGACTGATGGCGCGGTACGGCTCGGAGCGCATCAGAGGACACGGTATTCCCGAGGCGATCGAATCCATCCTTATTCAAGGAAGCCGGGTCGAGCCTCGGCTAGCTTTTTGGAAGCCGCTTTCCTCCGCGATCTCCATTGGTTCGGGGGGGCCGTTCGGCGCCGAAGGACCGATCATCATGACCGGCGGCGCATTCGGTTCCATCGTGGCGCAGTTCCTGCACCTGACCAGCGCTGAGCGGAAGACGCTGCTCGTCGCCGGCGCCGCCGGAGGCATGTCGGCCACGTTCGCGTCGCCGGTCGCAGCGGTTCTGCTCGCGGTCGAATTGTTGTTGTTCGAATGGAAACCGAGAAGTTTGATCCCCGTGGCCTTGGCGAGTGCTGCCGCGACCGTGGTGCGCCGCTACATTATCGGATTCGGACCCCTGTTCCCGGTTCCGGCACACCCAGTGCTCATTGGTGTCGGAGGGCTTCTTGGCTGTGTGCTGGTGGGATTGCTTGCCGGTGCGCTCTCGGCGCTGCTGACGGTTTCGGTCTATGCCGCCGAGGATTTTTTCAGGAAGCTACCGATCCACTGGATGTGGTGGCCGGCGCTCGGAGGTTTGGTCATTGGCGTTGGAGGTTGGATTTGCCCGCAGGCACTGGGCGTGGGGTACGATTCGATCGGCGCGCTCCTTCAGGGCCACATGTCCGTTCGGTTGATGCTTGGCCTCTTGGCGGTCAAATGGATTATCTGGTCGGTATCACTCGGGTCCGGCACCTCAGGGGGCGTCCTTGCTCCGCTCTTGATGATGGGCGGCGCCTTGGGCGGGGCCATGGCCACGGTCCTGCCCAACGAGGGCGCCGGTTTCTGGCCACTCATTACCATGGGCGCCATCCTGGGTGGGACGATGCGCTCGCCTTTCACGGGGGTCATCTTCGCCTTGGAACTGACCCACGACGTCACGGCGCTCTTACCTTTGCTGGCTGCCGCCGTCATCGCCCACGGATTTACGGTCTTGACGCTTCGCCGGTCGATCCTCACCGAGAAGGTAGCGCGACGGGGCTATCATCTGAGCCGCGAATACGCTGTCGATCCGCTGGAGATTCTCTTCGTTCGAGAGGTTATGCGGACCAATATCTCCGCATTCCCGTCTTCCATGCTCCTGAAGGAGCTAGGCAACACCATTTCCCGTGGTCCTCGTCGTAAACAGCGCTTGTACCCGGTTGCGGACGCCGACGGCTACTTGCTGGGTGTTGTAACCCAATCCGATCTGCAGAAGTATGTGCAGGAGCAGTCGGTCCAGGCTAGTGATTCTTCCCTTTTAACGGTCGCCCGACCTGATCCAGTTCGTGCTTACCCGGACGAGCCTCTTACGGCAGTGGTGGAGCGGATGGCGTCAACCGGCCTGACTGAGTTCCCGGTAGTGGAGCGCCACAATCCCCGGAAGCTCCTGGGTCTGGTTTCGCTTGACGACCTTCTGCAAGCTAGAGTCCGGCGCCTAGACGAAGAACACGGACGCGAACGTGTTCTGCCGCTTCACCTCATATTTCCCCTGAGCACCCGGCGGCCTCGGGCGAAACCAATCGAGAGCGAGAAGTTGGGTACCAATATGAAAAAAGCAACGGATGCGAAGTGGTGTCGGGTGATAAACCCGGACTACTGGAACGGGTCAACTGACGGATTTAACGAGACGAATGCCAAGATGGTCTGCAAGAAATGCCATCAAGAGTTTCCCTTCGATTTGAAATGTGCAACATGCGGGAGTCCTAAGTTAGTTCTGGGCACTGCCATGGGCACGCCAGGCATTTTCTGCCGTGACTGCCACGAGGGACAATGGCATTGGGACTGTCCACGTTGTGGTCGACGCCAGGACTTTGCTGCTTCCTTTTTTTATAACGCAAAGGCTATCGCCATTCGCGCCCGCTCGGTTGCGTAGTGGGCTGTTTTGAATGACGCCAGCCATTGCTATGTCCACAACTTAATACCTGTGAGGGTCATAATGCAAGACAAGACGAAGGAACGCTTGCTTGAGCTTTGCGCCCAGGCTGCAGTCGAACAAGAACCCAAGAAACTGCTAGAGCTGGTGACGGAAATCAATCGTCTTCTGGAAGAGAAGCACCAGCGAGTGGAAGTCATGCCGTCAAGCTAGGGCATCATAGGGACGTAGACACGATCCGCACTCACGATTTCTGCATTCGGCACTTCGGTCACGACTTTCACCTGTTGCATCCCAGCCTTCTTTTCTGGCCGGGCAAGAAAGGTCAGTCGGTACTGACGAGTCAGGCGATGTGCGAGATCGTCCAAATAAGGGACAAATGAAACTGGTGGACCATAAAAACCGATGGAATACCCTTCGCCACCTGTTCCGTCGGCCAGTCTGGACAGATGAATCTGGCCCCAGTACATACGCCAGAAGCTGTGGCCGTAGTGGCCTACGCCCGGCGTGTAGATCGCAAAAACGATGATGCCCGCGCGTTGGGCTTGTTCAATCACCGACTCGACGTAAGGATTGCCCGGGCCACTGCCCCAGAATCGGTCGACGCCATCCGAGACGATGAGAACTTCGCGGCGAGCCGTGCTTTCGGGCCAGCGCTTGATCAAGTCACCTAGAGAAAAGTACGGACTCGCATTTGCGCCGGCGATTCCCAGAGGAAGGCGCAGGCCCTTGGAGGCAAAGGCGTGATCGCTGGTCAAGTCCTGCACCAACTGTGCGGTGCCATTTTGCATGTACGCGACACCAATCCTTACGTTTCTAGGCTGGGCATCGATGAACTGGCGAATATCCTCCAACTGTGAGCCGAGGCTGATATTGGAGGAATCATCGATCAGGACGAACAGGTCGAGCCCGGCATGGTCCCCTTCGAATGGGACCCAGTCGGTGACTTTGTCTCGGTCGCGACCCTGATACACCATTACGTCTTCCCGGGCGATGGCTGGCACGTTGGCGCCATGACGAGCTTCGACAGTGACGACCATGTGAACCGGGACACCATTGGAGGAGGCTTCCTGGGCCGCAGCACCTGCACTGGCCCATGTCCCTGACAACCAAACGGAGAAGAGTACCGCATAGACAGCGAATCTTGAACTCATTGTGACTCCCTGATACGAGTGGAAGCTCGCTTTTTTTCAGGATTGACCGAATGCTTTGTGCTATCCGAGGATCAGGGCTTCCTTCTGATGACCGAAATCGATCTCCTTGAGCACGTTCCTGTGGTCGCTCGTGGTTTGAATCACGACGTCGTCCTGAATGACTTGGTCGTCATTCATTTTCAACTCTCCTGAAGCCGTGGCCACAGTCTTGCCATTCTGCACGAACTCAACATGCACGACCGGGCCCGCCTCCTGCCATTCCACCTTGTAATTTCCGGGTTTCAATTGCGTAGCACCTACTTGCACAGAGTCGGTAATGGCAACGGAGTGCTGGTTCTTGTCCCGCGCCCAAACCGAGAGAGGAAACAGCAGGGTCAAAGTTGAGAGAAGTACCAAGTACCTTCCATATTTCATTTCGCAATACCTCCGTAAGAATCAAAAGCAGATTCAGGTCCGCTGAGGCCATGAAGAATTTCCGAGCGAAGCGGACACGGAAGCCTCACTTAGAAAAGATGCAAAACCACGTTCCTCCGTTGCAAATTATATCGTGATACGATACAAGTAGATCTCTAGGCATGGAATCTATTTGTATGAACGTTTTGTTGGTATGGAGGCCGGCGGATTGAGCCGGCTAACGCCCTAATCGCACTGCCTTCGGTCAGGTAACGTCCTGCGACGATGCAGCCCTCCTGGGCGGCTGGTCAACCCCGTCCACCTCCGCCAAGACGAAGGAAGGAGTTGACCATGACAAATTCGGTTGTCCCGATGCCTAGCTCCCAAGGGGAAGGCAGGCCTGCGACACGCGCCTACGCGCCAGTTGTGCTGCCGTCCATCCTGGGGTTGTACGCCTTTGCCGCTGGCACGTTCATCGTGGCGGCGCGCATGGCGCACTGGTACGGCAATACGCAGAGCGCGATCGTGCTATTTCCGCTGGTGTTGATTCTTGGTGGTTTGGCTCAGTTTTATGCCGGGGCATGGGCATTCCGCGCGAACGATGCCGTCGCGGTGGCCATGCATGGCCGTGGGGTTCTTTCTGGGCCGCGTACGGAATTTTGGAAATCTTGTACGCTACCGGCCGCGTCGCCCGTCCGCAAGGTGCCTTCCCGGAGCTCGGCTTCTGGTTCGTTGCGGTTGCGGCGATTACTTGGGGCATCACGGCTGCCGCACGACGCAACAAGGGAGTAACCAGCGTGCTGGCCTTGCTCGCAATCGGTTCGACGCTCGAAGCCATCGCAGAACTGGCCGGCATGGATTGGCTCCGGATGCTGGCCGGGTATTTTCTCATCGCATCGGCGCTTGTGGCATGGTATGTGGCTAGTACGCTGATGATGCGCTTTGGAAGGGTAGAAAAAGCACAGCCCGCAGCCTCGGTCGCGCCCAGCGAGTCCGCGCGCGTCGCGTAGGTTCTCGCCGCGCCTCATTAACTAAGCTAGATGGACAGACGAGTGTACAAAGCGTCATGCGCCCGCTTGGTCAACTCCGCACGATCCCGCCTGAAACCCCAGCGCTCGAGGCCCTCGCCATGATGAGCCGTGAGGACATCAACCCGCTGCCTGTTGTCTCCAATGGGCGGCTCGACGGAGTCTTCTCCCGCAGTCATGCCCTCCGGTTCTTGCAGCCTCATGCTGAGCTGGAGCCCGAAGGACCGCCCCGATCGCTTCTTCCCTGGAGAGCGACGTGAAGAGGCACGATGACAATTCCATGTGTACGTGGCTCGCGCACGAGCGTCATAATCGAAGCACACGCGTCACACAGCCAGAAACACTCAACTTCACGCGACGGTTTCTCATGCTCGCTGCTTCCTGCAACAGAAGGCCCTTGCAGCGACCTCGCTTCAAATTCGAAGAGCTTTCCTTCATGCCAATATCGGAAGACCATGGAACATTCCGGATTGGCACACTTGGAGATCACAGTTTCAATACCAGAGGAGCTAGGCTAGGCGAGCCGCGGTGGCGAGAGCATTTAGGGATGACTCCCGTCGCGGTACCAGTCAGCACGGGTCAGAGGCATATCGCTCAATCCGTGGAGGGGCTTGGCTAGCAGCATGTGATATAGGTTCAGCCGGTTCGAGCGAAATGCATGTGCCGAAGCGGCCATGTACAAGCGCCAGATCCGAAACGTCGCCTCGTCGGTGATGACGCGTAGTTCCTCGGCGTGCGCTTCCAACCGACGCACCCAATGGTGAAGGGTCAAAGCGTAATGCTCGCGCAAGCTCTCGACATCCCTTACTTCGAAACCGCTTCTCTCCGCCGATCCGAGGCTGGCGTTGAGCGGGACCAGTTCGCCATCCGGGAACACATACTGGTCAATGAAGGATAGCCCTTCCCGGTGGTAGGTTGCGGACGCAGCAATCCCGGAATTCAACAAAGCGCCACCCGGACACAGCAAGCCCCAAACTCGCGAGAAATACTCGGGTAATTGCTGTTCGCCGACGTGCTCAAACATCCCGACGCTGACAACTTTGTCGAATTGCCGCTCAAGTTCGAGATCGCGGTAGTCACAAACTTCGACCCGGCATCGGTCGTTAAGGCCTGAGTCGCGAATGCGTTGTCGTGCTACCTCCGCCTGTCGAACGCTCAGGGTGATCCCAAGAGCATGTGCGCCATAGTGGTCGGCCGCGTGGATCAGCAGCCCTCCCCACCCACAGCCAATGTCCAGCAAATGGTCGCCGCGCTGCAGTCGCAGTTTCCGGCATATGTAGTCCAGCTTGCAGCACTGCGCTGTGTCAAGATCGCTGGCCTTTCCAGTTGCAAAATAAGCGGAGGAATACAGCATTCGCTGGTCCAGCCAGAGCGCGAAGAACTCCGGCGGAAGGTCATAGTGGTAGCTGATCGCTCGGCGGTCCCGATCATTCGAATGAACGGGGCCTTGTAATTTTGCCGGCTGACGGCCTCTCCGTATTTGTTGTCTGGCGGGCAGGCTCTGCAGCAGGCTGATGAGATGCCGACTCCGCGCCAAACCGTCGCGCCCTTGCGCGAACAGGTAGTCGGCCAGGTCAAACACAGCTTCGATATCACCTTCGATATCGAAGTCGTCGAAGACGTAGGACTCTCCCAGAGTCAATTCACTCGGGGAAACGAACATTTGGCGTATGACCTCGGGGTGCTTGAGAACCAGCGTAAACCGTGGCTGCGGCGTTGGCCCCAAATTGCTTCCATCCCACAGGCGGATCTGAAAGTTGCGTTTCGCGTAGTCGGCTAGAAGATTCTCAAGCAAATGGGGCTTGATTTGTACGAGGATTTGGTCAAGCGAAGAATTTGTCATCAGTCCCATAGATTCATCCCGTGTTCGAGCGGAGCGGTTGGAATTGAAATCCCAAAGGGTGAGTCTGCCGCACTGGCATCCTGGGCGGTTCGCTTGCCGAGGCTGCGGCCCAAAACCTATCCCCCATGGGCTCGCGTCCGTTCTTCCCGACTCACGAGTGTCTTTATCTGCGGCGGTGCGAGTTCGGCCAGTTCTCTTTGGGCGTTTGCTTTCTTGCGGGTTCCGACCCCCACTAACGCAAGGCCCAACAAAGCTTCGCCCAGCACCCACCACAAAAATAACTGAGACCCGGTTCGCAGGCCGACATAGACAAAACAGGCCAGAATCAGATCCATCCACAGCAGCACCTTGCCCACGGTCATCAGGACCGAACCCTGACGCTGCTCTTCAAGGGCCTCTACTTCCTGTTGAATGTGTCCTTCCACAATTCCCAGCATCGCAACTATGCTCCAGGCGTAGAGGTGTTCGACGCCGCGTTCATGGGCCGGGCCACCACATCTTGCTTGGCGCCACGCGTCAACGCCTTTTCCTCGTTCGGTGGGTAAAGGAACTCGTGACCAGTCACGAGGCCCGGATAGTACCAGTCCAAGACAGCTTTCGGCTGCGAAGCGGGACGCTCCACAAATTTGATTTCCGTATGGTTTGTCGGCCGCGCGCGCTCGGTCGCTACCGTCTGCACGGTCGCGTAGATCAGCGACCGGTCGCTGTTAAGGATCTGAACGACTTGCCGGTCACCTTGATCGTTTAACAGGACAAACCAGTACGCACCCGCCGGCAATACCACGTTTGGAATTTCTATCGGTTCGTCGAACTGCACCTTCGTCATCTGATTCCAGTCGTTCGCCCGGGCAGCCGGCAGAAGGACCATGCAGGCCAGAATGCAGCAAAACACAATGGCGAGCGATCTACGACAAATCATGATTCTCATCCTCCTGTTTTGGATCGCTAACCAGTAGGAATACTGAAAGCAGAGAAATGTTGCCTCGCTTATATATCGTGTTACGACATTTATCAGGAGCATCCTGGGTGAGGTGTGCGCGCATCTGTTCTATTAGGGGTTAAGGAGAATGGCAAATGGTGGGTCTGAAATTGGTACGTCTGATTGAGAGGCACTCCGAGACGTTGGCTCGAGGGTTAGCGGAACAGATCCGCGCGTCGGAGCGTACTTCCGACTTCCACAAGATACCAGCCGAGGACTTGCAACTGGCGGCGGTCGAGGTTTATCGCAACCTGGGGGAATGGTTGCTCCAGAAAACAGAGAGTGATATCGAGCGCCGGTTTAGGGCAACTGCCGCCCGCAGAGCAGCTGACGGAATTTGTCTGCATCAATTCGTGTGGGCCCTGACGCTCACGCGTGATCATTTATGGCATTTTCTTGAGCGGGAGGCTTTTGCCGACAATATCGTTCAACTCCACGGTGAGTTGGAGTTACACCGGATGCTGAACCAGTTCTTCGATCGCGCGGTGTACTACGGAATACAGGGGTACGGCGACGCGAGTCGGCAAGACAGACCAAAGAGCTCGGCGTCGTTAAGCCTCGAAGGACTGGCCGCATCAATTGGACTGATATCCGGATAGAGCTCAATGCCTAAGAAGCTGCAGCCCTGATCTTCTTCCTCGAGGACTAGCGATTGTTCGGCGGGACATCACTGAATCGGGTTCATTGAGGATTTTGTCTTTCCCGTCCGATTGAGCGGCACAGAACCGGTTCAGGTTCAATGAAAGAAAAATAGACGGGGACGGCCCTTTTCACTGCCCGATCAGCATGCTCTCATGTGATCGACATGCTCATAACAATTCGTCTGCCGGAATTGAAAAGCTCGCTTATGACATTTATACTGCCGACTCCCAGACTAGCGCTGCTGCTGTTCCCCGATCCGCCCCCTGAGCTAGGCGAACTCCATGCGCCGGGTAGTTCTTCGGATCTGACGACCTATAATAGTGAGAATGGGGCGCAGAACTTGCGCCTTATTCGACCCCCCGTCACGAGGAAGTATTCGCTGACCACTCGAAGGGGTGCTGGCAACGTCAGTGAAAGCCACAGAGGTGGCTCAGGCGGGGCCTTGACGGCAGTCAACCAGTGCGCTCAATCCCCAGGAAACCCTGCACTTTTCTGCCTGGGATCTGGTCTTGAAACTGCGCAGAAAGCAGACGGTAGAGGGTGCACAGCGTGTTGCGACCCGAGAGGACAAGCGAAAAGCGCCCGCTATCCACGACTCGCTGATTGTTCTGACCGCAGCCCGGGTCGCGCCAAGGCTGCATCGCTACGGGGTTTTGGTCGGGGTTCGATTGCCATGGCGGACGCGGAAATATCACGCCAGTGGGATTTCCGTTCTGGACTCCCGGGGCCGCATTGTACATCGATTTCTTTTCAGGGAGTCTGCCATTGTTTTGATTGAGTCGGCGCGGCCGACCCTCGACTTGTGAGAATCGCGTGCGGTCGGGCCGGCAGTTGCTGGCAAGGGCACCTCACCGCCCGACGCTGCGGCAGGTGAAAACACATCGTTGTGCTGCCGATCGGCTCTATCTGCGGACTCGAAGACATGCTGAAAGAGGGGCTAGCTCTTATTTTCGTACTGTCCGGGGTCACGACTCCTTCGGCTCCCTTGGACGTGCATACCATTATCCAGCAATCCGTCGAAGCCAACACCGCGGATTGGAATGCCGCTCCAGAGTACGATTGCTTCGAGCGCGACAAGGAGAATGGAGGAACCAAAACCTACGCGGAGCTTATGCTCTTTGGTTCCCCGTACGAGCGACTCATCGAGAGGAACGGAAAGCCACTGGCGACAGGAGAACAGGCAAAAGAACGACGAAAACTTCAGGAGACAATTGCGCGGCGGCGGAACGAGTCAAAACAGCAACGCACAGAACGGCTGACGAAATACGAAAAAGAGCGGAAACGAGACCACTTGATGATGGAGCAAATGACAAGGGCGTTCGACTTCAAGCTGATGGGTGAGCAGAAGATCGGGACGCATGACGTTTATGTATTAAAAGCGACGCCGCGCGCAGGTTACCAACCACCAAATACGCAGGCCGAAGCGCTCACTGGCATGCAGGGGAGGCTGTGGATCGACAAGATTACCTTCCAATGGGTAAGAGTGGAAGCCGAAGTCACGCGCCCAGTTTCGATCGAGGGCTTCTTGGCGCGTGTGGAACCCGGTACACGCTTCGAACTGGAGAAGACGCCTGTGGCCAGCGGTGTTTGGCTTCCAAAACACTTTGCCATGAGGGCCCCGGGCCAAGGTCCTCTTTCTCATTACTCACAAATCGCAGCAAGATCAGACGTATTTTGGGTATCGCAAAGCGACAGAGGTCGAGCCCGCGACATTTGTGAAGTGATTTCCCAAGGCTTTCAATTGTTGATCTGCAGACAGGCCTGCAGGGGCAGAGACTTGGACGCGTGCCCGGACGACTTGGTGAAGGATCCGGGCGAGCCTAATCGGCGAGCAGCGTAACTGGGAAGTTTGAGTACCGTGGCGCCCGACTGCGTTTCCCCAAGAACACTTTAATGAGCACAGAGATCACTCAGGTCTACGGGGCAGAAGACTTCGCAACGTCGAAGGACTCCTCGAACCGTCGGTCTATACGTGAAAGCGCTCTTATTGCCCACGCCGCGACCTTGTGGCGTGGATAGGACAAGATACGCATTCTCGACATGCTCGGCATTCGGCGGAGCCAACGCTCGGCTCAAGCATGGCATCGTAACTGAAATGCTGACACAATCTTGGAAGTCCAAATGGCATCAATTGACTCCGTACAATGTCAACGGTCGATGCCGTATAGCGGTTAGAGTGCGCTAGCGAGCATTAACGAGATTCCGCTCGATATTGCAAAATACTGGTTTCGCGAGGAGATCGGCGATGAACAGCAATCCGGCGGAGCAGTTTTTCGAGGAAATGCTCCCGTATCTTGAAACGCTTGATGCTCAGATCGTGCCATTGTCCAACTGTTGAAGGACAAGGGCCTCACCACCGGTAAGGAATTCGCCTCGTACGTGCAGCAAGCGGATCTTGCAAGTGATGTGCGGGACCGCGGGCTGCGGGTCAGGATGGAATACTTGTTTTCCCTTGCCTGCGACAGAAGCAAAGGGCAGTGACTCGTCAACCTCGCTCCAGCTAATTTGCCAAGCCCCCAGAACGCCATTGCCCGCATCGCCGGAGCGTGGCGCCGGGAGCGTTCTACACCGACTTTGCGCGGCGTGTCTGCGAACTGTCGCGTTGTGGACAGATTCGGCGGAGATACAGTGAGAGGGTTTTTCCAGAGCCTAGTTTCACAATGGGAGCGATACCAGGATGTGAGAATCTTGCAGCTCAGGAACAGCATGATCAGTGTAACCCTCTCCAGTCTCAATATGACCATACGGCCGGAACCAATGCTAGAGCACGAGAGCCGCCTCGGCGCAAATGACTTTACGTGCAACGCGGGCGTATCGACGGGCGCGCACTGGACGATTGGTTTTAGGCGGAAGCCGAGATGCTGCACAGGAATCTGTTTCGATGGTAGTCGCCAAGAGGCACGGAAGGTGCAACCTTGTGCTCTGAGCAGAATCGACGTAGCGTAGCGTCAGATGAAGCAGGCAGAGCTGTGGTCGGACATATTGCAAAGAGCACACAAAACAAACGCACACACTACATATTGCGAAGCTGAAAAGGCAAGAGAAGGGTTGAACTAGCGTTTGTGTCGAGGAATCGGCCTATCGAGATATCGATGCCTTACATTATATCGTGATACGATAGATGTGAGAGCACGCTGGCGTTAACATCCGCGGAGCGTGACTGTGGTGCATTATTCAAAAGGAGGACATCATGAAGCACGCTAGGGCTGAACTGGTCCGAGCGCACGGGCCTGCAATCTTCGAAGTTGGTGCCGGCGATCCGTTCTTGGCTGAGGTCCAGTCAATCCATAGTTCGGTAGCGCGAAGGGCCTACCACCTGTTTACAGGGGACGGATACGCCCACGGCCATGATCTTGATCACTGGCTCCGGGCTGAGTCTCAACTGCTGAACTCCGTTGCGGTCGAATTGAAAGAAACCGAGCGAGAGTTGATCGTCCACGCCGATGTTCCAGGGTTGCAAGAGAGAGACCTCACGCTCAAGGTCGAGCCCAGGCGACTCTACATCACCGGCAAACGCCAGAGCTGCGGCCAGCACGCACACGACAAGACCATCTACTCCGAGTTCCACTCAGACGAAATATTTCGCGCTCTCGATTTCCCAGTTGAGATCGATCCTGATAGCGTGCATGCCCACCTGAATCAGGGGGTCCTGGAAGTCACCATGGCAAAGAGAACTGAAGCAGGTAGAGCACCGAAGGCCGCATAGCTAAACTAGTTGCTCCGTGGGCGCCGTGAGTGTTTTGAAAGGAGGACACATTCCCATGGTGTCGCACGTGACCCCTCTTCTGGGCTTTGATCAGCATGTTCGGATTGGTGGGTGCCGGGTCTGTCGTGGGCAACTCAAAGCTGGGAAGACATCGCTCGCTTGGATTCGTGGGTGACCGCTGAGGGCTGTTGACTCTACTGAATTCGGGACCATCTTGCTCGTCGGAAGTCAAGAGGGGAGCTTTCCGTAGGTGGAATAAACGCTTGCGTCAACTTGAAACCGCTCAACACCAAAACGCCCCTCCAATGTGCTCGTCAGTCGATTAAGCAACGGGCGGTCGGCCGATACCGCCCCATATGCTAGAACGATTGAGAGAATCGGGCTTCTAGGAATTCTCCTAGCTTGGCTGTGGCTTTGAATTGCGGGATGGCATCCAGTTCTTTGAATGCAGACGTGAATGCATTGCAGAGACTCCAGATCGTGCGTAATCGGAATTCCTCATACTTTGGTTCGAAGTAGAGATCGTGCACGGTCCAGGCCAGATGTTTCGGAGCTTCCAGCTTGCTTTCCACGAAAGCGGGCAAGACAAGTAATTTGATTTTGTGACGCTCGGCTTCGCGCTGTACTCCCTGCATGACGGGCAATCGACCGTATGCACCACTGCCGATGATGAGTTGGTGGCATTGCCAGGGGATTTCCTCTTGTATCGAGGGCGGCGTGTGGCCGAACTGTTCTCGAAATTTCTTCGACGGCGTTTTCCTGCGCTTGCGGATTTCGCCGCGATCAACGATGACATCATGTTCGTACGTGCTGCCATCGATCTGGATGGAACCGAAAGAGAATATGTCGAAACGCATACGCGAACTCCTGCTAGGCTTCAGCGCTTTTCTTTGGCGTGATCGCGCTAAAGGCAGACCGGCACTGCTCGACTTCCCTGCTGCCACAGTGGGGACAAAGGACCTCCCCCTCCTCGTAGTCAACAAGGGACAGGATTCTTGAGAAGAGTTTCTTGCAATTGAGGCAGAAAAACTCGTAGCGAGGCATACGACCTCCTCGGGAACGGAGTGGCTAGGGAAATTTTAGGACTGACAACGGCAGAGCGCAACATGGTTAAGGCACATAACACCCAGTATCAACTGGTGCTCTCGGACGTACAATCGCTGAAAACGGGAGGAGGTCACTATGCCCGAGCCACGGTATCGCGCTCTGAGCATTCTCTTACGTGTGTCTTCATTACTGGTCGCTCTAGGAGGCCTGGTGCTGATCTTTGCCGAGAAGCCCCTGATCGTGCGAATCCTTCTGCGCCCGCCCGAAGGAGAAGTGTCCACGTTGCTCCTGTCGACGCTCAAAGAAATGGGCGGCATGCTGCTCATGCTCGGCATACTGATGTGGTTTGCGTCACGCAATCCCGTGCGCAACGTAGCCGTCGTGGACGCGCTTATTGCCGGACTCTGCATACTGGCGCTCACGCCGCTTCTTTCGCTGTGGACGACGGATATTCGCAGTATTTATCCGGGATACCTCTTGTGGGGGCGATCTGTGGTGCGGCTTGCAGTGGCCGGGTTGCTCTATTGGCTGCGGCCACGGCACGTGCACTGGGAACCTATCGGAAATTTCTGACGAGAGCTGAGGCGGCAGGGAGGGACGTGGCACGGCCTGACACCGTTGCGCTTTGGCCGGACCCAAAACAGAGGAAACGGCGAAAACTCTTGTACCGTCTCCACCCTGCCGACGAAACAACAGCATATTCCCTGTCCAGGCGCGGTGCAACGGAACCCTCACGCCACCAACATTGTCAACGAGGACACCCAGGACGAGAATAGTAATTGAACCACGTGATCGCAGCGGGGGGCCACGCAAGCAGAAGCGAAACAAGAGCGCGAGGGGAACGCGCGGAACAATGCCGCAATCTGTAGGCGATCAGCGCGCGATTCGCAGTGGAAGAGAACGCGAGGGCAGGAGTACTACTTTAGGCAATTCCCGAGGACCACCCAGTCCGCCTTACCCCCTCGATCACCGCCAGAGTGGGGATGCGCTGGGCGTGACCCAAGTTGGCGCTTTGTAGGGTATCCAAAGCTTCGATACTCTCTACAGAACTTGCCACACACTACGTCTCAGACCACTACGTGAGGTAGCCGATGACCCTGCCGATCCCCGCCATAAAGGATCTTCACACTCAGTTTGAACAGAGGAGACGAGGCTTGGCAATGGAGGTCGCACTCTTGAGCGACACAATTGACAAACTCAGACGAATAGTGTCGCTTATTCAGAGCGTCTTGGCTCGTATGCGCTCAGAGGCGCGTCTATCGGATCGCATTCGGTTGGAGTGAATCGAGCCTGCGCTCGCTTCTCCAGGTCATCACGCCACGCCGGAGAAATTCGTCTCCACCTGCATTCCCCACTCGGTTAACAGCCATTCAGGAACGTAAACGCGGTTTCGATTCCGGTCGCACCAACGCTTCAGCGTAGCCGACTCGACGTACTCCGACTTCGTCAGTCCCAGACGCCTAACTTCCATCTCGAACTCCGTGGGCAGAGCCCGAACAGGGGCTAGTAACTTACTCCAGTTGGGATTTCCGCGTGTTTCGTTTCCCTCCAGGCAAAACGAGAGGCTCGGGCATGGCCCAGATCATACTCTCTACGTGGCTTACGTCGTGCCGTTTGGCAGTTGAATATCACTCTCCTCCAGACCGAGCCGCTTCAGCGCGGACGACAAATCGCGAAACACGCGGACTTTCTTTGCCGATTGAACCATGGAGTGATATACCTCCGCCATTCGAGCTACGCCGAAATGTGCTGGATTAGGAGCAATGATGGCACGCTTCGATGCGGAAGAAAACACTGAGCGGCTGGTTATCGCTCTGATCTCGGAGGTGGTGAGATTGATTTTCGTGACCTTGGTACTGTCCAGGAGATGATTAAATGCAGGGGTCAAACTCAGGATCAGCCAGCAGTTGATCTTGGTGAAGCTTGTATTCCGCGAACGTGACGAGGTCCCATGCTGACGTGATGACTAGCCCATGGCGCTTGTCGGTGAGGTATTGGACAGGCATCGTAATGAAGGCACTGGCGAATAGGAGGATGGGGCTGTGAATGATGCGCAGGGCACGCTCGGCCCATTGCCGAAGTCTACTACTGGTTTTTCAGATTGCAAGGGTCCGGCGCTTCTTTGCGCCTGGCGCATATTAGCGCATGTCAGTTAGGTGCCGTTGGTATAGGTTTTAATGCAACCCCACAATCAGCCCCTGCGGGTAAGGACACAGACGGCCTTTGTGTATTAGAGAGGCCAACATGATTCCCCCACGCCTGACTCACTTTTGCTGGATATGCGGTGAGGCTGTCAATCTCGAAGGCTGCAAGACCGACGAACACGGCAACGCGGTTCACGAACGATGCTACGTTGCCTGACTTGCGCTTCTAAATGCGCAGATGAGAGATCGGCCAGTGTCGGTTAAGCACTCAAGAGGACGGCGGTCTGTTGGACGCGCGGCTTAAACAATTGCACCCGGCGCGGTAATTGAGGTTAAGGAACTCCGGCGTTCTTCCCGACATGAGCAGTCGGTCAGAAGGATGCGGAGCCCGGAGTTCCGGCATGAATAGCCCTGATTATGTTTTACGCGCGTGTCGCGATGCCAGTTACGGCGGTAATGAGTTATTTCTTCGGAGCTTTAGGCTTTTCCTTCTCGCATTTGTGCTCCATGAACGCAGCCTGAACCTGTCGCTCCGCTTCGGCGGGAATCATCGCGAAGGACGTAAACCGAGTGTGGCAACGGAGACACTCGGCAAACAAGGGCCTGGGGCCGTGGATGATGCGCAGGGCACGCTCGGCCATTGCTACTCCTTACGCCTTGTAGCAACGTAGTCAATGATCGTGAACACAACGACAAAGGCGACGACAATGAGGCCGACGATTTTGACGGCTGCCCACATGGGTCCCGCCAAAGATGATGCCCGGCAAGCTCGTCAAATCAGCGATAGGGGGAGAGGAGCGGCGGCAGGGCTAGCCTCGCTGCCTGGCAGCCTTCGTGCCGAGATTGGTGGCGGCCGCTTCAAGCCTCACATCCAGTCTGGTTCCCGACTTTATCCCGATGACGGCGCCCTCCGCATCGACGAATGAATTCTCGACGCGAATTTCTCGGAACAGATCGTCCGCCTCGGGGATAGTGACCTCGACTCTCTCAACCGCCTGTGGGTACAACGGTGGGAGAATGTTCTTAACCATCGCAGGCATAACCTTCCAAGCCTTGGCAGTGGGTTCGGGCGCAGAGGATCTGCGTTCCGGGAATCTTTTCTCTTTGCGCGAGACCAGTTCGTGTAGCTGACGCGTAAGTTCTTCGAATGCGTCGTAGTTCTTTTCTTGCTGGATCTGGAGGCAGAGAGCGTTCATGCGTTCTCGTTCTTCAGGAGTCATGACCTTCCTATTGACGGGGCGCAGTTCAAAGCTGTCCTTATTATCTAGCGGATTGCGGAGCAGCCGTCAAGCCCAGGAGCGTGTTGGTGTGCGAAGGTGTGCAGGGATGTTAAATTCATTATTGCGGACCCGTGCCGGGGCCGGGTTCCTCGTTTTCAACTAACGGATGGTAGCTGTTTCCACGGGGGATGCGGCTACCATTCGCCGAGAGGAAACCCGGAGTTCCGCTTCGCAGTCCGTTGCTTCGTTCTTCCAACTCCGCGCAGACGAGTAACTTCAGTCATTCAAACTCCTGTGACGTTCGGTTGCCTGGATCTCCACGAGCGTGCCATGCGGTATCGCATCCGCAACATTAGGCTAATCAGAACCGTTCTTATGGTTGGCATGGAGAAAACTGTCAACGCGAACATAGCCCCAGATGAGGCCCGCCGAATCCTTGAGCGCACGTGCGACAGGGTCAAACTCCGCGCGAACTCTAATGGAGAATGTTTCGGTGGCGAGATCATGGATTCGCTGCGTGAAGCCGGTGTTGAACTCGGAGCCCATCACATCAAAATTCTCCAGACCAGAAGCGTGCTCGTTCGTCGCATGGAATTGCTTGGCGAGGAATATCCGGCTGAGATTCTCCAGGATTACAGCAATCGGATTCCGCTATCTACAGCTCTGAGATTCTTGAAGGCGGCGATAGAGGACCAAGGGCGGCACGTAGGCCCACTCTCCATGGCCTGCAGCAACTGCGTGGATACGTTGGCAGTGGTGTCGGTAAAAAGATGTTAGAAGTGCTGATCCAAGAAGCCGAAGTCGGGCGCACTTGCCGGCCATCTGCGCGTGTATGCCACACGAATTGTTACCGATCATCCCACCAAAGGTATTGTGATTGTGTGTCGCCGGATCAAGTCCGAAGGTCGGATTGTTCTCTTCGACCTTGGTTCTCAGGTCATCGTTCACACGGCCCGGTTCCGCACGGGCAGTCTTACCTTCGCAATCGATCCCGACAATGCGATTCATGTACTTGCTGACGTCCATTACGACCGCGACATTACACGTTTCCCCCGCCAGACTCGTGCCACCACTCCGTGAAAGTACAGGCACATCGAATTTGCGACATGCTGCGAGCGTTCGCTCGACATCTTCCGCGTCTTTGGGCAGCACCAGTCCGATGGGTACTTGCCGATAGTTCGACGCATCCGTCGAGTATCTCGCGCGCGTTTCCGTATCGAAGCGAACCTCGCCTCGCACCATGCGCCGGAGTTCTGCTTCCAATTCGCGAGCATCCACCGCGGCCTGGTTCACGGCATCGGGCCGTTTGCGTCGGCTTCGGGTGGCGCGATTTCCAGGAGATTGCGGCCTGCCCGCGTAACACTCGTTTGCTGCGACTCTGCCCTAGGAGCGGGCTTTTGCTTCTTTAGCATATTTATCAATTTCGTGCAGCAGCGGACGCGCCGACTCAGGAACCGACACTTTACCCTCAAGGATTTCGTTGCGGTTCACCCCGGCGCCGTACATGGCGTGATCTCCACTCTTGTCCGCTTGCACTACAGCTCCGTCGAGACTGACCCCGGCAAACACGCCTTTAGTGCGTGAATAGGACAGAATCTCCGCGTGCAACTTGAGATCGGTATCAGCGGCGGCATGGCGGCCGACTGGCCCGGCTGCTACCGAGGCGTCGGCGCCAAGCTTGAATTTGTCATTGAGCAGACTTTGTAGGGCACGGTCGTTCATAAAAAGCATCACCAGGTCAGTGGAAGAGCCTCCGATTTGGTAACCTACGCTCCCTCCGTCGACAGCCACAAACATGGGGGCGCTCCAGCCGTGTCGCGTGCGGCAGGTTGCCAATCCCCTGCCGTAGTTACCGCCGAATATAAAGGCGAATTTCAGATCTCCCGGAATGATGGCAATACATTTCGCTGATTCCAGTAGTTCTTGAGGGATGCCGTTGTCCGGAGAATCCATGATCTCCTTGAAGACCTGCGTAGCTTTGTTTGTGCGATTTACATCGTCCTCGCGATCAGAGGCAGAGACTACGGCGGGTATGATCGCAAACGTAACCAATGCCGAGACGACAAAAAACCTTTTTGACATCGCGATCTCCTTTCATTGTTCGATTCATCGAAACAATATCTATACAACGCCAATTACCAAATACGACGAGCAGTCTGGCTGTTTATGCGAGCGTGGCAAGCTTCTCTCTAGCTTGAGCTTGCGGTAGTCACCAAGAGAAACCCCGCTATTGATCATCGGACGCGGTGCGTTCTCTCACAATGGTTTGTTCGTACTGCACGTGAAGACAATCGTCACGAAGACAAACCGCTGAGGGAGGGTGCAACATTTGACGTGTATGAGACGTATACGGGCTTCGTTGCAAAGTGAACAGGTTGTTTGTGATGTGGCATCGAGCTGCTCGTAAACAACGTCCCTATACTCCGCTCGCTGGTCGTTGATAGGTTGGACTGTGAACAACAAGTTCGGTTTGCGACCCCGGCCCCCGCCGCCCAAGCGGTCGACGGGCTTTTGTCGAAGAACAAAGATCAGCTCGCGTCCACGAGTGGTTTCACGAAACCTTACGTTTCGTGAGGTCATGTTTTCATGATCCGGGCTCTCGACACGGTCGAATACCGCCCGATGAACTCGATCGTCGACATGCGGCGGATTTTGTCGGCATCAGCCTGCCACAAAAGGCCGTGCAGCGGACGACACGACTTCCCTTCCCTGGTTTCGATCGTCTCCGCGATCTTGACCTTCTCGAACTCGACGACAGTCAGGCGGCTTTCATCCACGATGACTGGTCTGCCCGTGTCGGAATTGACGACACAGCTCAGGTACGGGCCCGAGCGTGGTACGCGGTAGGCGTGGCGCCAGAAGTAGCCGAGCTTTGTTCGCTCGCGACCTACGATGAACAGTGAAGGGCGACCGCACAGTGACAGCCAGCGTTTCCGGGAACTGGACGATTTCTTTGCGCAGCCTCAGGTCACTTAGAGTCGTATGCAATCCATCGCGCTCGATGCGGCCGTGCCTCAGCCGCGCTTCGTTTACTCCGTGAGACTTGCTCTCATCGCCACCATTCCGCAAATCATCGATCAGGAACACTCGCACTCCCGGCAGGGTGCGGAATGCCTCCCGCGCCCATTTTTCGACCAAGTGCGGAGGGACCATTGCCAATGTGGTAAACTGCTCGCCTTTGCTGTGGACGTGAACTGCTCCCAGTGAGATCAGCGTCTTGCCAGTGCCGCATTCGGCGACCACCATGCCGGTCCGCGCCTGCTGCCAGCGCTTGGCAAGCCCCATGATCGCAATGGCCTGTGCGGGAAACGGTCTTCGCAGCAATCCCCCGATTCCTGGGGAAACCGGATCCCCGACTTGGTGGAGCGCCGGATGTTGCGGAAGGATCCGCTCTCCCAAAACACTGGCGTGAGCGCGCATATAGTCGTAGATGGTTGACGGTTCTGACACGGAGTACCTCGCGTTAAAGTGCTGAGCGATTCGATAAGAAGAGAGGACAGGAAAGGGGATTGGCCCGAAACTTAAGGAAACAGACTGACCTCGTGCGGGACTTGATGCGCGATCAGTCCGGCAACCGAAAGCGCAGTCTTTGACAAAGCGCAGTCTTTGACAAGGAATTATGGAAACAGCCCAGCAAAGTTGGCTTATACAACGTGGCTCATCAACTGTACCCGTGTCGCTGAGACAGGCTCCGTCTCGCCCAGAACCAACAACATGTCTCCAGGCATGACTACGGTGCTGCCGCTGGGAACGATCAACTCATCGCCGCGCGCCATTAACACTATGAGCACGTCTTTCGGCAAGCCTAGCTCCACAATCTGCTTGCCTGCCGCCGGCGAATCAATGCTGATCTCGATCTCGACAAGCTCATTCTTGATCCCCTCCGCCGGGTTGTACTCGATGGGGTAAGCGCGTTTCTTGCGCGGGACCCCTAGCACGTCCGC
The DNA here is from genome assembly GCA_035279505.1 of Candidatus Sulfotelmatobacter sp. Taxonomy (GTDB): domain Bacteria; phylum Acidobacteriota; class Terriglobia; order Terriglobales; family Acidobacteriaceae; genus Sulfotelmatobacter. Next base: position 14,340 of record DATEHP010000109.1, on the reverse strand, counting down.
CCACTTCGCGACCATCGGGATCGTCGTCCCTTGGAGCAGCACAGATGTTAACGTGATGAAGAAAACGACGTTGAAGAACAACTCGGCATGGGGCAATCCTGCGACCAAGGGAAATGTCGCCAGTATGATGGGCACGGCGCCGCGCAATCCCGCCCACGAAAGGAACAGCTTCTCGCGCCAGTTGAAAGCGGTCCAACTGAGGGCTGCGAAAACGCTCGCGGGCCGTGCCACGAGCATGAGGAAGGCTGACGCGAGCAGACCGAAGGATGCAACAGGCACGAGTCGCGAGGGAAACACTTGCAGGCCCGAGCACAACAAACATCGCTATCTGCATGGGCCAAGCGAGGCCGTCATGAAAAAGCATCAATATGCGACGATGGATGAACGTGGCGTTGCCGAGCACCAGACCTGCGATATAAATCGCCAAGAATCCACTGCCTCGCGCCCATGTCGCGATCCCATAGATTGCCAAAACCATTGCGACGCTCAGGACTGGGTATAAGCCGTCCCACTCCAGCCGGATTCGATTTATCAGCCACAGCATCGCGCGACCGCCGAGAAAGCCGAGCGCGGCACCTACACCGAGCTGCAGCAGGAACAGTGGAATCAGTGACCAGATCGACCTGGCCGGATCAGCAACAAGACTTAGCATTCCAATGGTCAGCAATACTGCCATGGGATCGTTGCTACCGGATTCCATTTCGGCGACTTCCCGCAGCCGTCCTTTTAGCGTAAGGTTCTTCGAGCGCAGTACAGTGAAGACCGCTGCCAGCCTTCTCGATGATGTTACCTTTCACCTGGTCTACGCCAAAGCGGTAGTGGCAGGTGCCGGAGAATTGACAGTTAATACGCAGGCTAATCACGGGAAGAACCCCTACGTCGCCGTGTCAGAAAGGTGCGTTAGAGCATGCTGCGCTGCTGAGGAGAGTTAGGTCGACTTCCTGCGCCGTTAACATGTACTTGCCGAAGATTCGTATAATGGCGGTGATCTCCGTCGACGTATGGATCCATAGACCCTTCACTTCCGCAAATTGGAGCACAATGTGGTGCTGCGTGACCCACCAAGACGGTTTACGGGCAAGTCTGCCCTCGATCCGTCGAACACGGAAGATCTTTGCGTCAACCCAAATCTCGCCATTGAATAGGTCCTTTTGATTCCGCCTAGGAACGATGCCCAGGACGTACGTCGAGTGACTGTCCAGATTCTCCTCTCTCAGGAAACAGAAATCGTAGTTGCGTCGGCTGATTGCGTTGTCATCCTTAACCGGCTCCGTTTCCCAATCAAGAATCTTACGTACTATCTTCTTCCCGATGCTGCTGCCGCTCGCCCGTTTGATTTCATACTCCTGTTTCCCAGGGAGAATCGAGCTGATTTCTGCTCTAACCTTGGAAATCGGATGTTCAGGATCATTGCGGAATAAATTGTACTTTCGCGTTACGGTATAAGGGTGGTACGGTTGCTCATTCGGCTTCTGCGCCTGCTGCATGCGGTCCAGAATCTCTCCCAGAGCGGGTGCCCTCCCTTCAGACGTGCCTGAGGACGGCGCGTACTGAGCGCCTATAGTTGTCAGAAAGACGAGCACCGCCACCCCAGCATGCTTCCGCACGACTATTCCTCCACGTACTGTACTGTCTATCAGAAAATGTCGATTTCACACTTGAAATTTGGCTGAGCCGCAGCGCGCGTCATGGGGGACGGTGAGAACGCGAGGGATAGGATAGAAGATGAGGAAAGGTCTTGAAGTTGGGAATTAGCCCGCAACCAGGCTAGCTGTTGATTCGTGATAGTGACACGGCCAGAAGAAAAGGGCCACCAGGACCACGATCACTGATATAGCTATGTCCACGCTTTTTCAGTAATGCGACCGTCAGGTCACAGGTGGTGAATACCGGCCCGTCTTCCTCTTTGTAGACCCTGCGCATGGCCGACCGGATTCGCAGTCATAGTTCTCACGGGCCGAACGGCTTCATCAGATAGTCATCGGCGTCGGCATCTGCGACCGCGATCTTTGCCGACTCCTCGCCCTGGACTGAAAGAATAATGATAGGAGTCTCTAAGACCCTTCGTGAAGGTGGCTGGCCATCTCCGTGTCACCGATGTACGGCGAGCAAAGAACTAGAATAGTGAGACTAGGACGAACTACGGGCGGGGCGTGTAGTACTTCTTTTCCCCTGGATGCCTCGTGGACCGCGTAGCCTACGGTGAGTGAAGCACGAAGGAATCGTCGGATCGGCAGCTCGTCGTCAACGATGAGCATCCACGCCCCCGGTTCCGTCATCTTTTCTGCTCGGTTGGCAAAGTGAACTTTACTTCCGTCCCGCCTTGATCCCGTCGTTCTATCCAGATTTGGCCATGGTGGGCTTCTATGAATCCTTTGCAGATGGAGAGGCCAAGACCAGCTCCTTGTGCGACTCCAGCGGACGCACCGCGATAAAACTTATCAAAGACATGTTCGATATCTCCTTCTGCGATTCCATTCCCGCCATCACGAACGCACAGTTGCAATCGGTCACCTGTCATCTTGGCCTCAACCTCTATCGGCGACTCAACGCCAGAGTACTTGAGCGCATTCTCCAGCAAGTTCACAACGACTTGCACAATCAACGCCGAGTCCATCGATATCAAGGGCAAATGGGGAGAGATGACCACCGAAATTCGGCGCTGGTTTGCCGCCTCGCCGAGCTGTGCCAGTGCCGACCCAACAACATCTTGCACATCGCAAAGCTCGGTCTTAATGTGAATGGCATTGCCGTCGAGACGCGTCATGTCGAGCAGGTTGCGCACAAGACGATCCAGCCGCTTAGCCTCTTCTCGTGCCGTTTCCAGTAACTCCCTTTGTGTAGGCGCGTCCAACAGGTACCCGTCTTCGAGCACGCTGTTCAGCGCGCCCGTGACCGACGCCACCGGTGTACGCAGGTTGTGCGAGATGGAATTCAGCAAGGCTTTGTGCAGGTTGTCGGTTCCCTCCGCCAGTAGCCGGAAACTCTCCTCGGCCCGCTTACGCTCCGTTAGGTCGTGGATGATGGTCACCGCAAGCCAGCCTTCATCGGTCTCCACCGGGCTCAGCATAATGTCGGCTGGGAACTCGCTTCCGTCCTTTCGCCTGGCACTTAACTCGGACAAGGTGCCAAACGGTCGCACCTGATGCCGTGTCGGCTCCGATTCCCGGTGAGCGACATGCACGGCACGCAACGGTTCAGGAACCAGTATCTCGACGATTTGACCGAGCAGTTCATTCGGCCCATACCCGAAAAGCTTCTCCGCCCGCACATTAGCGCACACTATTCGTCCTTGCCGATCCGTCACGACGATGGCATCGGGAGCAGATTCGAAGATTTTCTTAAACACCGCCATCTAACAATCGCCTTCCGAAACGCCCCAACGAGAATGAGCAGCCTTGCATACAAACAATCGGTCATGCCATGGACCGTAAGCCTAGCTGATCAGTTACGCACATAGCCGAACTAAATGTTTGCAGGAAGGCGTTTACGTAGCGGTTGAGAAACAATCACGGTGTCCTCTTAACATCGGCCTTTTCAACATGGGCCTTCGCAAAAGACTCCTCTGCCGATTGCTCGAAGCCATGATACGACATCAAGGCCGATTACAGCGTCCGGTTGTTTGAACCTCTTTGACGGACCCTCCAGTTCGCTGTGGGAGAGGACCCTATCCGTCATTCAAGAGAGGAAGTTGCCTCTTTCCCGATGAGCAGGATAGAGCTCGACAAGACGGTCTAGCCGGGCTGCTACATCTTTCTCGATGTGAAGATCCGCCATCCACTTGCGTCGCCGCCCGATCGGCCATTCCTTCGCTGACGCATCTTGCGATCCGACAGCAACCAGATTCTATTGGAAAAACAGATTCACCAAACGAAGGGGATTCAGTTGGATGCCATCGCCTCTTGAGCATCTTTTGACGAACCCCGTTGTTCTGGGCCGGCAGTGCTGCCGGTGGTGAGATAGCAATCTCAGCGCGCAAACGACTGCGCCTCTGCACGTCGCTCAGCAATTCGATTTTTCGGGCTCACCCGTGCGAAACGGCACAACTCTATCTACGGATATCTCCGCATATCTGTCGAGTGCTCCCGGACTTCGGCGAGCAAACGAATCAGCTCGGGATTAAATGCTGGAATATCATCGGGCTTACGGCTGGTAATCAATTTACAGTCGCAGACACCTTCCTTATTTACCCAATTCGCGCCCGCGTTCTTAAGATCAGTTCTGAGGGAAGGGCCGGAAGTCACTGTGCGTCCCCGGAGTACCCCAGCTTGGAGGATTGTCCACAGTCCCTCGCCGATTGCCGCCACCGGCTTGCCCACTTTCATAAAGCCGTTCACGAACTGCACTGCGTCTACGTTCGTGCGCAAGCGCTCAACATTCCTCATCCCGCCTGGCAGCAACACTGCGTGGAAATCTTCAGCCCTCGCAGATTTGAGGCTAATGTGGACAGGAATATCTATTCGATCTTGTCTCTGATCCCAGCCTTCGACTTTGTCCCCGGCTGGGGAAATGACGAACGTAGCTGCACCAGCGTGATCGAGGGTCTCTCTCAAGTCAAGTAGTTCTAACGGTTCGAAGCCATCGCCTACAAAGAATTGCCACCCTCATACCCTGAAGGATGCCGCTCGTCATTCCTTTCTCCTTTGTCCAAAACCCAAGGCTTCGAGAATATCGGTTTCCGATGAGGCGAGATCTAGCCTTGAAGATGCTGAACGTGGCACGAGCCGAACAGAGCCACAACAAAACTCGTTTCTCTCACCTTATCTGGCGCCATCTAGCGCCGGTAAAAGCCCCGCTATCAGCAACACGCAGAGGAGCGTATCCCTGAGATGTCGCAGCAGGGTCAAGTCAGGAGCGCAGCGGTTTTACTTGGCCTCACCTCTACCATCAGACCACGCTAGCGACCAATCGACATTCACCACTGTGCAACATGGAACGTCAAAACAGGGGCAATGATGATGAGGGCTGCGTCAAAAGATGGTCAAGACGCGACGCGACTCAGGATGCGTTTCTAGGTGGTCAGTACGTGATTTGTCCCAGTAAGACTTCCTAGACTTCTGTGCAACCTTCTCGCGAAGATCAATGATGTCAGATAGCCTTTGGTACCAGTCACGTTGTCACCGGATAGCAAATCTGGGCGGCATGGGCAGTCGCGGTTTGGCAACAAGAACACGCAATCCAGGATTCGCTTCCACTACGTTTGATCTTGGTCACGCCGCCGAGATGGCTCTCTCCGTAACAGGAGCGAGCTACCAACCGTTACCATCCATCCGAGCAGTACATTATGAAATCGGATTTCCAGCATCGTCGAGCGAAGCGTCACCCAGCTTAAAGGAACAGCGGAGACAGGTTCAATTGAGTACGCAGTGTCGAATTCTCAACGCTAGGACACCCGCGACTTACCCTGCGCATGCTTCAAACATGCAGCTCAGAAAGCTCAGTAGTGGCGCGGTTCCGGCGGCCGCGATTTAAATACCATCCGACAACTCTAGTCACGATACCAGTCGGCACGACTCAGAGGCATGCCGCTCTCGCCGTGTACAGGCTTGACCATTAGCAACTGATATAGGTTTAGCCGGGCTCGCCGGAATCGATGTTCCGCGGCAGCCATGTACAGGCGCCAGGTGCGATATGTGGTTTCGTCGGTGATGCGTCGGGCGTCTTCCGCATGGGCTTCCAACCCATGTACCCAGTGGTGGAGCGTTAAGGCGTAGTGCTCGCGCAGGCTCTCGACGTCTCTTATTTCGAAACCACTTCCCTCCGCCGCGCGAAGACTGGTATTGAGCGGGACCAGTTCGCCATCCGGGAATACGTAGCGGTCGATGAAGGATGCCCCGTTGGGGCTTTGATTGGCGGGGACTGCTATTCCATGGTTCAAAAACGCACCACCTGGGCGCAGCAATTGCCATGCTCGCCCAAAGTACTCGGGGAGCAACGCTTCGCCGACATGTTCAAACATACCGACGCTGACGATCTTGTCATATTGCCGCCCGAGCACAAGGTCTCGGTAGTCACATACCTCCACTCGGCATCGGTCTTCCACACCAGCGTCGCGAATACGTCGTCGCGCTAACTGCGCCTGACGATCGCTCAGGGTTATTCCCAGGGCATGCGCGTCATAGTGGAGAGCCGCATGGATTACGAGCCCTGCCCAACCACAACCAATGTCCAACAGGCGGTCTCCGCGACGGAGTCGCAGCTTCCTACAGATGTAATCCAGCTTGTCGTACTGTGCCGAGTCCAGGTCAGCATCTTCCCCACTTGCGAAATATGCGCATGAATACACCATGCGCCGGTCCAGCCAGAGTGCAAAGAACTCGGGGGGAAGATCGTAGTGATAGTGGATCGCTTGACGGTCTCGGTTCTTTGAATGAAGGGATCCCCGCAAAGGAGCGCCTTGATGGGCGGTGCGCGTCTGTCGACTCACTGGTAATTTCTGTAACAGGCTCACAAGATGCGGACTTTGCAGGAAACCGAGGCTGCTGCCCTGCCCAAGCAGGTAGTCGGCCAAGTCAAAGGCGGCTTCGATATCGCCTTCAATATCCAAGTCGTCGAAAATGTAGGCCTCCCCCAACGTTAACTCGCTGGGCGAAAAGAACATCTCGCGCAGCGCTCCGGGATGCTTGAGGACGAGAGCAAACCGCGGCCCTCGGTCTAATCCCCAGGTGCCGCCGTCCCACAGCCGGACCTGAAAGTTGCGCTTCGGGTAGTCGGCCAGCAGAGTGTCGAGGAAGTTGGGCCAGACTTGAACAGCTGTCTGGCTAGACTCGGAATTTGCGGTCAGTCCCATGACGTATCGCCCTGTCTGGACAGAACGGCTGGTTGTGGTCTCAAGTGGCGCACGTTGCCTCCTCGTTCAATGCTCGTGCTTGGGCCCGAGTGTCGAGACTTCGTCTGCATCATCAAATGCTTCCTTGTCACTATCAAGTGCACCTCCCCATTTTCCCGCCATCTATAAAGATGAAGTTCCATACCTCAAGCAGCCCGCCCTTCGCACTCACCACTGCGACTAAGAGTGTCCTCTTATCTGCGGTGCGCGCGCGGCCAGTTTTCTTTGGGCGTCTGCCTTCTTATGGCTTCCGACACCCACTAGTGCAAAACCCAGCACACCCTCCGCCACGACCCACCACAAGAACAAGTGGGAACCGACGCGCAGCCCCGCATAGACGAAGCAGACCAGAATCAAGTCCATCCAGAGCAGCACTTTACCCACCGTCATCATGACCGCGCCCTGGCGCTGCTTTTCAAGGGCCGCCGCTTCTCGCTGTTCTTCCGCAATTTCCACCATGCCAACTATGTCCTCGGCCTCGTGTTGTTCGAGGCGACCTTCATAGCTGCGCCCACAACGTCCTGCTCGGCCTCACTGGTCAACGTCTTTTCCTCTTTGTCTCATTGGAATACACAAATTCCTTGCCGCCAGTAAATCGTCCAGGGAAACACCGTAAGTGGATTCCGCTGTTGCCGTGGTGCTCGGCAAACTCGATTTCTGGGAGATCTCGGTTCTGCCTCCGCCCACTTGGTACCTTCAACACGGTTGAGCACGCGTTCGAGTGATCGCTGCCGAAAATCATCGACTGATGTACGCAAAATTCTACAAGCCGTTGCTCGGCCCAAAAACGCTCATCGCCACTATTGCTCGACACAAACCCGCAGTGACCTCCGTACTCTGGCGTGACCACTGTAATGAACGGATTAGTCACAATGCCTGGGTAGCGAAACGACGGGATGGGGATGATTGGGTCATCCTGCGCCGCGAGGATCAGTGTCGGCACTCGAATCTGATCCACTACGCGGAGTGCGCTCGCTCGATGGTAGTAGTCGGCTGCATCGAGGTAGCCACAAGCGGGCGCCGTAATTGCGTCGTGCCATTCGTGCATCGTCCGCAGCCTCCACAACCCAGCGTCGTGATAACGTTCAGGAAAAAGTCTGGCTTTCCTGTGCATCCGCCTCTTGAAGCGCCACAAGAAGTCCCACTTGTACAGGAGATTCCTCGTCTGATCACTCGCTTCGGACGAAGCCGCCAGATCCAGGCTCGGACAAACAGCACAGACGCCCCGAAGTTCTGGCGGCGGATGCGTGCCGAATTCCCCGGCCATTTTCATCACCAAGTTCCCGCCCATCGAATATCCGCCAAAGAAGATTTCAGGCAGGCCGTCCTTCTTAACAAGCTCATCGAGGACTGCGCGGTAGTCTCCCGAAAGGCCTGACTCGTAGAGCGTCGGCGTCAGGTGTTCGGTGCTCCCGCAGCTGCGCTGATTCATTCTCAGCACATTGAGGCCGGTCGCGAACGCCTTCCCGGCAATGCCTAGCATGTAGCGCGATTCACTCGAGCCTTCGAGGCCGTGGACGAGTACTAGCGTTGGATGCCACCGAGGCATTTCCTGCCAGTGACATTTCGCCAGGAGCCACGTTCCCGCTGCAACTTCAAATAGTCGTTCAGTTGCCTGTGGTAGGCCGGACAGGTTCCGCGGCCAATACTCCGCCAGGACCGTCATCAAGTGCGGATTTTTGAGCCAAGGGTGCACTTCGAACTGTTTCACCAGCAGGCGCGCAAGGACTTCCTGTGTCGCCTTTCCTTCATTGGGCTCTTCCCATACTGGATGTGGCTGAATGGCGATCATGTCTACGCTGCCGTGGCCGAGATCTTCCTCCAAAGCTGCTTGCTGTTTATGAGACTCACATGAGTCCAGACTGAACTGTGCCATAGTTCACGCTCGCCCTACGATTCGCGTCGCCCTACCCGGAGTCGCCTCTAAGGGTTGGCCCTGCAGGTGTACTTGTTTCTGCATCGGCTTGACCCCTTTTCACCTATCAGCAGTACTCGCCGTGAAGTTTGTACGCATGTATCCAAGTCTCGTTCAGCGTCGAGCCGCTGCTTCCCGCGTTGAAATCATTTTCGGTGCTGTCCTTATTTTGGTCACGAGCGGTGGACAGATCGCTGCCATCAACGACAAGTCTAACCTTGGGTCCGCCGGTACTCGATCACGTCTGTGCTGAGGAGGATCTGAAGCCATGACTTGATCCTAGGTGACAGGCCATTCAGAGCGGGGTCAAGAACGGCCAGTCTCTCGTCAATAAATCGTCAAGGAGTTGCGGTATTGGCGCCGGAGAAGTGCTCGGCGCCGAGGCGTTGTCCCCTCCAGGTTCAGTCACGACAGGCTTGAGTGGGTCGCCAAACTCTTGTCCCACCGCACCGGACGTAGCAACACAGCTGCTGAAGCATTGCGTACAGCCTTTCCAAGACAGGAAGCGGCGCCCATTCTACCGCTCGACGCGCCTCAGTGCGCTGTGAAGGATCTCTCCGCGATGCAGGAATCACTTCTTGGTGGCTGTCTTCGTTTTCGAGGCCTCGTCCCCGCCGGACGCCTCACGAGACGCTGGTCAGGATTGTTCCGCACCGGGAGAGACTATGACACAATCTTTAGATCGCTACTGGGAACTTGCGTCGACTCGGCGCTCAAGCGTATCGGCGGTGGCCTCCTCGCTCATGGCTGTCACTCGCTCCAGAATGTTTCTGGCGTATTCCGCCACGGCTTTGACCCCAGCGGCATAGCGAATATTTGGATTGCCCGAACCGCCATTGTAAATGCCCACGGCTTTTTCGACGTCTCCGTTGAAGCGATCGAGCAGGTCCCGCAACAACAACCCCGCGTAGGTCGTCAGCACTTTCCTCCACGTCTGCGGAGAGTACCAACTCCTGCGGCTCAGGCCGAAGTCGAAGACTGGGATTTGCGCGAACAAATCATCACGGGAGAGCCGGTTCATCCGCCGCTGAACAGTGTTCCTTTCGGCATCGCGCGACCGTCAGAGGGGAGGAATGTGAGCCGGGCATCTTTCAATTCGTTGCGAAGTGGGCTCTCGCAACCGTTTATAGGGTAGGTAGACCGATTCCCACGTGCATGCATGCAATTCGTTGTGAAAGGCATCCTGGTCACGAACTCCAGCCAGTTCATCGGCGATCGCCTGCTTACCGACGGCTTCGGCCACGAATACTCCTATCTTTCGAGAGTCGGATAGCGGCGGCAGGAGGTTTCCAGTATCCAGCACCGGTGACAGCCGAGCCAACGCCTCAGCCGCGGCTAAAATCATGGCATCAGAAACACGCTTCGCCTTTGAGGCGATAATCCCCAAGGCCAGGCCGGGAAAAATATAGGAGTTATTGATCTGATCGATGTGGACTGACTTCCCTTGGATATTCATTGGAGGGAATGGGCTGCCTGTACCGATGAGCGCACGGCCTCCGGTCCATTCGGCTAACTCCTGAGGTGTCGCTTCGCTCCGGGATGTGGGGTTTGATAACGGGAAAATGATCGGACGTTGCACGTGCCTCGCCATTGCGCGTACCGCCTCCTCACGGAATGCGCCCTGCTGCCCCGACACGCCAACGAGAATCGTCGGCTTGACATTGCGGACAACATCGGCCAGGCCAATCCCTTCGTTCCCTGAGAGGCTCCAGGCCGCAACTTCCTCCCTCTTTCGTACAAATAAGGCCTGGTCGGGTCGAATGTCTTTCACTCCCTCGACAAGCAAACCATAGCGGTCGATCGCATAACAGCAGCTGCGAGCTTCCGGCTCGTTGAGCCCGTGATCGGTCATGACTCTGGATAGCAAGCCGGCAATACCCATACCAGCCGAGCCGAAACCGAGGACCACGATCTTTTGCCGGGAGAGCGGAACGCCGGTGACTCGAATCGCAGCCAACACTGTCGCCACCGCCACCGCCGCAGTGCCCTGGATATCGTCATTGAATGTGCACAATTGGTGTCGATACCGCGCCAATATCCGCGCCGCATTCGCGCCGGCGAAGTCCTCCCACTGCAGCAGAGTGTGCGGCCAGCGGCGCTTCACGGCAGAAACAAACGCCTCCACGAAGTCGTCGTACTCCGGCCCGCGCACGCGCTTCTGGCGCCAGCCGATATAAATGGGGTCCTGGAGCAAGTCCAGGTTATCTGTGCCCACGTCCAGCAGCACGGGTAGACAGTATGCCGGGTGTATGCCGCCAAGAGCCGTGTATAGCGCCATTTTCCCGATGGGAATCCCCATTCCTCCGGCACCCTGATCGCCCAGCCCGAGAATTCGCTCGCCGTCACTCACCACGATGCATTTCACCCCGTCATATCGAGAATCGGCAAGGATCTGATCCATGCGACTCCGGTTGGGGTAGCTGATAAAGAGCCCTCGCGGCTTGTGCCAAATCTCGCTAAAACGTTGACAACCCTCGCCCACAGCGGGCGTGTAAACAATGGGCAGCAGCCTCTCAACCTGACGCGCAAGAAGAGCATAAAAGAGCGTCTCGTTCGTGTCCTGCAGGTCGCGCATGAGACTGTACTTGGCAAAACTGGTCTCATGATTCTCCAGTGCCTTCATCCGGCGGTCCATCTGCTCCTCCATCGTTCCTACGTGTGGAGGCAGAAGCCCATGGAGCGCGAACGTATCTCTTTCTTCTTCTGTGAACGCCGTACCTTTGTTGAGCCGGGGATTGTTCAGCAAGTCGTACCCGGACAGTTCGGTCCGGATGATTGGGGCATTTGCACGGATTGGCATGTTCAGACTTTGTACGAGTTGCGCTCTGTGACCTCAGCCACCTCACCGCCGAGAAGGCTGGAGCCGTCCAACAGAGCCGATGATACACGGAATTCGCTGTTCGTCCTCTCGGGCCTGTGTTTGGCCGCCGCACCTGCTCTTGAAATCGCGCAAGCACCAACGCCTGACGCTCTGAGCGAGATTTTCGAGTCATGCGCAGTCCGGCTCAGATCGCAACTCGCATCTTCAGCGCCCCCAACATGTCGTCTTATGAGAATAATCTAACGCAAGAGAGGAGGCTCGATTGCGCGACCTGCCACTCGCACGGCTGCCGTTTGGAACGACCCGCAACTCGATCACGACGACGAAATACGAACATAACGAACGAGCGCGGCCGCTCCGGGAAGTCCGTCAGGCAAGCCGCAGCCTTCAGGCTCCCTACCGAGCCGGAGTTCAAAGCACCGGGAAGGCGTTGAGGTCCGAAAAGCCTTAGAACAGAATATGCATGAGCATGTGCAACTGGGGATTACATCTTCTTTTCACGAGTCATTGCGCTCGAGAAGGAAGGGGTTGAACTTGAGGTAAACGGACAAAGCTGCTTCCCGTCTCTATCGGAATTCGATACCACGAATCCGGAGCTCTATTTACAGGCTACGAGTGCTTCCCGGCAGATGGAATGGGCCATTTGTTTCGTCGACAGGTACGCGCATCCTATTTCGAATTCGGCCTCGTGAACCTACTCTTTAACCGAGGACCGAGGAACAATTCGGAGAGATCATGCCAACCGCAGAGAACGACTCGCACAGCGTAGAAGCATACCGGGATGGAAGAGTCGCCGAAACACAATTCCGGGCGATTGATTTGGATATTTCCCATGACATTGAACAGCTCCGTCAGTGTGGCAAATGGCAAAACGGAACCAGCAGGAATCAGTTGATCCGATTCCCGGACTTTCACATCAGTCTAACGGCCATGAAAGCAGACGCCCGGATTGGACTGCATATGAACTCGGGCAGGATCTCTGTGCAAATGATCGAGGGGCATATTCGAATGCACGCCGGAAGCCAGACATTCGATCTCCCGAAAGGCAGGGTGCTGGTTCTCGATCGTGCGGTACCCCACGACGTGGAAGCACTGGTCGAGAGTGCTTTTCTGCTCACCGTGGCGCTGCCGGACGGGACTCCAGCAAAGGGATGAGAGCGTAGGGCTCGTAAGCGGCACGGTGGGGGCTATCACGTTCGTCATCGATACGAGTACGTATGATTCATTGCCGCCGACGGTGGGGTGAACGAAACTTGAGCAGTGAAGGACAGTTAACCACGGCAGCTTGGTTGCGGGGAGTCTGCAACGCGATGGTGATGGATGCGGCAAAACGCTGGACTTTGCAAGCCGCGGTAATTGCCAGAATCTTCCTGGCGTCTACCCTGCTGTTGGACGCCTGCATTCTAATCTTCCAACCCGGTCTCCGAACGAAACTGATCTCAGTCGGAGAACTGCTGCTTGGCATGGCTGTTGCAGAGGGCTGGCGACTGCGATTTACGGCCGGACTGGTCCTGGCCGGCGCACTCTCCACCAGTCTGGGACCAATGTGGCTTCACGGAGCATTCGCAGGAAGCCAGGTGCTGATTCCCGTTGCCCTCATCATTCCCAGCTGTGTTCTTCTTTGCTTCGGGCGAAACGACGAAGTCGGAAGCAGTTTGGTCATGCAAGACAACAGGCGGTCATCCAGTCTGGATTCGGGTGCAGCTTCGCCCCTTTTCTGTGATACGGAGGTCGAAATCACCGTCCGGCTCGAAAACGGGCTCCTCGGCAGCCTGCGCCAGCAGAGATGTGTTGTGACATTCCATGACTTGAGCAGTGGTGCGCACAAGACGGGAAAGGAGGCGTGGTATGCGAGAGAAGACCGTTAGTGCATCGAGGGCAGGCGGGAAAAAAGCGAGCAGGACGCACAAATCCCGCTTAACGAACTCCCGCAGCGTCAGTGAAATCCAGCCAGTTCAGAACCGGTTACTGCTGGTCGTTAACGATTCGCCGTCGTCAAAGGCTGCGGTGGATTATGTGGCAAAAGTGTTGGGACACCGGCGGGGATTTGAAGTCTGCCTGGCTCATTTTCTCCCTCCTCTGCCGCCCATCCTGTTGGAGTTTGGTGGTTCCGAGAATCCGGAGAAAGAGAAGCAGCTCGAGACCCAGCTCCGTGGCGATCAACAGCAATGGGTTGACACCGAGAGAAAGAAAGCCGAGCCGGCACTGAATTGGGCGCGAGGCAGGCTGCGCAGAGCGGGACTGCCGGCGACCTCTTTGACCGCCCAATTCTCCAATCCGGCAGACCAACAAGACAGCGCGAGCCAGGAGATCCTTCGCCAGGCTCGACGGAACGACTGCGGAACGATCGTTGTGGGACGGCGGTCCCTTTCCTGGTTCCGAAGAATCACGGCCGGGAAGGATCTGGCTGAGCAACTGGTGGAGCAAGGGAAAAACCTGACGGTCTGGATTGTGGAGTAAGGGCGTAGCCGCGCGTGGCAGTTCTGGCAAGCGCGACATGCGCCCGCAAACAAGAGAGGAGGTAGAGAGGTGTCAGTATGGCTATATCAAATCCATGCGATTGAACTTCCATGTGGTGTCGATTTGGACGCCCAGATTCAAAAAGTGCTCCGAGAATATGGAGCGCGAGGCTGGGAATTGGTCCAGGTGCTGGATGGCGCTGCAACTGGAGACCAGACTTACCGGCTGATATTCAAAACGGAAAAGCCGCTTGTCGGTCTCGAAGACACGGGAACGGAAGCCGCCTGAAACAAGCAGAGCGATTGCGGGGCAGTG
>DATEHP010000108.1:0-22005 GCA_035279505.1 Candidatus Sulfotelmatobacter sp. | reverse complement strand
TCCGATCCAGGCAACACGGCCCGTCACTTTGGAATTGGCTTCGATCTTGTGATGCGCCACGATATACCCGGTTGCGGTGAGGACGATGCCCGCGGTCGGATCACCGCTGCTCTCCACCGTGGCCCGCGCGGTTTCGACTTCCGGCGCGCTCGAACCAAACAGGCGAAAGAGTAGAGCGCTGAGCCCCAACAACACGACCACGGAAATACCAAGGATGATGGTTCGCTTCGCCCACGGAGCCGGATTTCCCTCGTTACCGCGCTCGGTCCGGTCAATGCGCAGTCCTTGCAATTCCTGATGTTTCGAATCTATAGGCATCGATCGATTTCCAACCTGCTTTTCTTATCTCGCGTACGAAAAACTAATCTCGCAGCGCCACCAGAATTTCCCGCCTCGAAGCGTGCCAGGCCGGGAAGATTCCGCCGAATAATCCCATCACCACCGCAAAAATAATGGCTGCCGTCACCACTCCCGGCGTCATCTGGAGGCCGAACACGACTTCGCTGAATGTGACCTGATTTTGCGTGCCGGTCGTCATGCCGTTGAAGGGCAGCATCAGTAGGATGCCCACGATAGCGCCAAACAGCGAAAGCAATACCGCCTCTAGCACGAACGACGTCAATATACTCGGTCGCGAGAATCCAATGACGCGCAAGGTGGCAATCTCACGCGACCGGTAAGCGACCGCGGCGTACATCGTATTCATGGCGGCGAAACTGGAGCCAATCGCCATGATGGCCGCAACCAGCCAACCAATGAACTGAATCACTGCTCCTGACTTGGTCTGGGTTGCGTAATATTCAGGCTCCAGCATGCCATCGAGCTTCAGTCGCTGATCGTCGCTCACCCGATGCTTGAGTGCGTCGGCCGCAACCGCATCGGTGGCCCGCAGGTACGCCGAACTGTACACGCCCTGACGATCGAAGTCCGAACCCATCTGGTTCACATCGCCCCAGATTTCCGACTCATACGCCATCCCGCCCGCGTCGAAGACGCCAACCACCTTCCACGAACCCTTCCCAAATTCCAGCGCATCGCCAACGCCCGCATGGGTAAAGCGCTTGCGGATGCTTTTGCTGACCACCACTTCGCGCTGGCCGGGGGTGAACCAACGCCCATCGGCGAGCTTTACAGTGGATCGAAGCTCCAGGCCATCCTGCATCAGGCCGCGAACGGTGACATTGGCTTCGCCAGAGCCGTCCTTTCGAGGCAACACAATCACGACCGTGATCTCTCCCGAAACCAGAGGATCGCCGTTCTTGTCCTTGGCGATGCCGGTCAGCGTCTTCAGAGTTTGAAAATCTTCCTGCGGGAATGGTCCAGTAAGCTCGCTGGTCGATCCTTTGCGCAGTACCAGCACATTCAGAGGATTGCCCGTGCTCTGAAACGCTTTCTGCAAGCCAGCCAGCAGAGCCATGATGAAGACTGCCGTCGTCACCGTCAGCGCGATGCCCAGGGCTGTCATGACGGTCAGCCCCTTGCGGAGCACCATGTTGCGAATGTTGTATTTAATTGGGATCGCCATAATTTTTCTCTAGCCGATGTGCCGCAGCCCCTCCACGATTCCCAAACGCGACGCGTTGTAGGAAGGAATGATGGCGCTAATAAAGCCCACGAGCGCCGCCACAACCCATGCCGTCAGCATAGTCGGCCCATTCACTTGCAGCGCGCCGGCGAACCCTCCCGCTTTGGCGGCTCCCATTCCGAGCAAGAATGCCACCAGCGAACCTCCGACGCCGCCCACCAGCGCCAATACCACCGCCTCTCCTACAAAGAGACTAAGAACCGTGGCTCGCGTGAAGCCCAGCGTCTTGAGCACTGCCACTTCACGTGTGCGTTCACGAATCGACATGGCCATCGTGTTCGCCGAAACCAGCAGAATCGCGAAAACCACTGCACCGCAAATGCTCAGAATGAATGCCTTCACGTTTCCCAACATTGCCAGGAAGCCGAGTTGAAAAGCCGCTTCCGTCTCGGTCCGCGTGGGCTGCGGCGAATTGCGGAACATCTCGTCGACAGCGGGACCGATCTTCTGTACCGCTTCCGGCGAATCCGCAAGGATTGTGTAGAAGCCCTGCTGTCCTTTCATGTAAGGCACGGCTTCTTCCACATATTTCTGATTGAAGTAGAGGGCTTGCGCGGGCCGCGGCGCCGTGAAAATCCCTCGAATCGTCAGTTCGAGATTCACTGGAAAGATTGTCCCGGTGATGATGACCTTTTGACCGACCTTCCAGCCGTAGTCCTGAGCCTTCTTGCTATCGACCACAGCGCCGGCGCGATCGTGCTGCCATGCCTTGAGCTGATCTTCCGGAATTTTCCAATCCTTGTAGACGTTGAAGAACTCGTCCGGATCGGTGCCAAACTGCGCGAAAAAGTTCCCCGACTTGTCGTCCTTGTAGACCCCGCCGAACCAGTTCTGGGGAAGAACGACAGCCACTCCAGGAATCGCACGGATCTTCTCCCGGTAGAAGCTCGGCATGCTGAAAGCAAGCGAAACTTTATGTCGGGTCACGAGGCGCAATGCCGATTCCTCGGTTGGCTTTGACATGTAGAAGTTCCGCCAGATCGCCATCATCAGCGTGAGCAGGAGCAACGAAAAGCCGATGCTCAGCACCGTTAGAATGCTTCGTCGAAGATTGCGAAACGTGTTCTTACGAACAAATCGGGTCAACGTCATGAGTACACTCCAGGAAAACAGGAGACTGACCGCAGTAGGTGGGAGCCGCCGCCACTCCACAGAATAGACGATAGCGTTCCATATGAACAACCGTTCCGGACTGCATAGCTAAGGCCTGAAAGCAGCCGCAGTCCGTGATTTCTGTGACGCCTCTATACTTTTCCGAACCCGCTCCGCACACAAGTGGAGATCGTCACCAAAGCCGGGTGACAAATGTCACCCCAAGGCACTCCTTACAGGTAAATACGTTGAGACCACCGAGAAGTTACGCCTTAGTTCCTGCTCCGCTGTTGAATCGACTCCTTGGTGAACCTTAGTGCCCTTCGTGGCTAAGCCTTTGCACGCCCAATGCTTTCAACTATTGAATCCGGCCCTCATCGGCCGATGGGCCGTAGAGGGCCGGAACCGAGGAATCGTTCAGCCGCAAATAGACAGTCAGTTGCCCGCGATGATGGGCCAGATGGCTGAAGACCGAATCGGCAATCATCAATTGACGAGGACTCTCGCTCACCACGTGATCCCCCACGACAAATCTCCACGACGTCAGCAGATGATCGTCCGTAGTGTTCTGCAAAGCCTCGCGCGCCTCTGCGACCGCAGCATCGAGCGCCGATATCAACTCTTCGCGCTTGCGCCACTCCATAGGCTTGAATTTTGCGGCAGCTGGGGATTTCAGATCGAGCTCGTCCTGCTTCACCATGCTGACAATCCACGACGGCATGGTCGCCACCAGGGAAGCCAGATAGCCCAGTGGCATCGACTTGGGATGCGGTTTCCAGTCGTTGTGATCTTCCGGCACCCGTTGCAGCGCCTGACGGCTGCTGGCCGCTTCCCGTTCCAGTTCTGCAAGAAAGAATTCTGTAAGCTTCATGGTCATCTCCGTTCTCGAGGCAATTCCGCTTAATCCTGTAGCCGGAATCGATGTCCCGGAACACTATCAGCAATTGAGGACAGTTTCAGTCCTAGATTCGTGGCACAATCACTTCCATGTTGCAGACATCGGCTCGGCTGCTTCGGCTGCTTTCGCTCTTCCAGGCACAACGCTACTGGTCGGGAGCCGAACTCTCGCGCAGATTGGACGTAACCGGGCGAACCTTGCGTCGTGATGTGGATCGCCTGCGCAGCCTCGGTTATCCCGTGCATTCGACCGCAGGTGTTGCCGGCGGATATCAGCTTGGAGCCGGCGCGAACCTGCCGCCCTTGCTGCTGGACGATGACGAGGCCGTGGCGGTTGCTCTTGGATTGCGCACTGCGGCGAGCGGCACAGTCAGCGGAATGGAAGAGTCCTCGGTTCGAGCTCTGCTGAAGCTCGAACAAGTGCTGCCGCCGCGGCTACGAAATCGCGTGGCAGCCCTGCACGGTTCGATCGTCCAGTTGGGCAGCCGTGGGACAGCCGTCGATGCCGGCCGCTTATCCGCGATTGCCGGAGCGAGCCGCGATCGTGAAAAGATCAGGTTTCGCTACAACGACCGCGCCGGAAGCTCCACCGCGCGCGTCGTCGAGCCGCACAAGCTGGTACATACGGGTTATCGTTGGTACCTCGTGGCATGGGATACCGGACGGGAAGACTGGCGCACCTTCCGCGTCGATCGCATCGAGGGCAAGATCAAGATCTCGACGCAGTTCAAACCGCGGAAGCCGCCCGAGGGAGATTTCGTCGCCTTCGTCTCGAAATCTCTCTCGCAGGTGCCCTATCCCTGCCGGGCGCGCGTAACCCTGCATGCACCGGTCGAAGTGATTGCCAAGCGAGTACCTCCTGCCGCCGGAACGCTGGAGGCGGCCGGTACCACTTCTTGCCTCCTCAAAACCGGATCGCATTCCTGGGAAGCAATCGCGATCCATCTGTTATGGCTGGGCGTTGATTTCCAAGTCCAGGAACCCCCAGAACTGATCACCTACCTCGCCAACCTCTCCGAACGCATCACTGCCGTGGTGAAGTCCTCGAGCCCGCGGCCCCCTGAACGCTGACGTAGGGACAGCCGCCTCGGCTGTCCAGCGAAGGCAAAGCCGAGCGACCTCTATAGGGACGTCCCGTCCGCGGCCGAAGCCTGCGTTGGCCGCCTGCATTTCGGCTTACTTTGGTAACTCGAAGCCGCACGCCCGCGGCGATATCCTAACGCTACTTGGTTCTCGGATCTTCGCCGCAATAAGTACTCTCTGCGCGAGACAGAAACACGCGCGTGACGGCTTGGAGCAACAAAGTAAATGTCTACAAAAATCGGCCATTTCGAAATTCTCAGTGAGTTGGCGAAATCGCCAACTGGCACGGTCTATAAGGCCAACGACCCTGAGAGCAGTCAGACGATCGCCCTGAAGGCGATCCAGTTAAGTGTCTTTGGCGACCACGCCGACGCGTTGGAGCACGCACTCCTGGCCGAGGCCGAGACCACCAACGTTCTCAGCAGTCCCAATATCAGCAAGATTTTCGGCGCCGGCGAGATGGAAGGCCAGTTCTGCGCCTCCATGGAATATGTCCAGGGCAACAGCATCGCGACCATGCTGGCGCGCAAAGAGGGATTCTCGATCTGGGATTTGCTCGACATCGGACGCCAGTTGACCAGCGGTCTCGATCACGCCAGCTCGCATAAGCTGGTGCACTACAGCCTCGAGCCCTCCAAGATCATGTGCGGATGGGATGGCACAGTCAAAATTCTGAGCTTTGGCGTTTCCAGCGTGGGTAACTTCGCACAGTACGTGAGCCAGGGCTTGCCCTCGTTCCTGCACTACATGTCGCCCGAGCAGGTGCGCGGCGAAGCCACCGACGGACGCTCCAATCTTTACAGCCTCGGTGCAATGTTCTATGAGATGGTGACCGAACGTAAGGCATTCGATCGGGAAGACATTGAATCACTCCGCCAAAGCATCGTGGAGAGTGCCCCGGTTACGCCAGCTCATATAAATCCCAAGATTCACCCGCTGCTCAGCAATCTCATCATGAAGGCGCTGGAAAAAGATCCAGCCAAGCGTTACCAGAGCGGTCGGGAAATGCTCGATGATCTCGAGAAGTGCAAGGAGTCGAAGCCGGCAGCGGCCAAGAAAGCCGAAGCTCCAAAAGGAATCACCGTTCCGGACAAGGCGAAGTCAGCCGCACAATCGAAATTTGTGAACACCGCGCAGCCGAAGCCGCTAGCGCCGGTTGCGCCCCCCAAACCAGTGTCCGCGCCCGCAAGCCTGGCCCGTCCTTCCGCACCAGTTGCAGCACCTAAGCCGCCAGCGCCTGCGGTTCGGCCTTCAGCCTTAGCCAAGCCTTCAAAGCTGGCCATGCCGAAAGCCGCAGCTGCCGCGGCGGGCGTCGGATCCAGCGATTCAGTCGCGCTCCCAGAAATGAACGCCGCTCCCGCAGACATTCAGGAACTCGATCTGTCTGATCAGTTTGTCGGCGGCGCGCCTCAGATCGACGTGGAACCCGCGCAGCCCTCTTCCTACATGTCAGCCGCGGTCGCTGATGAGCCCCAAGTGGAAACGTTCGAGCCTCAATCCGATGACGCCGCGCCGAAAATTGCCATCGATCCCATGATGGCCGAGGGCGGCGCTGCTGGTGGAGGAGGAACCAGCTTCTCGGAAATTTCTGAACTCCCTCCGCTCAAAGAAATCTACATCGCGCCTCCGCCTCCGCCGCCGGTAGAGACTGCTCCGGTGCAGTCCCAGGCCCCGGCCATCGCACCCTTTCGAGGCGGACGCAAAGCAGACGAGAAACCCAAAGTTCAGCCGCGCGAAGTCGCCCAAAAAGCGATCAAAGAGATCAAAGGCGTTCCGCCCAAGCTCTACCTTTATGCCTTGGGTGGTGCAGGACTGCTCATTCTGCTCATTGCCGTGGGCGTGACCTACTACATCCACAGCCAGGGCGACGA
This sequence comes from Candidatus Sulfotelmatobacter sp., assembly GCA_035279505.1. Lineage (GTDB taxonomy): Bacteria > Acidobacteriota > Terriglobia > Terriglobales > Acidobacteriaceae > Sulfotelmatobacter. The sequence continues at coordinate 15,477 of DATEHP010000108.1, read as the reverse complement.
TGATGCGGGAGCACCACGTACCACAGCCGTTTCCGATGCTCCAGCACAGCCAGCCCCGGTAGTTCCGGCTCCGAAGACTGAAGCCGTGCCCGCTCCTGCCCCGGCTCAGCCCGAAGAAGTCCAGGAGCCCGACACCCCGGTTGCGCAACCCGCTGTCTCATCGAAATCAAGAGGCGCAAAAAAAAAGGTCACCGCAGCGCCCGTCGTCATTCCCGGACAGCTCGTCATTGATTCCACGCCGCAGGGCGCTCAAGTGCAGATTGACGGCGCCACCGATCCGAGTTGGGTCACTCCCTTCACTCTGACCAATATTCAGCCCGGACAGCACACTATTATCGTCAGCAAGTCGGGTTACGCCACCGATACGCGAACCGTGGGTGTCACCTCAGCCAACCGCGCGACCGCGCAGATTCATCTCGCGCAGTTGGTGGCAACGCTGGTGGTCAAGAGCAATCCGGCCGGAGCCAGCGTCTACGTTGACGGCCACGACATGAACGCTAGAACGCCCGCGCAGGTCAGCGTCGATAAGGGTCAGCACTTGGTGCTGGTCCGCCTCTCCGGCTATCTCGACGAAACTATGAACGGCCAGTTCACGCTCGGCCAGACCCTGAACTTCTCTCCGACGCTGCAACCTCTGGGCAATGTCGACAGCATCAAGACCGTCGGCAACAAAGTGTCGCGTTTGTTCGGCGGCAAAGGCCAGCCCGGACAGGCTACAGTCTCCATCCACACCCAGCCCAAGGGCGCTCAGGTCGCCGTCAACCAGCGCATGTTGGATAAACCCGCTCCCGTTGACGTCATGGTCGATCCCGGCAACTATGTCATTGACATCACGCTCAGCGGATACGCCCCTGTGCATAAAGTCATCACCGCCACCAAGAGCGGCAAGGTCGTAATCGACGAAGCCCTGCAGCCGCAGTAGGAAACTCGATGCACTCCGTGATTGTGCGTTCCAGTAATGCCCCCATGTGGCGACAGCCCTCCGGCTGTCCCGCGACGGCGAAGCCGAGCGGCTTGGGCACCGCTATAATCTAAGCCGCGCTTTCAGGCGTTGACGGATGCCGGCTTGGAATAGCTTTTCTTTCTACGTTCCCGGACTTCGCGCTCGATTATCCAACGTCCCTTTTCTCCTCCGCCACGCGCAAACATACAGTCTGTCCGACCGCCACTAGCCCCACCCGAATGACCGTGCCGTAGACTCCTGCCTTGTTCTGGTTCGTGCGGACCACGGCCTTCAGAACTTCTGGCGCCGGACTGGCTGAGTCCGGATCAAGGTTCACCATCGAACACCGGACGTCGCGCATCGTCACGCTGATTGCTGGGCCGCCGTCCTCCTCGCCGAATGAGAGCACGCCGCCCACCCACTCGTCCTCCTGGAACGCCGCGGGTCGCAACAAACGAACCACAACATTCGGGCGAAATCGTCGCACATCCAGGCTTCGCCCAGCGAGTCGTCCAATCTCGTTCACCGTTTCGGAAGCGATCACTGAGATGCTGGCCTCGTCGAAGATGCCATTCTTCAACTGCATCATCTGCGCTGGAGCCCCATACCGCCGTCCGACCTCCGCCGCCAACTCCTCTCCGAAGACGGGCAACTCCTTGCCATCCGGCGTACGAATGTGAGTAGGAAGGTCGTCCGGATCATCGTCACGTCGAATCGGGGAATACCGGACGAGGTCAGGAAGCTTGCCTGCGGTGAGCCACGGGAATCCGCTGCGGTCATCCATCCGCCGGAACGCCAGGCGTCTGTCACCCGCGAGCCCGTGCCATCCCATGTCGGCGACCTCGAGTCGTTCCCCGCCCATGGACTTCACCGGATACCGGAAGATCGCCTCCACCTGTCCGATTTCTGTCAGCATGCCAATTCGAGTCCGTCCCAACAGCGTATCACTGGAATAATCAGACAGATCAGCATTCCAGAAAACTGGTATTGGGACGCAAGAGAGTGGGAGAGTGCCAAACTCGATTCGTCAGAACGGAGACGCGCTACTGATTGGGAACTCTGATGCGCCTTGTTTGATGCTCTCCGCCGGTCGTTACCAAAGTACACCCCCACCATGATCCTTCCGACTTTTCAGTTACAGACCCATTTGGGGTTAAGGTGGGAAGTGCGTGGTGCTTGCACTGGCCGACTGGCACCTAATCCTTCGGAACAGCAAGGTACAGTGACATGCACAACGGAGCAACTCCCACCGCACTTCGGCGCAGTTCGAGAGTGCCGACCGCAGTCCAGATCCTGGTCACCAGCATGGAAGGAACACACTTTTCAGAGGTGTGTGAAACCCTGGTAGTCAATGCACATGGTTGCGCAATTCTGACACGAGTCAAGCTCGACACCGGTGTTCCTCTGAACCTTCACAGCAAGGACGGCCGCGAGACTACAGCTCACGTCGTCAGCTGCCAACCGGTCGACTCAGATCAACGGACCTGGAGACTGGGCGCGAAGCTCGACCGGCCCGATAATTTCTGGGGCTTGAGAAATTGCCCTAAAGATTGGGTAGTTCCAGCGCCGGTGGTGCCGGCAAAGCCTCCCCAGATTCTTAAACCCACGAACACTTCGGTCCAGCAGTTGCCCGGGCCGGGAAACCAGCCCTCGGAGGCCGTACTGGATCGCGTCGCGCGGCAATTGGAAGCTCAGGTGAAGAGGACGATTGCGGAATCGTTACGCCCGCTCCAGGCTGAGGTCATGGCGCTCAAGGAGCGGGTAGCGCAACGAGAAGCGAATCCCAGCCGCTTTGAGGTTTCGCTCTCCAACATTCCTCCGGAGCTCGAACAACAGATCGAATCACGCCTGCGAAAGGATCTCGGACCAAAAGTCCTCGATGAAGCGCGTCAACAGTCCGTGAATTTGCTGGAAGCTGCCAAGGCAACGCTGGACCATCGAATTGCCGATAGCCACGACAATTTTCTGCGCAAGGTCGGGGAAGAACTTGGAGCCGTCGAGAAACGCGCACACGACATTTCCGAGTACATCTCCGAAAGCACCCAGACGTCCCTGCGGCGTGGCTTGGAAGATTATCACCAGAAATTAGTGGAGGGAGGCAACTCTCTCAAACGCTTGAGCCAAGAGCTTCTGGAATTCCTCCAGCATAACTTGAATGCCGAGCACGAGGCGCGCCGTGGAGACTTGGAACAACTTCGATCAGCGGTTGCGTCAGAATCATCGCGCTTGCAGGAACAGGTTGAATATCTGGACACTCGCATCGCGAAACTGGACGAAACTACGCGCTGCATGGAATCAGGCCTCGATCATCGCCTGAGCCGGATGTCCAGCGAGATCGTGAAGGACACGCGCAGCCAATTCCAGAATCTGGCCAATGAGATTCTCGAGGAATTGACTGCCCGCAGCATCAGAGCGCTCAGCGACCAGCTGGACGAAGCCACCGAAAACATGAAGGTTGCCCAGAATGGAATCGTCGCCTCGACTTCCGAGTCACTGAACGGCCAGGCAGCGAATGCTTTGCAGACCTTCGAGCACTCGACGGAGCATCTGGCGAGACTCTCCCTCGAACGTTGGCGGCTCAAACTCGAAGGAGGTTTGAATGCTCTGGCAAAGAGCCTCAACGAGTGATTTCGGTTGGAAGCAGGAGCCGGCGGCCACGGAAGGAAGAGTGAGTCCCAAGTGAGTCCTGGCGGCGCTGAAGGTGAAACGTCTGAATCCTACGCGGGTTCCAATCCCCGCTAGTTGTGCCGATGTTGGCTATTGAATTCTGCCTGGCTCTGTGGTCCGGACGCCCGCCGGCGCGTGCGACGCATCGAGCCCCAGTCATACTCGTATACAGCCCCACAACGCAAGCAGACCTGATAGTCCTGCCCGCAGACCCCACTGTGGGGCCAGGAGAATTGATGACGACAAAATGTTTCCAGGATTCGTTTAAGGTATTTATTCGCCATGACTGCCTTTTGGAGCCTTTTTCAGTCAATCTCTGCCTTGACGGTAGCACGAAAAGCTGCAGAAGGATTCATACCTTGGTTCAGTTCGCAGCGGGATGATGGTCAATGCGCGGTCTCATTACTCGGTTGCACACCGAAGGCGGGGGATTAACAACGTTTGGTGATGCTTCAACAGTTCGACGACTACGCCAGTGAGGACCCGATCAGTGCGGCTTGAAGGTCTTACCAGTCTCCAGCAGCGTTTTCAAGCGCGAGAGAATACGCGGCCATCCGTCGGCGCAAAATGCATAGCCGGGATCGGCTTCGTCCCACTGATCGTGGGTGATCGTGAGCTTTGTGGCTTCCGTCTCTGGCACAAGTTCGGCCGTCACTCGAGATTTCAATGGACTTTGCCCGGTTTGAAAAGTGTACTGAAGCAACTTGGGCGGTTCCGACTGCAGAATCTCGCCCTTCACCAGGGTAGCGGGCTTGCCATCAGGTCCCGGCCCAATCCACTTCATGGAACCGCCGGGTTTGATGTCCGCCTCAAAGTCCGCACCCGTAAAAATGATGCGGTTCGACTCCCGTGAAAACAAGCCGTCCCAAAGCTTTTCAGGCTTCACCGCAACATAGAAAACAAATCGCAGAGGTGTGCTCATGCGCCTCCTCAATAAAACTCTTCCCGCAACAAACTATTGGATCCAGATCATTGCCACTCCATTAACCCCCCGGGCCCCCTACCCGGTGCAATACTTATGTGGCGACAGCCGCCTTCGGCTGTCCCGCGACGGCGAAGCCGGGCGTCTTGGGCAGAGGCTAGGAGGTGCCACGATTTCAAGGTTCCAAGAACTCATAATAACCAAGAGGGAACCGTCCCAGCCTTGGCCCACGTCTCACGCCCGCCGATGCTCCCTCGCTGTCTTCTCATCTGACATACATGACCTTTTGGTTAAAAGTCCGGAACCAATCCACAGGCGTGATTAAGAGCGAAGCTTGGAAAGCAGGCTATTGGACGATCGTATCGATTCCTGAGGCTCAGCTTTTCGCATTGAGCCCACATTCGGGTACCTTCCCTCGGGTTTTTCTCGCCAGAGGAGTGCAGCGGTCGGGAGCGAACAGCGGTCCCAATTCCACAAAGAGGCATCTAAAGGGTCCTACACAGAAGTCCGTATGGTGCCCGACTAAAACCTCGTAGCACTCTAACCTGTGCCGTCTCGTCGCATTGACGACCACATACGCGATCTGTGCGCGAAGGTCGCCGGCTCGGCAGAAAACGACTATGAACCCGCCCTTTCGGAGCTCAAGGCCGCTCTGAGGCAGCACACCGAGTGGCTCCGAAAAATGGCGGCCGAGAGTCTGGCCAAAAAGGCTCCATTCAAAGAGCGCCGCAAGTCTTGAAGTCTCATCCTCCCCCCAGGCCTCAGCTTTTTCCACAGCCAAAAACTTGATTTCTTGTGACGAACAACCTTGACTGAGCCCGCAGACCGTTCACAATCGAATCGTGCTCACTCGCATCGTAAATGACCACTTAAGGGCCGAAGCAGGGCGAGGGTTCAAGTTTCTAAGTCCTTATTTTGGAATATTTTGCGTGTAAGTCCTTCTTTGACAATATTTTGCCGGGATCAATTTCAGTCGGCAACTCGCAAGCCATTTGTATTGAATAATTTGCGAGTTTCTAGCCCCAAAAACGTTTTCGTCTCCAGATGCCAAATTCACGTCTAAGTCCTTAGGTTAGAAGATTTTGCCTCTAAGCCGTTTATTTCGAAGATTTTGCGTGTGACCGCGTCGGCGTGCTTTCGGTAACCATCGAGGAATCAATATTTTGCCGGCATAGATCAAGAATTTCGCATCGCGGTGCTCGGGCATACATCCGGCACTTTTTTGGATGCACAGAAAAACCGGGCAATGCAGCATTTGGCATGCCCGGCAGGTTTTCGGAGATCTATCGAGGTAGCTTGAAGTTGACCGTGACTTGGGTCTGAATCTCGACCGGCTCGCCGTTCAAGAGATACGGCTTGTACTTCCACTGCTTGACCGCATCACTGGCGGATCTGGCGAGTTGCGCTTCTCCGCTCAGCACCTTGATGTGCGAAATATTTCCTTCTTTGGAGATCGTGGCCAGCAACTCCACCGTACCCTCGATGTGCATGCGAAGCGCATTCGGCGGATACGACGGTGCCACCTTCTTATAAAGCAGACCTTGTGATACCCCCTGCGAAACGCTGAGGGTCTGGAGCATTGGCTTGATCCCGGTGTCCGTCGTACCCAGGTTGGGAAGCGGAGCGGCAGCGGACGCGCCCATTCCAATCACGCTAGGAGCGGGTGCATCGGGCATGGGAGCTTGTTTGGTCCCAGCTGCCGGTGCTTTTCCTCCCTTAACGATCAGAGCTGGAGCTTCAGTCCTTTCGACGTCGGACTTGTCTGCCACCACGGACTTGGGTGGTGCAGAAGAGGTGCTCACCGGTTTGGTAACTGCGGGCGAAGCGCTGCTGCCGATTCTAACTTCGTTCTCGTCCTCCGAGGAATTCGACGACCTAAGAGTTTTGTCGGGCTGTGAACCGGGAGCGGGTGTTGTAGCCGTCGCAGTTGCCGGAGGTGGCTGCGCCGCTGTCGGTTTTGGAGCCGCTGGAGTTGAAACGGGCGCGGAGACCGGCGCCGAGGTGGCGACGGGCTGCGGCGTCGAACTGCTCGTCCCCTTGAAATGGGACCATCCGAAATAGCCGCCGGCCACGATGAGCAGTGCCGCGGCGATTCCGATCATAGCTTTCTTGCTGCCACCGCTGGACTCAGTCTCGGTCGTCGAGCCGCCAAATGTGAAGGACGGGGCCGATCCGACATAGGCAGCAGGCTCGCTGGCCACCGGTGCCGCTTGCTTCTCGAACAGATCCTCAGCGTCGTGCGCCGGTTTTTGCTCGATCTTCGGTGGCGCCGGTTCGCGGGCCGGAGCCGGTGCGCTTGCCGCGCCGCTTCCTATTGGCGCGCTCGAAGTACTCAAAACAGGTGGCTTGAATTCGATCGTCGGCGGCGCTGGAGGAGCTACTCTTGGTACCGCGGGTGTCGCCACTGCAGCGCTATACAGGGCTGGAGGCGCAACTGGAGCGGGAGGCTTCTCGGCTGCGGGTGCAACTGGAATATCGCTGTCGGATACTGGGGCCGGTTTCGCTGAAGCTGCTGCAGCGGCAGGCCATGCCGCTGGCGGAGCTGGTGCGACCGGCTTCTGAACGGGAGGTTGTGGCCTGGGGGCAGCCGTTGCCGTCGGCACAACCGGTTTCGAAGCGACCGGCGCGGCCGGTTTCCCCCCGAGTGGCGGTCTGGACAGTGCCGCAGACTTTGGAGGCGCGGGAGGCGGCGGCGGCGCGGCCGGAGGCGGTGTTGGCACCGCGAAACTTCCGGTCGCCGTTGCTGAACCCGGCTTGGTGGGGTCGCTTTTGCGCAAAAGTCCGCGCGCCACGCGCAGCGTTCCTTTGGCTTGTTCGATGTTGATGGGTTTGGTCAGGACAAGGTTTGCGCCTATGCGAAACGCCTTGGCAACCCCTGCCTGACCCTCCACGACGGCAACCGCAAGTGAGGTCTGGTTCGACGTCGAATTGCGTGCGCTCTTGAATAACAGGGTGGCATTCTGCTCGTTATCGCAGTCCACCACAACAGCGTCGAAGTGCTGGCCCATCAGCTTCTTGACTGCAGCGAAAGGCTCGATGCAGGCGTCGACGGTGAACTCAAGCTCGCTCAAAACCTGCGTTACTGTGCGAGCCGTCTTGTCATCGGGACAGAAGAGAAGAGCTTGGTAACCCATGGAGTAATCGTAGGTAACGCCGTAAGGGCCATCAAGTTACGCTGGTAATTCGCTTAAAATGGCCGCCATGAACAAGTTGCTGCCATGGCTCAAGATCGGCTGGACCCTCTGGCTGATCGTCTGGATTCCCGTCTATTGGCGGCAATATGGCGCGCAGAATTTTCTCTTCTTCTGCGACATCGGAAATGTCCTGATCGGGATCGGCCTTTGGCTGCAAAGTCCGCTGATCTTTTCCTGGGCTGCATGCGGGTTGTTGTTGTTTCAGTCGCTTTACACGATCGATCTCGCAGGCGCGCTGCTGACTGGGCACCACCTGATCGGCGGCACCGAGTACATGTTTGATCCGCACTTATCTCTTTTTGTCCGCCTGCTCAGTCTGTTTCACGTAGTAAGTCCGCCGCTACTGTTATGGGCGATCTGGAAGCTGGGATACGACAATCGCGGATGGAAACTCCAGACGCTCACGACGTGGATCGTCGTGCCGATCAACTACTTCTGGCGTCCCGAGCAGGATGTAAACTGGGCGCGAGGGCCATTCTTTCACGAACAACATGCAATGCCGGGATGGGTATACTTACTCGGTTACTTAGTGGTTGTGCCGTTGTGCATCTATCTACCCACGCACTTGTTTCTTAAGTGGCTCAGTGTCCGGTGTAAGTCGGATGCCGGCGGCGTCTCGCCGGCTGTGGCGAACGCGTCTCGCGCTCGCAGCTGAGGGCTAGTGCGTTTTGCCGGACCCATCCTCACTCTTCCGCAGGGTCGATTCTTTCGGGGGATAATCAATCGATCCCTTAAACGACGAGATCTCTTCCTTATGAAAATCAGGGAAGGGCAACTTCTTGTCATCACGCAGTTCTGCGATCTTCTGCACCGCGCTTTCCGCTTTGTCTTTCGCGAGCCCCGCGTCGCGCCCGAGATACAGAGTCTGCGCGGGAAGGGCGAGGCCGCTGCCGGAGCTGTCGACAATGTCCATGATGCGCAGCAGAACGTCTTCGCGAACGGCAGCGAACTCGTTGAAGTCCTGGGTGAGGACATAGGCCATAATCTCCACAGTCGGTGCGCCACCTGCCACATCGATGAGGCGCACGCGAACCGTGTTGCTCTCGACCTTCGGATGGCTGTAGAGCAAGCGCCGCACCTCGGAAAGGATAAAGCGCAAGTGATCGGCCTTCGTCTCCGAGCGCAGGTTCAGATTCGTCTTGAACAGAATTTTGTCGCGGCGACTCAGGTTCTCGAGATTGATCGTGGCCACAGTACCGTTCGGAATCGCCAGCAGTGTGCGTTCGTCGGTACGGATGCGGGTTGAACGGAGGCCGATATCCTCGACAACGCCGGTACGATCGCCGAAGCGGCAGACATCACCGACGCGGAACACTTCGTCGGCCAGCACGGATACGCCACCAAAGAGATTTTCGATCGTCTTCTGCGCGCCAAAGCCGATGGCGAGGCCGCCGATGCCCAACCCGGCCAGCGCCGTGCTCATGTTGAAGCCCAGGTTGCCAAGCACGGCCAGAACGCCAAGCACGAAAATCACCGCTTTCAAAATTCGCTCACCGAGGAGCATGAGCGATCCCGTACCGGCGAGGCCGTGGGCCAGGGCGCGAAGGCGAACGCGGTAGAGAGACCACCGCACTACTCGCCAGACGATCCAGATCGCGCTGAGAATCAGCGCTGTGGACGTGATCTGAAAGTAGTAATGCCGGAGCAATAGCGGCATGCGCAGATAGACGACGAATACCTGATGAATGAGCGTGCCTGCCAGCAGCCATGCCGGCCCTGAAACCGAGCGCCAGTTGGCAACGTCCAGCCGTCCGCGGCGACGAGCCCACCAGCGCAGGGGAATTTCCATCACGAAAAGAATCAACCAGCCCAGACCCGCTGCTAATGGCGTCGCAACCAGTAGAGCCAGCCATTGCCAGAGAGGCATCCCGCCAAGCTGGTGCCTGACGAGCACGACGGGAAGTTTGCTTTCTACCTGCCGCGCTTTTACCTGGTCATATAGCTCCGGCAGTTTGGCGAGCGTGTCGGTTGAGATCAGCCAGATCTTGCCGGCGCTAGGGTCCGATACGCGAACCAAATCGAGGTCGGCTTCCACATCGCCCGCCGACATGGTTCCGAGCTTTTGATGGCCGAGAGCGGCCCCTTCCTGCGGAATCGCTTCCGGCGTGTTGAATCGGCTGTAGTTGCCGACGAAAGCCTTGTCCAGCACGTACTTGAGCCTGGTCGCGGTCTGCTCGCCTTCGGACTGGCGGCGTGCGGCGCTCATCTGAAGATACTGGGCTGCGATGTTGTAGTCTTCCGCGGTTGCCGCCTTCAGGAATCCGAGGACTGAATTGGAAGGGGTGTTGCGTCCCAGTGGATCGATGACCACGATGGACCCACTGGTGGGCGCAGGTTGCAAGGCCTGAGTAAGCGTCGACTGTGCCCCTGAAAACGTGCAAGGGGCAACGAACAGGATGCATACGATTGAAATCTTACGGAAAGAAACCATGGTCCTCTCCCGCCAATCTCTCGCGGGTTGCCCAACGCATGAACGCGGCAGGCACTCATTGTATCGAAGTGAAGGCGCGAATTAGACTAGCTGGGAAGTTCATCCCCGCTTCGGGCGATAAATGTGCGTGCTGGTGCCGAAGAAAACTTCAGCAGATTCCATCACCGTTTCCGATAGCGTCGGATGAGGATGGATGCTTAACGCGACATCACTGGCCAAAGCAGCCATCTCGATGGCGAGTACACCCTCGGCGATCATTTCGCCCGCGCCGACGCCCACGATTCCAACTCCGAGAACTCGCTCCGTTTGCGGATCGATGAGCAGTTTGGTCACGCCCTCTGGGCGATCAAGGGTGATCGCACGGCCCGATGCAGCCCACGGAAACTTTGCGACCTTCACTTCGCGATTTTCCTTCTGGGCCTGCGTTTCGGTCAGACCGCACCAGGCTACCTCGGGATCGGTAAAAACGACTGCGGGGATTGCATTTGGTTCGAAAGCGACTTTATGGCCCGCGACCGCTTCGAGCGCGACGCGGCCTTCGTGCGACGCTTTATGCGCGAGCATCGGCTCGCCGACCACATCGCCGATTGCGTAGATCGAGGGATCATCGGTCTGGAGTTGCTTATTGACCTGAATGAATCCACGCTGACCCAACTGCACACGTGTCTTGTCGAGGCCGGGAATCTCCGAATTCGGCTTGCGTCCCACTGAAACAAGCACGCGATCAAACACTTTTTCGTGCGCGTTGCCGTCTTGTGCTTTCAGCGTGGCACGAATGCCGTTGCCCTCATCTTTTACGGATGCGACAGTCGTGTTCAGAAGAATCGCCTCGAACAGCTTTTCCAGTCGCTTGTGCAGCGGTAGCACCAAGTCGCGGTCTGCCCCAGGCAGCAAACCGGGAAGCATTTCGACCACAGTTACGCGCGTGCCCAGAGCGGCGTATACCGACCCGAGTTCCAGGCCAATGTAACCGCCGCCAACCACGAGTAAGCTTCCGGGGATGTCTTCCAAATTGAGCGCGCCAGTAGAATCCATCATTCGTGGAGTGTCGAGCTTCAACGTGGGGATGATCGCCGGGCGCGAGCCTGTGGCAATGATGATGCGATCGAAAGTCAGAGATTCCTGCGAGCCATCGATCTTAGTGACGCTCAGTGTGGTTGAGTTCTCAAACGCAGCGCGCCCCTGAACGTAGCGAACTTTGCGCTGCTTGGAGAGCACTCCTAGGCCGCTGGTCAGCTTCTTAACGACATTTTCTTTGAATGAACGCAGGCGGCTAAGATCAATCTTTGGCGCACCGAACTCAATTCCCCAATCTTTCGCGTGATGAGCCTCCTCCAGCAACTTGGCCACATGCAGCAACGCCTTCGAGGGAATACATCCGCGGTAAAGGCACACTCCGCCGGGATTCAGTTCGGGGTCGATGAGCGTGACGCTCATGCCAAGATCGGCGGCGAGAAATGCGGCGGCATATCCGCCGGGGCCGCCGCCGATCACTGCAACATTTAGATTCGATGTTTCGGACATGAAAGGCTTTCAACCACGAAGGGCACTAAGGTACACGAAGGAAAACCCCCTAGATCGAGACTTCCTTCGTGTGCCTTCGTGTCCTTTGTGGTTCAAGGTTTTGGATTTTACCCCTGGACCGACAGCAGGAAAGGTTGTTCAAACGCTTCAGAGATCCAGCGCAGGAATCGCGCTGCATCCGCGCCGTCGATCAGACGGTGATCGTAGGAAAGCGACAGCGGCAGAATCAGCCGTGGCTCGAATTTCCCGTTGATCCACTCCGGTTCCATACGCGAACGGGAAAGACCGAGAATCGCCACCTCCGGAAAATTGACAATCGGCGTGAATCCGACGCCGCCAATTCCCCCCAGATTGGTGATGGTAAACGTGCCGCCTTCCATGTCTCCGGGCATCAACTTCTTCTCGCGCGCCTTCTTCGAAAGCTGCGACAATTCGACTGCGAGTTCCACGATGTTCTTCTTTTCGACGTCGCGAATCACGGGAACGAGCAAACCGCGATCGGTGTCAGCCGCCACTCCGATGGTGATGTACTGCTTGTAAACGATCTCTTCCTTTTCGATGTCGATGCTGGCGTTGAACTGCGGGAAGACCTTGAGAGCCGCGGCGCAGACTTTGAGAGCGATCGCCGTGACGGTCATCTTGCCGCCCGCTTCCTCGGCCTTGGGAGCGAAACGTGCGCGCAATTGCTCAAGCTCGGTTATGTCAGCGCGATCGTGCTGCGTGACATGCGGAATCGTGTTCCACGCCTCTGCCAGATGCTCAGCGGTCTTCCGCCGCACACCCCGCATGGAAACACGCTCGATCTTGCCCCACTTCGCGAAATCAGGAAGGTGCGGCTGGGCGAAGTGACCGGCGCGTGGTGTAGCTGCTGCTGTAGCCGCGGCGGAGAGTAGCGCCTTGGCGTGAGCTTTGACGTCATCTTCGCTGATGCGCCCGCCGGGGCCAGTGCCTTTGACGTCATAGATGTCAATGCCGACCTCGCGCGCGAGACGTCGAACGTGTGGTGCCGCTGGAACGGGCTGCCGGTGCTCGGTCCCAGCTACCTTGTCAAGTTGCGCCGGCATACTGAATGACGGGACCGTCTGCTGTGGCTGATCGGGTGGCAGAGCCTGTTCTTCGGTTTTCCCTTCTGCGCGAATGGCAGCTTGAAATGCCAGACGCGCACCGTGCTGTCCGGAGACGTGCTCGACGGGGGCACTTCGCGGCCGGGCCGGCTGAGCGGCAGGCGCGCCACCTTCCAGCGTAAAGATCACCTGCCCAACTTTGATCTTTTCGCCTTCCTTCACTCTGACTTCCTTCACCACACCGCTGACCGATGACGGAACCTCCACGACGGCCTTGTCGGTCTCCAACTCCATGATCGGCTGCCCTTCTGAAACCCTGGTGCCGGGTGCGATCATCAGGCGCACCAGATCGCCTTGGGAAATGTTCTCGCCGAGTTCGGGCAGCCTGAATTCGCTTGCCCCTGGGGCGCTTGAGGGCGCGCTGGATGCGGGGGCTTGCGACGGGGCTGCTGTGCTTTCTTTCGAGGCGGCTGGGGCCGCCGGCTTTTGCTTGGGAGCAGGTGCGGCAGTGGCGGCGACCTGGGCAGGCGCTGGGGAAGCCTTGGCTTCCGCTCCATCGACCGTGAAAATCACCTGGCCGACCTTGATCTTGTCACCTTCTTTGACACGAATCTCCTGCACGGTCCCGCTCACGGACGAAGGCACTTCCACGACGGCCTTATCGGTTTCGAGTTCCATGACCGACTGGCCGGCACTCACCGCCGCACCGGGCGCGACCATAAGACGTACCAGGTCGCCTTGCTCGATGTTTTCTCCCAACTCCGGAAGTTTGAATTCAATCACTGCGTAGGTTTCCTTTTATAAGGTCTGTCGCATCGCCCGAAGGCGCATTCTTCATGACTTCAGAGATGTCGCTTGCGACGTCTCTGCCTGCAGCTTCGTTAGACCGGAGTTCAGCTGTGCTGTCGGCAGAGACGTAGCCAGCTACGTCTCTACGGATTACGGCTTTAGCTTATCGCCGGATTCAACTTCTCTGGATTGATCCCCAGCTCGCCAATTGCCCGCTTCACGACATCCGTACCGACTTTCTTTTCGCGCGCCAACGCGACCAAGGTCGCCAGCACAATATGCTTCGCATCGACTTCGAAGAAGTCGCGTAATGCCGCGCGGCTTTCGCTGCGTCCGAAGCCGTCGGTTCCCAGTGACACAAGCTGCCCGGGCACCCACTTACTGATGCTCTCGGGCAAAACCTTCATATAATCCGATGCCGCAATGAACGGTCCCTGCGCATCCTTCAAGGTCTGCGTCACGTAAGGAACCTTAGCAGGCTCTCCGGGGTGCAGCATGTTCCAACGCTCAGAATCGTTGGCGTTGCGATAAAGCTCCTTATAGCTTGTGACGCTCCAGACGTCAGCCGCGACTCCAAATTTTTCTTCCAGAATCTGCTGCGCCTTGAGCACCTCGAACATGATCGTGCCACTGCCCAGCAGTTGTGCCCGGAGCTTCGCATTGGGATTTGCGGCAGTTTTGAAGCGGTAGAGGCCCTTCAGGATACCTTCACGAACTTGATCGCCCGCAGGCATCTCAGGCATGGGGAGCGGTTCGTTGGTGACGGTCAGGTAGTAGAAGATCGATTCCTGATCGACATACATCCGCTTGATGCCATCCTGAATGATGACGGCGATCTCGTATGCGAATGCCGGATCGTATGCCAGCAGATTCGGCACGGGGAGCGCCAGCACATGGCTGTGGCCGTCCTGGTGCTGCAAGCCTTCGCCGGCGAGCGTGGTGCGGCCGGCGGTGCCGCCGACCAGGAATCCGCGGCAACGCATGTCGGCGGCGGCCCAGATCAGGTCACCGATGCGCTGGAATCCGAACATCGAGTAATAAATGAAGAAAGGGATCGTGTTGATCCCGTGATTCGCATACGCGCAGCCGGCGGCGATCAAGGAGCACATCGAACCGGATTCGGTGATGCCCTCTTCGAGAATCTGACCGTTCTTCGCTTCCTTGTAGTAGAGGAGCGTGTCCATGTCGACGGGTTCATAATTCTGGCCGACGCTGGAGTAAATTCCAACCTGACGGAAGAGGGCCTCCATGCCGAAGGTGCGCGCTTCGTCGGGAACGATGGGGACGATGTATTTGCCCTGTTCCGGATCGCGCAACAACTTCGAGAGCAAGCGGACGAAGACCATGGTGGTGGACACTTCGCGGCCCTCGGTGCCTTTGTGAAATTCTTCGAAGTGAGAGTCGGGGAACGGCTTCAGCGGTGTAGCTCGAAGCTTCCGCTGCGGCATGTATCCGCCAAGTTGCTGGCGGCGCGCCTGCATGTACTTGATCTCGGCGCTGTCGTCGGAAGGCCGATAGAACGGCGCGCCGTGCAGTTCGTCGTCGGGAATGGGAATCCCAAAGCGCGAGCGGAACATCTCCAACTCTTCGTCGTTCAGTTTCTTCTGCTGGTGTGTGATGTTCTTGCCTTCGCCCGCTTCACCCAGGCCGTAGCCCTTGATGGTCTTGGCGAGAATGATCGTCGGAGCGCCGGTGTGATCGACTGCCGCGCGATAGGCCGCGTGCACCTTGATGGGATCGTGTCCGCCCAAACGCATGCGGGCCAGTTGATCGTCTGAAAGATGCTCGACCATCTTCAGCAGGCGCGGATCGGTGCCGAACAAATTCTGGCGGAAATAGGCGCCGCTCTCGACGAAATACTTCTGATACTGTCCGTCGCTGACTTCGCCCAGTCGCTTGACCAGCAAGCCGTCGCGATCATTCACGATGAGGCTGTCCCAATC
>DATEHP010000107.1:0-5575 GCA_035279505.1 Candidatus Sulfotelmatobacter sp. | reverse complement strand
CCTGCCGTCTTCTGCTCAATGAAGCTTCGATCGATTACGCTTCCGGGCCGTTTCGCTTCCTCTTCGAGAATCTCTTTGCAAACGCCTTTGAGAAAGGCCAAATCGCCGCTCAGGCGAACCCGCACGAAGTGTTTAGCGATCTGGGTTCCGGGACCCAGCAGGTGAAGAACGTCTTTCGGATGCTTGAACCGGGTCAGCCCAACCTCCGCCAACGGGTTCACGCTTACAATCGTCGCTCCCCGCCGGGCGGCACGCTGCAGAGTCGCCAGCATCCGGGGATGGTTGGTCCCGGGATTCTGCCCCATAATAAGGATGGTGTCGGCTAGATCGAAATCCTCGAGTTTTACCGTCCCCTTTCCAACTCCGATGGCTTCTCTCAGTGCAAGACCCGACGACTCGTGGCACAGGTTGGAACAGTCCGGCAGATTATTCGTACCGAACTGTCGGACAAATAGCTGATAGAGGAAGGCTGCCTCGTTGCTGGTCCGGCCGGATGTGTAAAAGATCGCCTCATCCGGACTGCTCAGTCGGTTAAGTTCCTCCGCGATCATCGCGAACGCTTCGTCCCAGGAAATCGAGTCGTAATGATCCCTTCCTGATCGCAAAACCATCGGATGCGTCAATCTGCCCAGGTGCCCGAGCCAATAATCTGATTGCTGCGCGAGATCCGTGACACTCCACGTGCGGAACAATTCTGGAGTGCAACGCTTTGTAGTTGCCTCCTCGGCGATGGCCTTTACGCCGTTTTCACAATATTCGTTCAGCGAGCGCTCATGATCCGGATCAGGCCAGGCGCAGCCAGGACAATCGATTCCTTCAAATTGATTGAGGTGAGTCAGAGCCGCGATGCCGCGAAACAATCCAGGTTCCGTGATTGTGAACTCCGCAGCTTTAAGAACAGATTTCACACCCGCTGCGATGCGCGCTGGCCGAGACACCTGAATTTTTTCCGTATCGAAGGGCGGCTCGATGGCTCGATGATCTGTGCGCTCGGCCGCTTTCTTCTCAGAGCGGCCCTCGGATGCAGATGCTGTTTTGCCCACGAATATCCCCAGTTGGAACTAGTCTACGACAGAAGTGATTTCCGCCATTGTTACCGACGATCCTCTGGTTTAGAGTATCGGAGTTGTTCGCACCGCCGCGCCCTCAGATCCTCATGCAGCCGGGACCAAGGGGCGTGAGGAGGAACAGTGAATCCCACCAAGCGGTCTCATTCATCGCATCTGCTCTCCCGACGACAGTTTTTGGCCCAAAGCGCAACTGCTGCCGCGGGCTTCTCCATTGTTCCGCGACATGTTTTAGGCGGCTCCGGATATGTTCCACCCAGCGACAAGGTCAACATCGCCTTCATCGGAGTCGGGGCTCAAGGCTTGCGGGTGATGTTTCATTTCCTGCGCGAGGCTGACGTGCAAGGCGTGGCCGTCTGCGACGTCAACAAAGGCAGCGCCGGCTACCCGCAATGGAGTGACCACGAGTTCTGCAATTCCGTGCGCAAATTGATCGGAGTCGACAGCGGTTGGGACTGGCTTAGCCCTAACCAGCCGATTCAGCTCACCCATTCGCTCCAGGTGACCAGCGGCGTGGCCGGCCGCGAACCCGCTCAAAAGATCGTGGAAGGCTACTATGGCGCGCAAAAGCGATCCGGCCAATATAAAGGATGCTCGGCCTACAACGACTTCCGCGAACTCCTCGAGAAGGAGAAAGATGTAGATGCTGTCGTCGTGTGCACAACGGATCATCTCCATGCCGCGATTTCGGCTGCGGCGATGAAGAAGCGGAAACACGTTTTTTGCCAGAAGCCGTTAACTCACACGATCTACGAGTCACGGCGCATTGCCGAGATTGCGCGCGAGACCGGAGTGGCAACTCAGATCGCAGTGGCAAACCAGGCCTCAGAAGACACTCGTCTGCTCTGCGAATGGATATGGGCTGGCGCCATCGGACCCGTGCGCGAGGTCATGAATTGGTCCAGCCGCCCGTTCTGGCCGCAGGCAATCGAGCGCCCCAAGGAGTCAGAGCCCATCCCCGAAGGTCTCGATTGGGATCTCTGGCTCGGCCCAGTTCCGGAGCGTCCCTTCAATCATGCGTACCTGCCCTTCGTCTGGCGCGGATGGGTGGACTTCGGTTGCGGCTCGCTCGGCGACATGGGTTGCTACAGCTACGACACCATCTTCCGCGTGATGAGACTCGAAACTCCCGTCAGTGTCGAAGCAAGTTCGACCGATCGCTACGACGAAACCTATCCGCAGGCCGAAATCATTCGCTATGACTTTGACGCCCGCGGTGACATGCCGCCCTTGCGCTTCACTTGGTACGATGGCGGTCTCAAGCCGTCACGGCCGCCAGAGTTGGAAGAGAACCGTCCTTTCCGCGGAGAATCCGATGAAGAAGAAGGTCTGCTCTTCATAGGAGATCAGGGAAAACTTCTCTGTGGATTCAATGGGAAGAATCCAAAGATCATTCCTCAGAGCAAGATGGACGCTTACAAACAACCTCCGAAAACGCTGCCGCGATCTCCGGGCAACGAGCGTGAGTGGCTGGATGCCTGCAAGGGCGGCAAGACTAAGCCCGGTGGGAATTTCGAATTTGAAGATCTGGTCACGGAAACCCTGCTGCTCGGGAATGTGGCCGTCCTTACTGGACAGAAGCTTACCTGGGATCACGCAAACTTGAAGGCAAACAACTCCGACTTCGCACAGAAATATATTCACCCGGAACGCCGCAAAGGATGGGAACTGTAGCGATCGGCTTTCGAACATAGGAGGGTTCCATGTCTGCAATCTCGAGAAGAGAATTTTGCAAAACCGCGACGACCTCAGCCGCTGCGGTGAGTTTACTTTCAGCTGGAGTACTGAAGCTGCATGCAGATCCGCTAGGGCTACCAATCGGCTGTCAGACTTGGCCCGTGAGGGAGATGATCGCCAAGGATTTTCCCGGAACCTTGAAGCAGCTTACTGCGGCGGGATTCAAGAGCATTGAACTCTGCTCTCCTGCCGGCTACACCGAGTACGGTTTCGGCGGGCTCGCCAAGTACAAAGGATCGGAACTCAAGAAGATCATCAACGATGCTGGTCTTACCTGCGTGAGTTCCCACTTCGGTATGGATGAACTTCGCAAGAATCAGGAAGACCGCATCGCCTGGGCAACAGATGTCGGCCTGACGCAGATGCTCGTCGCCAGCCTCGGCGGGCCGAAAAAGCCGACCATGGATGACGTGAAACGCGCCGCCGACGAATACAACAAGATGGGTGAGAAGGCAGCCAAAGCCGGCATCCAGCAAGGTCTGCACAACGAAGATTTCGAGACGTCTAACGTGGATGGCAAACGCACATATGACGTTCTCTTCGAGCTTCTCGATCCGAAGCTCGTGAAGTTCCAGTTCCAGGTCTCCACCATTAGTCAGGGCTTCGATGCCGCCGAATACTTCAACAAGTATCCGGGTCGCTTCGTTTCGATGCACGTGCAGGGGTGGTCAGCGCAGACAAAGAAGATCGTGCCAGTAGGGCAAGGCTCCCTCGACTGGAAGAAGATTTTCGCCGCAGCCAGGACCGGTGGGATCAAGAACTACTTCGTCGAGATGAAGCTCGATATGATGAAGGACAGTGTTCCTTACTTGCACAACCTGCAGGTGTGACCGCATAACTCCAGATGACGGAGATGGAAGAGCGGCTCTTCAAGGGCCGCGTAACGCGTACGGAAGAAGAGGGGCTTCAGCGCCGGTGGCGGTCTTTTAGGTTTTCAATTACGAAATTACCCAATTAAAAGATTACCCAATGCCTCTCTCTCTCGTCTTCTGTGGCACCCCCCGCTTCGCCGTCCCCTCACTTGAAAAGCTCGCCGCTGCCGGATACCGCATCCACCTCGTCGTCACCCAACCCGATCGTCCCAAAGGCCGTGGCCTCGAACTCGTCCAATCGCCCGTTAAACAATCCGCCAACAAACTGAACCTCCCTATCACCCAACCCGACCGCATCAAGTCCAATGACGAATTCCGCTCTCAACTCACCGCCATCAAACCCGACGCCATCATCGTAGTCGGCTACGGCCGCATCATCCCGCAATGGATGCTCGACCTCCCGCCCCTCGGCAACATCAATCTCCACGCCTCGCTCCTCCCGAAATACCGCGGAGCCGCTCCCATCCAATGGGCTATCGCCAACGGTGAATCCGTTACGGGTAACACGACCATGCGCATCGACGCCGGCCTCGACACCGGCGACATTTTGCTGCAAAGGGAAATGCCCATCACTCCAGACGATACCGCCGAGACCCTGGGCCCTCGCCTGGCCGACATGGGCGCAGAACTTCTGCTGGAAACCCTTCGCGGACTGGAAGCCGGCTCCATCCATCCCCGCCGGCAAGACGACACGCAAGCGACTCTCGCCCCAATCCTGAAGAAAGAAGATGGCGTCATCGATTTCTCCCGCCCCGCCCAATCAATCCTCGACCGCCTCCGCGCCTTCCAACCCTGGCCCGGCGCCTACACCAAATTCCGCCGCAAAAATCTGCAAATCCTGAAAGCGCAGCCAGCAACCGAGCCCGTCCCCCCAACCGAACTGAAACCGGTCGGAGATCGTCTGCTGGTAGGCTGCGCGAAAAACACATCGCTGGAAATTCTGGAACTCCAACTCGAAGGAAAGAAACGCTCATCAGCGCAAGCCTTCATCAACGGCTACCACCCAAAACCAAAAGAAACGCTAGGCGTCTAGTCGCCCCATGTAGCGACCGCCGCCTCGGCTGTCCCGCGAAGGCGAAGCCAAGCCAGTGCAGGAACGGACGCCGCCTGCCCTGAGCGCGGTCGAAGGGTCCGTCCCGCGGGCAAAGCCCGCGTTCAAAAGCACCGGACCACAACCACTCCCCGCTTTCATTCCTGCCCCCACCTCAGTGTTCCTCTGTGCCCTCTGTGGTGAAGCCATTCTTCCGTACAATCGAAGAGCATGCCCGCGTCCCCCGCCCGCACCGCCGCCTTCGACATCCTCCTCCGCGTCGAACGCGAATCCTCCTACGCCTCTGAACTCCTCCACTCTAAAGCGTACGCGACTCTATCCACCCCCGACCACGCCCTGGCCACCGAACTGGTTATGGGAGTTCTCCGCTGGCGTTCTCTTCTCGATGACAAGATTTCAAGCGCCTCTTCGCAGCCGCTAAAGAAACTCGACCCGGAAGTCCTGATCGCCCTGCGCCTCGCTCTCTACCAATTTCGCTATCTCGACCGCATCCCGCACCGCGCCGCCCTCCACGAAAGCGTCGAACTGGTAAAACGCGCCCGCAAAGCCTCCGCCGCCCCCTTCGTCAACGCCGTCCTCCGCAAACTCTTCAAAGATCCTCTGTGCTCCCCTGTGCCCCCTGTGGTGAATGATTTGTCGCCGCAAGCCATAGCCACCGCTTACGCCCATCCCATCTGGCTGATAGAAAGCTGGGCGCAAACATACGGGCTCAAGGCAGCCGAAAAAATCTGCAGGCATAACCAAACGATCCCACCAACCACTCTCCGCCTGCGTGCCCCCAATGCAGAACAAGAACTCGCCGCAGAAGGAATCTCCCTGGAACCGGGGAATCTCCTTTCCTCAGCCCG
>DATEHP010000106.1:0-2468 GCA_035279505.1 Candidatus Sulfotelmatobacter sp. | reverse complement strand
AGCTGATAGCTGATAGCTGATAGCTCGCAGCGCATACTCATGCCGCCCTACATCGAATTCCGCGACGTCTCCAAAGCCTTCGGCGACAACGTCGTGCTCGAACACGTCAGCTTCGACGTATTAACGGGCGAGACGGTCTGCATCCTCGGACGAAGCGGCGTAGGCAAATCCGTCTCTCTGCATCACATCATGGGATTTCTTAAGCCCGACTCCGGCCGTGTCATCGTCGCCGCAGAAGACATCACCGACTACACCGAAAAGCAGCTCGAACGGATCCGGAAGAAAGTGACCATGGTGTTTCAGAATGGGGCCCTCTTCGACTCCCTCACCGTTGGCGAAAACGTTGCGTTTCCGCTCCGCGAAAATCAGGACCTCAACGAAGAGCAGATCTATCAGATCGTCGATGGCCTGCTGCAAATGGTTGGCGTGCAACAGATGCGCGACCAATTGCCTTCGGATTTATCGACCGGGATGAAGCGCTCCGTCGCAATCGCCCGCGCCCTGGCCGCGCGCCCCGAATGTGTGCTCTACGACGAGCCCACGACGATGGTCGATCCCCTCATGGCGCAACTGCTAGGCGACCTGATCAAGCGCCTCAAAATTCAACTGAATCTGACCAGCATTGTAGTAACCCACGACATGCGCCTCGCCAAGAAACTGGCCGACCGGGTAGTCTTCCTGCACGAAGGCAGAGCCATCTTCTTCGGTCCGTATGCCGAGATGGAGAAGTCCCCCGCGCCCATCATCCGCGAATTCCTGGAATTGGATGAGTTGAAGCTGGAAGCGTAACAACTCACGTAGCGACAGCCGCCTCGGCTGTCCCGGCTGGGCGGCAGCCCGCCGGCCCGTCGAAAGCTCCTTGCCGGTGAAGTCGTAGAGACGTAGCCGGCTATGTCTCTGCCCGCAGCGCCGCAAAACCGAAAGTCCACGGAGCTGCGGACAGAGACGTTGCAAGCGACGCGTGTACAACTAGAACCCCTGCTCCACCAGATCCTCAATCGTCAGCGAGCTCTGCGACGAATCGCCTCTCATCATCTTCTCGACATACTTCGCGATGAGATCCGCCTCCAGATTCACCGGATCCCCAGGTTTCAGCGAATGCAGATTCGTCATTTCCACCGTGTGCGGAATAATGGCAACCGTGCAGCGATTCTTCTTCAGCTGCGCAACGGTCAAGCTGATGCCCTCGATAGAGATCGATCCTTTATAGACCGTGTACTTTTCCACCTCATCGGGAAGTTCGATGTTCAGCCACCAGTTCTCCGAATCGCCGATGCGGTCGAAAGAAACCAGCTTGCCCACGCCGTCCACGTGTCCCTGAACAACGTGCCCTCCGAAGCGGCCGTCGGCCTTCATCGGCAATTCCAGATTTACCAGTGCACCCTCCTGAATCCGCGAGAACGAGGTAAGTCCCCAGGTCTCCGGAGCCAAGTCGGCACAAAACGATCCCGGCTTGATTTCGAGCGCGGTCAGACACACGCCGCTCACAGCGACGCTGTTCCCTGTACCTAGCTCCTTCGGTGTGTTGTCGGCAGTAATCGTAATCCGCCGATTTTCCCCCCGCTGTTCAATCTTCGTAATCCGTCCAACTTCTTCCACAATGCCTGTAAACATGAGTGCCCTCCGAATGAACGGAATATTCTAAACCTTCAGCAATTGGCACCAGGCACTTGGCATTCGGCCCGTTGACATTCATTCTGTGTGGAAGGTTCGAATCGAGTAAGGAGGCTTGGCTAATTGCGATTCTCACTCCCCATATGGATCCCTGACATACCCCTCCACTGCAAAGTCCTCCCCAAACCGGTGCAGATGCAAGTGCTTCACCTGCGCGGCCTGGCTCATGTGGCGGAATCCCGCGCCCGCAGCAAACGAAACCGAACCCGTCCCCGCGAGAATCTTCGGAGCGTAATACAGGAAAACCTTGTGGACGACATTCGCCGCCAGTGCCGCCCAGTTCACCGTAGCGCCGCCTTCGATCATCAGGCTGATGATTTCCAATTGCCCCAGCCTTCGCAAGATCGCCGGCAAATCCGGACGCCCATCGGTCTCGATTGTGGGAATGATCTCAACCCGTACTCCCACCTTCTCCAGTTCCGCTTTCTTCTTCTCGTCCGCCGAAGAACAGAAGACGAGAACATCGTTTGCCCGCTCCGCCGCAACGTTTTTCACCAGACGGGAGTCGAGCGGCAACCGCAGCCGGGAATCGAGAATCACCCGCAGCAGTGGACGCCTTCGCCGCTTGCCACTGCGATCGGTTAACAGCGGATTGTCCGAGAGAATGGTCCCCGCGCCCACCATCAGCGCGTCATTCTGATGCCGCAGTTCCTGTACGTGGGCCCTCGCTACTTCGCTCGTGACCCATCCCCCCGCGGGCGTTCCGTTCCCCTTGAGCAGAGTCTCAGTCGGCGGTGGTGCAATCTTCCCGTCGAGCGTCATCGCCGCTTTCAGTGTCACCAGCGGCGTTCCGT
>DATEHP010000105.1:0-47896 GCA_035279505.1 Candidatus Sulfotelmatobacter sp. | reverse complement strand
GATCACCATGGCCGA
The DNA here is from genome assembly GCA_035279505.1 of Candidatus Sulfotelmatobacter sp. Taxonomy (GTDB): domain Bacteria; phylum Acidobacteriota; class Terriglobia; order Terriglobales; family Acidobacteriaceae; genus Sulfotelmatobacter. The sequence continues at coordinate 47,881 of DATEHP010000105.1, read as the reverse complement.
GGCGCCGTAGTAGTGAATGCCACGCACAACCCGCCCTAGCGTAGTTCCATTGATAAACAGAAGAGTTTCGTAGGCACGCGCCGAAGACGCAACATAGGCGCTGGATAAGGCAATTCCGGTGATCACCTGGGAAATGAAGACAAATAAGGTTGCGCTGCCTAGCACATAGAACCAGGCCGACTTTCGCGCCGGAGGAACCGGGTGGCGAAGGATGGGCACCAGCCAATCGGAAACTCCAGTGACGTCGTCAAACCATTTCCACAAACGTTTGAGGATGGACACCGAGCCGCCTCGACCTTCTCTCTATCAGGTGATGGGAAGTGGGCTGGTTAGAATTTGAACCTGGCCGTTCTCGACCCGAACCGGGTACGTCGTCAACGGCTTGGGAGGTGGCCCGGAAGCTACGCGCCCATCAGCGTAGAACACGCCACCATGACAGGGACACATGAACAAGTCCGCGGTGGGAAGCCAGCGCACCGGGCACCCCAGGTGCGTACAGTCCACCGAGAAAGCCTTGAATTGCAGTTCGTCGATTCGACGTAACCATGCTGCCGTCTCGGCAGTCACGCCAGCCCATGGCATCGGGGAAGGATCCAGAAATTTCACCTCCACTGTCGAGCCGATCCGGAAGTCATCCACCCTGCCGACGTTTCGCCAAACCATCGTCGGTTTTCTGAGACCGAGCAGAAATCCGATGCTGGGCAGGGCGACAATGGCCGCGGCCAAAGATCCTGCCGCAATGCTCAGGCGCGTCAAGAAATGCCGCCTGCCTGTCTCGATCGGATTGGCTTGTTCCCCGATCTGCTGGGTCATGTCTCAGGACTCCAAATAGCTCCTCTCACTTTGTGGACGCCGGTGCCAGACGACTACCTGGTAGGGGCGCCACAAATACCAGAGCGGAAACATCACCAGGTGTACGAGCCGGGTGAAGGGAAATAAGAGAATCACACCGAATCCGAGGACGAAGTGAAACTTCACGAAAGCTGGGAGAAAAGCGACGGTGTTCATATCGGGGCGCAATTCGACGAGCGACCAGAACCACGGGGCGGCGGTTCTCAGGTACCAAAGACTGCCCCAGCGATCGAACAGCGCGATACTCAATCCCGTGGCGACTTGGAAGAGCAGCACGATGAGAAGCACTCCGTCCATGCGCGACGTGACGGCTCGTGCGCGGGAGTTGCTGGGCAGCCGGCGAATGATCAGCATGACCAGGCCGAACAGAGCGAAAAATGCCAGCGACATCCCCGTGAACTCGAGGACCAGCAACCGGATGCGGCCCCCCAGGATGTAGGCGGCAGCGCGCGGAAACAAGCCGGCGAACAAGTGGGCGACGAGGATCAGAGTAATCCCGAAATGCCACGGCACCGAACCCCAGAACAAACGGCGGTTCTCAAGCAGTTGCGAAGAAAGGCTCGAATAGGAATAGCGGCGCGCGTGAAATCGATAAATTCCGCCCAGGATCGCCAGCACGATTGCAATGTAGGGAAAGCCAATAAAGAGGAAAGCATTCATGGTACGGGCTCCTCTCCGGTCACGATGGCGCTCGTGACTCGCTCGCGATCCCGGTTCGTGCAATCTGGTTCGATCGTCTTTCGGTTTTCGCCGAGCCACGACAGAAGTGCCTGAAGGATCCAGCGGTAAGGGCTTTCGCCGAGATGAATGCTGGCTGCCATTCGGGACAGAACCGGGACGAGTAGGTCACTCTTGATCTCAGCGGCTTCGTCGCTGTCGTGTGCGGTTGCCAGGAACCGAAGCACAACCGAGAGGTGATCGGGCAACTCGCAGCCGGCCTCAAAGTTCCTGGCCTGATAGATTTCCTTCAGTTGGAACAGCAAGATGCTGCGGCGCCAGTCATCTCCCAAGAGTTGATAGCCCAAATTCAGAGTGCACTCGGGCTGCATATCGAAAATGCTGGTGTACGCTTCCTGCAATTTTCCCAGAGGAATTCCGGCCTGAAATTTGTGGAATCTTTCAAGTAGCCCGGCGGTCTCGGGCGATTGATCCCCAAGCCGGGCGGCGCATTCCTGGACGTGGGACTCGAGCTGCGGTCGGGGGTAGTCGACGATCTCGGCGAATAGTGCGTGCAGGTCCATCGTTTACCAGCCTCGCGTCGGTAATTGCACAAACCCGGCGCCTCTTTCTTCCTGAAATGCTTGGGTGTCTCCCGTCATCTCAATCGCAACTTCCCGCAGCATCGGCGGGATCACATAGCGTTCTTCGAGAGGAGCGATGGCCGAAAGGTGGTAGATCTCTTCCAGTTCCCGGGGAGTGGTTTCGGCGCCGTGGAGCACCTCCTCAACCTTCTCCTGCCGAATGTCTCCAACGGTTTCGGCGCGCTTGTAAATTCGCAAAGCCATCAGCTTGCGATAGACAGCGATGACCTTTTCCTCGTCGCCGGCGGAGAACAGACTCGCCATGTACTGAATCGGCAGCCGCGCGCTCTCGAGGGAACTGAAAAAGTCTGCCGCCAATTCATAATTGCCGCCGGTCACGGAAGCGGTTACCGGCAACAGCGGGGGAACGTAGAACAGCATGGGAAGCGTCCGCCACTCGGGGTGGTAGGGCAGTGCCAGCTTCCATTGCTTGACGTACTTGTAGACGGGCGAACTCTGGGCGGATTCGATGACCTTGTCATCCATTCCGTTGCGCTTTGCGTCTCGTATCACTTCGCGATCAAACGGATCCAAGATGATCTCGCGCTGTCCTTCGACTAACTCCGTATCTGGCCGGGAAGCAGCTTCCTCGATACGATCGGCGTCATAGAGCAGAACACCGAGATACCGGATGCGGCCCGGGCAAGAATGAAAGCAGGCCGGAGCCTGCCCGGTCTCCAGCCGCGGATAGCACAGGATGCACTTCTCCGCCTTCCCGGTGGACCAGTTGAAGTACACCTTCTTATATGGGCAGCCCGACACGCACATCCGCCACCCCTGGCATTTCTCCTGGCTGACCAGCACGATGCCATCTTCCCCGCGCTTGTAGATCGCTCCGGTGGGACAAGCGGCTACACAACTGGGATTGAGGCAGTGATTGCAGATGCGAGGCAGATAGAAGTAAACCAGGTGTTGCAGTGCAAAGAATTGTTGCCGCTGCTCCTCGCTGAGAGCTTTCAGATTGGGATCGTTCGCGGCGTAGATGGAAGAGCCACCCAGATCGTCGTCCCAGTTAGGCCCTGCTTCGATGTCCATTTCCTTGCCCGTGATCATCGAGATCGGGCGCGCGACGGGTTGATCGTCGCCCAAGGGAGCATTGATCAGGTCGTTGTAGCGATAGGTCCAGGGCTCGTAATAATCGTCAAGGCTGGGAAGACGGGGATTGAAGCTTATGTTGACCAGTTCGCTTGGCCGGCTGCCCAATTTCAGGCTGAGCTTGCCGTCCTTGAGTTCCCATCCGCCACAATATTCCTCCTGGTCCTCGTAAAGAGTCGGATAGCCTGTGCCGGGCTTGGTCTCCACGTTGTTCCACCACATGTATTCGGTACCCGGCCGGTCAGTCCAAAGGTTCTTGCAGGCCAGACTGCAGGTGTGGCAGCCGATGCATTTGTCCAGATGGAAGACCATGGAAACTTGTGCGCGAACGTTCATGCTCCCTCCAACCTCAGTCCCACTTTGGCTTGCCTTCGAGCTTGTGGACGATCACGTAGGTGTCGCGGTCCGAAGCTGCCGGGCCGTAGTCGTTGAAGCGATACGAGTGCTGAGCGTAGGCGCCCGCCATTAATACCGGTTTCAGGCGGAGCCGGGTCACGCTGTTGGTGCCTCCGCCGCGCTTGTTGCCGCGAGTCGGAGACTTGGGGAAAGCGATGGTGCGTTCAGCAGCGTGGTAAAAAATGCAGAGTCCCCGCGGAATGCGTGCGCTGACGACGGCGCGGGTCACGATCACCCCGTTGTCGTTGTAGGCCTCGATCCAGTCGTTATCGAAAACCCCCATTTCCTGAGCATCGGTGTCGTTCAACCAGAAGGGCTCGATCCCGCGCGAGAGCGTAAGCATGCGCAGATCGTCGTAATAGGTAGTGTGCATATGCCACTTGCCATGCGGAGTGATACAGGCCAGGGTCAAAGATCTATTTGTTGCTGAACTTCGGACCAGGTTGCCGCTTGCCTCAAGGCTGATCCGCGGCTTGAAGGTTGGTAATGCTTCTCCAAAGGCGCGGTAGGCTTCATGATCCAGATAGAAATGCTGGCGCCCCGTCAGGGTGCGCCAGGGAATCAGCCGCTCGACATTCTGCACATAAGGGGAGTAAGCCCGGCCGAGGTTGGAGATTCCGGACCAACACGGACTGGTAAGTATGCGTCGTGGCTGCTGCGTGATGGCTAGAAAGTCATAGCGAACATCGCGGGACCCCTCAGCGAGGTCGGTGAGCGGAAGTCCGACTTCCCTTTCTCTGGCCTGGAATCCCCGATGGGCAACCTCTCCATTGGTCTCGGGAGCAAAGTACAGAATTGCATTCGCGGCTTCGACGGGATTGACGAGCGACGGATACTTCTGACCATCCCATTCGTAGGAGGGAACGCTCCTGGCGAACTCATCGTACAGATCGCCTACCGGAATGTGGATTCCTCGATCTTCCACTCCTTCTTCTTTCAATCTCGGCCCAAGAGAATTGAATCGATGGAATAGGTTGACGTAGTCTCGTTCAACCACGTGCAGGTGGGGCATGGTGGAACCGGGCACCGGTTCGCATTCCCCTTTGCTCCAGTCCTTGACTTGGGGCTGTGCAATTTCATCGCGCGTGTCATGCAGCAAGGGGGTGGCCACAACTTCGCGGAATGGACGAGGAAAATGGACTTTTGCTAACTCGCTTACCTTTTCCGCCAGCGTCCGAAAGATGTCCCAATCCGTCTTCGACTCCCAGCAGGGAGGAACAGCAGCACCCAGGGGATGGATATAAGAATGGAGGTCGGTGGTGTTCAGGTCGTCTTTCTCGTACCAACTGGCGGAGGGCAGGACGACGTCCGAATAGAGGGCGGAGGTATCCATCCGGAAATTGAGATCCACCACCAGATCCATCTTTCCCTGGGGTGCCACATCGCGCCAAACCACATCATGAAGGCTCCCGTTGGCTACCTCATCTGCGATGGCGTTGCTGTGTGTTCCCAGGTAGTGCCGAAGAAAGTATTCGTGACCTTTTGCGCTGGCGTGGATCGCATTCCCGCGCCAGATGATCCAGACTCTGGGCCAGTTTTCCGATGAGTCCGGATCTTCGACGGAAAATCGCACCCGGCCCGTGCGCAACTGGTCCACGAGCCAACGTTTCATTTCGTCGTCGTTTTTGGCTCCCGCCTGCTCCGCCTCATCAACCAGATTGATGGGGTTGCGGTTAAATTGCGGATAGAACGGGAGCCAGCCCATGCGCACAGCGGCTGCCTGCAATTCCATGACATGATCCCGGGCGAACGGTCCTTCGGACGGACGATAGTCCGGGAAGCCCTTTTCGTAACGCCATTGATCACTATGGACGTAATGGAACGAAGGTCCATTCATAAGCCGCGGTGGCGCCGTCCAATCGAGCGCCATCGCCAGTGTGCTCCAGGAGGCGGCTGGTGCCAGCTTTTCCTGCCCGGTATAGTGATTGAGCCCGCCACCGTTGACGCCGACGCACCCACACAGAATCAGCGTGGTAATCCCGGTTCGATAGTTAAGATTGCTGTGATACCAGTGATTGATTCCCGAACCGATGATGATCGTGCATTTGCCTCGTGTCTTCTCGGCCGTCGTTGCAAACTCACGGGCCAGTTGCACGACGGTGTTGCGCCCGACGCCGGTGAACTTTTCCTGCCAGGCGGGCGTATAGGGCGCCGTCTCGTCTTCATAACTCGCGGGATATTCTCCGGGAAGGCCGCGCAGCACGCCGAATTGGGCCATCAGCAGATCGAAAACGGTTGTGACTTGAACCCGCCCATCCAGCGTTTCGACATTCCGAATGGGAACGGACCGTTCGACCCTGCGGTCGGTCCCGAAGTCGAGGAAGCTGATCGGCAGCGTTTCTTCGTGCCGGTCGAGAAAGCTGAGCTGAGGGTTGATTTCTGAGCCATCCAGGCCATCTTTCATTTGCAAGTTCCAGTGGCCTTTCTGGCTCTGCCAGCGAAAGCCAATGCTGCCCTGGGGCATCCGCAGCGTCTGGCTCGACTCCTCGAAGACCATGACCTTCCATTCCGCGTTCTCGACCGCGTGGTAGCGGGCCAATCGGCTGGCGCGCAGCAGTCGGCCAGGACGATAGCCATCTTCGGTCTTCTCGAGTTCAACCAGAAAGGGAGCATCGGAATAACGCTTCAGATAATCGGTGAAGTAGTCGACCTGCCGGTCGACATGAAACTCCTTCAGGACCACGTGGTTGACTGCCATCCAAAGCGCACCATCCATGCCGGCGTTGACCGGAATCCACCAGTCGGCAAACTTCGATACCTGGCTGAAGTCCGGTGACAGCACTACCAGTTTGGCTCCATGGCAGCGCGCTTCGGCGGCGAAGTGAACGTCGGGCGTGCGGGTCATGCTGAGGTTGCTGCCCTCCGTCACGATGTACTTGCTGTTGAACCAGTCGGCGCTTTCGGCGACATCCGTCTTCTCGCCCCAGGTTTCCGGAGAAGCCGGCGGAAAGTCGGCGTACAAGTCGTAGAAGCTGAGCATTACCCCGCCGAGCAACTCGAGGAATCGCGACCCCGCGGCATAGCTCAGCATGGACATCGCCGGGATCGGAGAAAATCCGATGATGCGATCGGGCCCGTATTTTTTCGCGGTGTAGAGCATCGACGCGGCGACGAGTTCCACGCATTCTTGCCAGCTCGCGCGCCGAAAGCCTCCTTTGCCGCGCGCCGACTGATAACTTTGTCGGCGCTCTTCGTTCTCTACAATGGAAGCCCAGGCCGCGACCGGATCGTTATACCTGGCGCGGGCTTCCTGCCAGAGGTCGAGCAGAACTCCTCTCACGTAGGGGTACTTGATGCGAATTGGACTATAGATGTACCAGGAGTACACAATGCCGCGCTGGCATCCCCGTGGTTCGTACAGTGGCAGGCTCGATTCAAGTTTGGGATAGTCGAGAGCCTGCATTTCCCAGGTGACGATTCCGTTCTTGACGTAAATCATCCACGAACAGCCGCCGGTGCAGTTTACCCCGTGCGTGCTGCGGACTACTTTGTCGTGCTGCCAGCGGTTGCGGTAGAACTCCTCCCACTGCCGCATCTGCGGGTTGATGATGTCTTTGATCCAGCTCATGAGTGTGCATTCCTTCCCGCACGGACGGACGCAACGAGCCTCTGGCGTACGCCACGCAATCGATCGCGCCAGACGAGCGAGCTTATCCCCAGAAGCACGATCGAGCCGCCGATGGGAATCAGAACGATGATCGGTGTAATTCCACGCGGGGGCGGGTTCGTGCTGGCATTCTCTAAGAATGCGCCCAAGTCGCTTCGCTCCTCCTGGGTGAGCGAGCGAGTGTCGTAGATTGGAGTCATCGCCGGGAAAAACAGTGTTTCTAGAGCAACGTCAATCCCCTGTGGCCCCAGCTTGGCGTACTCCTCGGTCAGGTCCGGCGCCAAGGTTCCACCGTTCGGGAAAGCCAGGCCGGCAATGCTGTGACAGCTGGCACAGGCTGGGCCTCCGTTCTGGAGAGGGCGTTGTCCGGCAAAAAATTCTTTCCCTCGTTGGACTGCCGAAGCGTCGGCTGCTGACTGGCCGGAAGCCGGCTGACCCTCTCCTCTTGTCGCAAGGGCGCAAGATAAGATCACGAACATCAGGAATCGGACAAAGGAGTTCACTTGCGGCAACCGTAGGATTCTCGATCTGACTACACCATTTCGAGGATAGGTACACGAGGACGAGCAAACAACCTTACATTTATCCCGGTCTCTGGAACGTTTGTCATCGTTTACGTTTTGTCATAATTCTGGCAAGATCCTCCCCCATCTTCCACGTTCATCCGCCAGAGAAACACCGTGAAGTTAGGTGCATCAGACCGCGCGCCTTCTTGAAACGCGGTTGCAAGATGCACCGCGAAAGTGAAGTGTTGCTCAAATTATCCTGACTACTTCGGACGGTGACGGATGCCGGGTTCGGTTTACGTCGGCGACGCGGTCCTCACCAGGTTCAGAAGAACTTCGGGATAAACTCCAATCCAAACCAGCAGTACCGTGAGCGCAATAAGGACGGCACCGGCAGGATGGAACAGATTCGAGGCTGGGAACACTTCGGTCGTGCGGGCATACATCGTGACCAGGATACGAAGATAGTAGAAAAGTCCGATTACGCTGGATGTGACCAGAACAAATACCAGGACCCAGGCCGCGCCCGAGACACCGGCAGCCACAACGTAGAATTTGGCCAAAAATCCGGCGGTCAGCGGAATTCCCGCGAGAGAGAGCAACATGACCGTGAAGATGCCAGCCAGCACCGGTCTTCGCCAGAAAAGGCCCCGATAGTCAGCCAAGTCGTCGGCATCTCGCTGGTTGTCGGAAAGAACTGAGATCACACCAAACGCGCCCAGAGTGGTTATGAAATACGCTACCAGGTAGAAGGCGATGGCTCGAGACGCCATGCTCCCGCCAGCTTCAAAGGCGACCAGCAGATAGCCCATATGCGCGATCGAAGAGTAAGCAAGAATTCTTTTCACATTATTCTGCAGGAGCGCCAGCAAGTTGCCGACAATCATGGACGCAATCGCGACGATGGCGAACACGACAAAGACAGGGCGCATGGATTGCGCTCCCGAGCTATAGAAATAGCGGAGTAGCAGGGCAAAGATGGCTCCCTTCGAGACGGTGGCAATGAAGGCGGTGACCGGCGCAGGTGCTCCCTCGTAGACATCGGGCGTCCAGAGATGAAACGGTACGACTCCAAGCTTGAAGCCTATGCCGGTAATGATGAGAATCAAGCCGACGAGAATCAGGGGATTGTTCGGAATCGTAATAACGAGTGTCGCGATCCGTGCGAGCTCCATCGTGCCCAGTTGAGCGTAGATCAGCGCCATGCCGAACAACAGGAAGGCGGAGGACGATCCAGCCAGAATCAGGTATTTGATTCCGGCTTCCACCGAACGGCGGTCGTTGGCGAGATAAGCGGATAGGCCGTAAAGCGCCACACTCAAGATTTCGAGGCCGAGGAAAAACGATACGAAGTGACTGCTTGCCACGAGCACCATCGAACCCAGAGCGGCAACGTTCAGAAGCACGTACAGTTCCTCGCGTTGCTCCGCATGCATTTTCAGGTAGTCGTAAGACAGAATGGAGACAACGAAAGTGGCAGCGAGGATCAGCCCGAAATAAAAGACTGAGTACCGGTCCAGGATGAGCAACACGGTGATCGGGCGAGGAAGCAGTCGCGCAATCGGCCAGAGCGAGGCAAACGACGCTGCCAGCCCAATGAGCGTGATCGAGAGACTGAAAACGTGATTGCGGACGATAGCAATCGCCACCATCACCAGCACCGCAGTGCCGGCGGTCAGCAGAAGCGGCAAAAGCGCGAATAGATCCGCAGTGTTCATCTCATCTCCGCCAACTCATCTCCGCAACGCCTGCATGGTCACGGCAGCATGTTGCTCGAGAGCCTCCATCGCCGGCCGGAACGTGTTCAGCACCGGCTGCGGATAAAGCCCCAGCCACAAAAGAACGACAACCATGGGCGCAACCATGATCCCTTCCCGAAGGGAAAGATCCGGGAGTCTCCACTGGTGTGCATTCGGGCCATGAAACGCATACTGCACAAACTTCAGCGAATAGAATGTAGACGCCAGAATCCCGATCGCCGCGATTACGGTCAGGATCCTGCTCCGCTGATAGACACCAAGCAGAATGAGGAATTCTCCGACGAAGTCCCCGAGACCGGGCAGCCCCATCGAGGCCAGCGCGAAGTAGAGGCCGGAGCCGCTCAGTCGTGGGAGCGTTTGCCACAGTCCACTCATGCGATCAATTTCTCGCGTGTGTAACCGCTCTTGCAATGCGCCGACAAGGACGAACAGGCTGCCCGTGCTGATGCCGTGGCAGATGATGGTAATGACGGCGCCTTGAAGCGCCAGTTTGTTCCAGGTGAAGATTCCCAACAGAACGAACCCGAGGTGACTGACGCTCGTGTAGGCGACCAGTCGCTTGAGATCGGTTTGTGCGAATGCGAGGAGTGCGCCATACAAAATGCCGATCACAGCGAGTACGAGTATCACTGGAGAGGCGGAGCGTACTGCCTCAGGAAATAGCGGCACGACAAAACGCAGCATGCCATAGGCTCCGGTTTTCAGTAGCAGTCCTGCCAGCACGATGCTTCCCGCTGTGGGCGCTTCGGTATGCGCGTCAGGCAGCCAGGTGTGGAGAGGAAACATGGGCAACTTGACCGCGAAAGCCACGAAGAACCCGAGCATGATCCACATGGCAGAGGAGGGCGCCAGTGCGGTTCCCAGCAAGTCAGCGTATTCGAAGGTATATACGCCTGTCGCCCGGTGATGAGCAAAGTACAGGGCCAGGATGGCGATCAACATCAGCAATCCGCTTAGTTGGGTAAAGAGGAAGAATTTCACTGCGGCATAGACTCGGCGTTCGTGACCCCAGATCGCGATCAGAAAATACATCGGCACCAGCATCAGCTCCCAGGCGAAGTAGAACAGGAACAGATCTACGGCAAGGAATACACCGACGATTCCGGCGAGCACCCAGAGCAGATTCAGATGGAAAAATCCGACTTCTTCCTGGATTTCCGACCACGATGCGAGAACCGATATCACCCCCAAGAGAAATGTCAACATGATGAGCAGCAGGCTCAATCCGTCGAGCGCGAGATGGAAATGAATGCCGAACTGCGGCATCCAGTTCCACTCAAGTTGCCGGATCCATGCCTGTTGCGCGAGCAATCTCACTCGACCTGCGCTCTGAACCCAGATCACAAGACCCAGAACGAAATCCGCACCGACCGCAACCAAAGCGATCCAGCGAGAGGCGAGAGCGCTCCAGTGGCCGGCTATCCATGCCAGTACTCCACCGGCCAGCAGAATGACGATGAGCCAAAGTAAGATCATAAGAACAAAGCAATTGCCACGAAGACCACAGTTCCCAGTGCGACTCCCGCGGCATACCAGCGCACCCGGCCGTTCTCGCTGCGGCTGAGGACGGCATACAAGAGTCGAGTGATCTCGGCGATGCCGCGGTAAAAGGCGTCGACGAAGTCGCCTTTATTGATACGCGCAATCCAGATCGTGGGCTGAACGAAGAGCTTGTCGTAGCACCAGTCAAATCCCCAGTCCGCAAACCAGAATTGGTGGAGCGCCTTGCCCGCACGAGATGCCGCGAGCGAGTCCACCCATTGCCGCCGGCGCACATAAAAGAGGTATGCGCAACCCAGGCCGATCAGGAACGCGAGCATGACCCAGCCTTCCGACTGCATCTCGGTGAGAGTTCCGAAGTGTCCCTCCAACACTGGAGGCAACGCCCTGTGCAGGAGGCGAGTTAAGAACGGTGCGTCGCCTAGGCCCGGGGGAAGATTTACGAACCCGCCAACCAACGACAAAACCGTGAGTACAACCAGCGGAATCTGGATGGCCAATCCAGGCCGCTTCGCCACAGGTGCCTTCGCTTCCCCGAAGAACACCAGAAAGATCACGCGGAAGATGTAGAGCGAGGTCAGGAGAACGCCGACTACTCCAGCGATCCAGAGACCAACTCCGCCTTGAGGAGATGCCCAAGTCTCCCAGAGGATGAGTCCCTTGCTGTAAAAACCGGCCGTGATGAGCGGCAGCCCGGCGAGCGAGCTGCCTGCGATCAGGAAGGCCCAGAAGGTGAGCGGTAATTGCTTGCGCAGGCCTCCCATCCGAAAGATGCTGTGCTCTTCGTGCATCGCTTGAATCACCGCACCAGCTGCGAGGAAGAGGAGCGCCTTGAAGAACGCATGCGTCATGAAGTGGAAGATGGCGGCGGACCAGGCACCCACCCCGAGTGCCAGGAACATATAGCCGATCTGGCTGATGGTGGAGTAAGCCAGCACGCGCTTGATGTCCCACTGGGTGAGCGCGCTGAAACCCGCGAGCAACAGGGTCGCTGCGCCGATGATGGCGACAGCCAATTGCACCGGGGGTGCCAGAGTGAACAGAACATGAGTGCGTGCGATCAAGTAAACGCCGGCAGTCACCATGGTTGCTGCGTGAATCAGAGCGCTGGTGGGAGTGGGGCCGGCCATGGCGTCAGGCAGCCAAGTCTGCAGCGGAAGCTGCGCGGATTTTCCTACTGCACCTCCCAATAACAGCGCGGCCGCCGCGATGGGCAGCGCAGAGCCGGCAGCCCACTCACTCGATGCGCGCTGCATCAATTGCTGGATATTGAGCGAGCCGAGATGGTGGAAGATCAGGAACAGGCCGATGATCATCGCCGTGTCCCCGAGGCGCGTCATGATGAAGGCTTTCTGTGCCGCGCGTCCGTTCGCCGGGTCGGTGTACCAGAAGCCGATCAGCAGGTAACTGCACAGCCCGACTCCTTCCCATCCCAGGTAAAGAAGCAACAAGTTATCGGCGAGCACCAGCGTCACCATGGAGGCAACGAACAGGTTCATGTAGGCGAAGAAGCGGCTGTAGCCTTCGCTCTCCAGCATGAATTCGGCTGAGTACAGATGGATCAGGAAACTGACGAAGGTGACCACCAACGTCATCATTAGCGAGAGCGCATCGAGGTAGAAAGCAATCTGCGGCCGGAACCCGGCAACATCGATCCAACTCCACAACACCTGGGTGTAGGAGTTGTCCGGCGGTGGTGACGACAGAAATTGCCACGTGATCAGGGCAGAAATGACGGCTGAAGCTGCAATCGAAGCGACGCCGATCACGGCGGACGCTCTTTTCCCACTTCGCGCGCCGAAGAGCGCCAGCACAACAAAGCTGGCGAACGGGATTGCGGGAATGAGCCAGATCAGTCCGAACACGTCAACCCCTCATTTGGCTGGCAGCATCGGCGTCCAGAGATTTGTACCGGTGATACAATTGCAACAGCAGTGCCAGACCCACCGACACTTCGGCTGCCGCCGTGGCCAGGACAAAAATAAACATCACCTGACCGTCGGGCTGAGACCAGCGCGATCCGGCAGTTACAAATGCCAGGCCTGCGGAGTTCAGCATCACTTCGATCGACATCAAAGTGAAGATCAAGTTACGCCGCACGAGAAGGCCCGCCAGTCCCAGTGCGAACAAGATCCCGGCCAGCAGTAGTCCGTGTTCGATCGCTATCGGTGACATTCTGAAACTCCAGTCTCTCTCGCTTGCGCGCGCTCAAGTGGTAGGCTGCGACCAGCGCGCCCAACAGAAGCATGGAAGCCAGTTCCACGCCGATCAGATAAGTTCCGAACAACGACATCCCCACTTGTTTGGGCCATACCATGACGCCCGAATGGGCCGCAGAACTTCCCCTCGACAGCAGGTACGCCACTTCCGCAATCAGCATGGCTGTCAGGATGCACGGTCCGATCCACATGCGGGGCTTCAGCCACGTTCGTTCCGTATCCACCGCCTTCGCGCCTAGGTTGAGCATCATCACCACAAAAATAAACAGAACCATGATCGCCCCGGCGTAGACGATGACTTCGAGCGCTGCGATGAAGGGCGCCCCCAGCGTGTAAAAAACGATCGCTACGGAAAGGAGGGACACGATCAGGTAAAGCAGTGCATGTACTGCGTTCAGGCAGGTAATGACTCTCACTGTGGCCAGGATGGCCACCACTGCCGCGACATAGAAGAGCGCATGCATGGGTCTTATGGCATTAAGCTCTTGAGATCGGTGACCGGCGCTTCGTGCTCGGCTTCTCCTTTTTTCTTTCCGCCGATCTCCACGCCAGCCACGCGCCAGAAGTTGTAGCCCGGATATTTCCCCGGGCCGTCAATCAGGAGATGTTCTTTCTCGTACACCATGTTCGGTCGCCGGTACTCGCTCATCTCCACGTCGGGTGTGAGCTGGATCGCATAGGTCGGACACGCATCCTCACAAAGACCACAAAAGATGCAGCGGGAGAAATTGATTCGAAACCACTCTGGATAACGCCGGCCATGTTCATCTTCGGTTGCCTGCAGCCCGATGCAGTCGACCGGACATACCACGGCGCAGAGATAACACGCGACGCACCGTTCGCCGCCGTCTGGATCACGCGAGAGAATGATCCGGCCACGATAACGCGGAGCGAGATAAGCCTTCTGCTCGGGATATTGGACGGTTACCCTCGGGCGAAACGTGTGCAGGAAGACGTCCCAAATCGTTCTCACTAAACTCAGCATTCGAACCTTCCTTCTGCTCAACTTCGGGCCGTTATCGGCGTGTCAGTACGACGGCGCCAGTGACCAAAATGTTGGCAAGCGCGAGCGGCAGCATCAGTTTCCATCCCCACGCCATAAGCTGATCAAGGCGTGGTCTCGGCAGCGAGGCGCGCAACAAAATAAAGAACCCGATGAAGAAAAACATCTTGATAAAGAACCAGACGATCGGTGGCAGCCCGGGGCCCAGCCATCCCCCGAAAAACAAGATTGCGATGAGGGCCGAGATCAGCGTCACGCCGAGATATTCGCCGACAAAGAACATCCCAAACTTCATTCCTGAGTACTCCGAGTGAAAGCCGGCAACGAGTTCGCTCTCGGCTTCCGGCAGGTCGAAGGGCAAGCGGCGCGTTTCCGCAAGGCCGGCAATGAGGAACAATACGAATCCGAGGAACTGGGGGACGACGAACCACAATTTGCGCTGTGCTTCGACAATCGTTGCCAGATCAAAAGAACCTGCAAGCACGACGACTCCCATGAGCGAGAGGCCCATGAAGACCTCGTAGCTCAACATTTGGGCGGCCGCGCGCATCCCGCCCAGCAACGCGTACTTGTTATCCGAAGACCAGCCCGCCAGCACCACGCTGTACACACCGAGCGAGGACATTCCTAGAAAGAACAACAAACCGATGTTGAGATCGCTGACAACGACTCCCTGGGCAATGGGAAGCACAGCAAAGGTCATCAGCACGGTCACTACGATGATGGCGGGGGCGAGCACAAACACTGGCTTGTCGGCAAACGGAGGAATCCAGTCCTCCTTGGTGAAGATCTTGATCATGTCCGCGAGGACTTGCAGAAGGCCAAACGGCCCAACCCGGTTCGGGCCATAGCGGTCCTGCCACAGCGCGAGCAACCGGCGCTCCACCCAAATCAATCCCCCAGCCAATGACAACGCCACAACCAGGATGCCAATGAGGCTCGCGATGGGATGAGGGCTCGTCATACGGGGTTGGAATACTCCCTGTCTGGGAGCAGCCCGCTGTAGGCTGGCAGATGGACGCCGGTGAGCGGAGGTACGCCAACCGGCAGGCCGGCGACACCAGCGGGCAACTCTTCATTGATAACGACCGGTAAGCGGTACGCCGCACCGTCTAGTTGAATCTGGACTCGTTCTCCTGCCCGAAGTCCGAGCGCTGCTGCATCTTTGGCACCGAGAGCCACGTAGGGCTTGGGAGCAAGTTCCGCGACTCCCGCAGAGACAAAACTCAATTCTTCCGAGCCGAAGATGTGATAGAGGGGTACCAGCAGCCATTCCTGGCTTTGGCGCGCAAATACATTCGGGATGCGGTCGAAGTACTTGCCGGTCGCGTCGCGCCTAGGTTCAATCAAGCGGACACCCGGGTCGCCTCCGCGCAATGGGCCGGCAATCTCGCTCTGATAGAAATTAGTCGCTTGGATGGAATTCCAACCGGGCGACCAGAAGAAAGGAATCAGCGCACTCGGCGGTTGCACTGGTGTCCCTTCCATCGAGAATGAGAGCGGCGTATCAGGATCGTCCGGCGGCTTCGGCTCATGCACATCGATATTTGCGTGCATCGCCGTGCGGCCGCTGTAGCGGTGCGGTTCGCGCGGCACTTTCTCGCCGGCAATCCGGAACGCTGCGCCCGGAGCGATCCTGGGGACCTGCGCCAGCGCAGGAATGGCTGCGGCCATGGCGATAACGATGTCGTCGATGTGCTCCCAGGCTTGTGCCGTTTTCTTGGCGATAGCCATTGCGTCGAGCAGCCATTGCCAACTCGGTTGGATATCCCCGTCGGGAACAAACACCTGATAAAAACGCTGTGCCCGGCCTTCGCTGCTTACGAGAGTGCCATCAGCTTCCGCGAAGGTAGCGGCCGGCAACACCAAACTTGCTCTTTCCGAAGTTCGAGTCTGGAGATGATCGAGTACGACTACCTGGGATGCGGAATTCAGGAACTCATCGACTAAGTGCGCGGGCGCGCGACGGTAGAGATCGTTTTCCAGAATCACTACTACGTTCGCCGCACCATCTCGAATCGCCGTGAAAGCCCGGCTCAGGGGAGCCGGAGACATCAGTGCCAATCCGAAACTGTTGCATTCCGGTGTGGTAAAGCTCAGCGTCGCTGGCAGCCCGGCCGTGCACAGGGCTCGTGCTACATTCGCGGCTGCCTGGATCACCGCCTCGTTGTTGCAGCCGAGGCCTGAGATTACGAGTGGCCGTCGAGCGTTCTTCAAGGCCTTCGCGATCTCGTCGACCAGAGTGCGCAGGTCTCCAGGCAAATCCGGAACTGCAGGAGCTGCGTTATCCAGAGCATTGGCTATCGCGAACCCGAGTCGCGCTACGTCATCGGGAGCGGCACGATAGGTGCGCGTCGCGACATCATCTAAACGGGTTGCCGCAGGGCTGGCTACAAATAACGGACCTTTTGCATCCTGCAGCACGTGCCGCACCGCGTGGTCGTCCCAGGGGGGAATGCGCATCGTGTCGATGACTTGCATGGGCTGTTGTCGCACCGACTGACGCAGACTCAATGCCATTCGCGGTGCAACGTTGGTCACATCCTCACCAAGGATTAGCACGGAATCCGAGAGTTCAACTTCATGCAGCGACGGAGAACGGCTCGGACCATTTCGCAAAATGTCGAGTATGGTCAGCACCAAGCGGTATTGATGGTCGTCTTCGCCAGCGTAGAAATGTTCAGGACCAACCAGTGTGCGCAACAAAAAGTTAGATTCCAGAGAAGCCCGCGGCGAGCCGATTCCGATTACTCTGGCCCCTGGCACAAGGCGAGAGGCGATATGTTGAATAGCGTCTGCTTTCGTTCTGCTTGCGGTGTTCTTGTCGTCTGCGATGTGTGCTTGGCGAATCCGGTGATTGCTGTTGACGAACTCGTAGCCGTAACGTCCGCGGTCGCAGAGGAAGTATCCATTGACTTCTCGATTGTAGCGAGTCACGATCTGGCGCAATATGCCGTACCGCTCTCCTGGCGTTGTGTTGCAGCCTAAGCCACAGTGAACGCAGACCGATGGCGCCAT
This sequence comes from Candidatus Sulfotelmatobacter sp., assembly GCA_035279505.1. GTDB lineage: Bacteria > Acidobacteriota > Terriglobia > Terriglobales > Acidobacteriaceae > Sulfotelmatobacter. The sequence continues at coordinate 30,624 of DATEHP010000105.1, read as the reverse complement.
CTGCATATCCCACTTGCGCGCGTAATGCCGCTTCAGAGTTTTGTCGGTGAAAACACCAGTCGGGCAGACTTCCACTAGGTTGCCGCTGAACTCGTTTTCCAGAACGCCATCGTTCTGGCGACCGAAATAGACCTGATCCCGCAATCCAAACACATCAAAATCCCTGCCTCCGGCATATTCGCGGTAAAAACGCACGCAGCGATAACACTGGATGCAGCGGTTCATTTCGTGGTTCACCAGCGGGCCCAGATACTGATTGCGGAAAGTGCGTTTGAGGAAGGAGTACCGGCGATGGTCATGACCAGTCATCACAGTCATGTCTTGAAGATGACAGTGTCCACCCTCGTCGCAGACTGGACAATCGTGCGGGTGGTTGATCATCATGCCCTCAATGACCCCAGCTCGGAAGGCGACTGCCTCTGGATCCTGGATTGAAATCCGCGTTCCTTCCGCCGCCGGCGTCATGCAAGCCATCACAATTCTTCCGCGTGTGTCTTTCTCATCCTTGAACTGCTTCACGGCACACTGCCGGCAGGCGCCCACTGAGCCCATGGCTGGATGCCAGCAGAAGTAAGGCAGATTGAATCCCAGAGATAGACAAGCGTGTAGCAGGTTCTGCTTGGGGTCCGCCTTGTAGGCTTGATCATCAATGTAAATCGCCGCCATCTTATCTCCAGGGGCAACGATGCTCGCGGATATGCTGCTCAAAGTCGGCGTGAAAATACTTGAGGGCACTCTGCAGCGGCTCCATGGCTCCCGGTGCAAGCGCGCAAAATGTATGCCCTGGAGCGTTAAATTTGGTTTGAAACTCCAACTTCTCCAGGTCTCCCACCTGCCCTCGGCCTTCCTCCATTCCACGTAGAATCCGTTCTGCCCAGTTGAGCCCGCTCCAGCAAGGAGTGCACCAGCCGCAAGACTCTTGTGAGAAGAAGCGCTCTAGGTTCCAGACCATCCCGATAGGACATGTCTGATCGTCCAGTACAATCATGGTCCCTGTACCCAGGCGGCTGCCCGCTTTCTGCACTTCCCGGAAATCCATGCGCACGTCCAGATGTTGCTCGGTGAGGAAGTCCGTCGAGGCGCCACCGGGAAGCAAACCGCGAAGCTTCACACCATCGCGCATGCCTCCCGCATGTTCTTCCAGGATTTCGCGGATGGTTGTACCCATGGGCAGCTCCCACAGGCCTGGGCGTTTGACCTTACCACTCGCACCATAGAGCTTCGTGCCCCCATCGGCCGTGAGGCTAAGGCTCGTGAACCACTCCGGGCCATTGTTGATGATATGAGGCACGTTGCACAGCGTTTCTACGTTCTGCACGATCGTAGGTTTTCCCCACAGTCCTGCGACTGGAGGAAATGGGGGCTTGGAGCGAGGATTTGCACGCTTGCCTTCGAGGGCATTCAGTAGTCCAGTTTCTTCACCGCACATGTAGCGGCCCGCACTGACATGGAGATAAATCTCGAGGCTGTAGCCGGAACCGAGGATGTTCCTGCCCAGATAATGCTTTTCGTAAGCCTCAGTAATGGCTCTGCTCAGTCGTTTCGCAGCCAGAGTGTATTCCGCTCGGAGGAAAATGTAGGCGATGTCCGCCTGGATGGCATAGGCCGCTACGATCATGCCTTCAATCAGCTGGTGTGGGTCTCCTTCCAACAGCAACCGGTCTTTGAAGGTGCCCGGTTCCATCTCATCTGCATTGGCGAGCAGGTATTTGGGATGGGGCGCATCCTTACCCATTGGGACGAAGCTCCACTTCATGCCGGTCGAAAATCCAGCACCGCCACGGCCCCTCAACTTGGCCTTCGTAACCAGATCCGTGATTGTGGCCGGGGCCGCTTTCAGAGCCTTGCGCACACTTTCGTACCCGCCGACTTTCTCGTACGCTGTCAGCAGCAGCGGTTCGTCGCCGTTCGACGGAATGTTTTTGGTGAGGGGCTTCTCCACTTTTTTCGTTCCTTACTGGTAGCAGTCAAGCAATTCGTCCAACTTTTCAGGATCTACATCCCGATGCAGATCGTTATCCACCATCAGCGTCGGGGCATGATCGCAGGCTCCCAGACAAACAATGGGCAGGACGGTAAATCGCCCGTCGGAGGTGGTCCCGCCCAGACTCACTCCAAGTCGCGTGGCAAGGCGCTGGCACAGCTTCTCGCAGCCCATGATCCAGCAGCTCACGCTGTCGCACACCAGCACGACGTGACGTCCTACCGGTTGGCGAAAGACCAGGTTGTAGAACGTCGCAACACTGTCAAGTTCATCCGGCGTCATCTCGAGCAACCTGCCGAGATCGCACAGGCTCTCGTCTGACACCCATCCGCGATGCCGCTGAATGATCTTTAGCGCGTCAATGGAGACCGCCCGTTTGTTGGGATACCGGGAAAACTCGGCCTCGATCTCTTGTCGTTCTTCCACTGTCAACATGGTTCAACGTCCTTCATCTGTCTATGTCGGCCAGAACGAAATCAATGCTGCCAAGAATGGCAAGCAAGTCGGGAATCATCAGGCCCCGGCACATCAGGGGAAGCATTTGTATATGAGGAAAAGATGGTGTGCGGATTCGAGTGCGATAAGAAACCGTACTGCCATCGCTCACCAAGTAATAGCCGTTATTCCCTTTAGTCGCCTCAATCGCTCCGAGAGATTCGCCCGGGGGCACGACCGGTCCCCAACTCACACTCAGAAAGTGTGTGATCAAGGTCTCGATGTCGTGCATCGTGTGATCCTTGACCGGAGGGGTGGCTAACGGGTCGGCAGATTTGTATAGACCATCGGGCATGTTCTTCAGGCACTGCTCGATTATGCGCAGGCTCTGGCGCATTTCCTCTACACGGACCAGTGCTCGGTCATAGCAATCCCCGTTGCGGCCTGTGGGGATTTCAAAGTCAAAGTCGTTATATCCGGAATAGGGCTGCTTCTTTCGGAAATCCCAGGCCAAGCCCGTAGCGCGCAAATTGGGTCCGGTGATGCCCCACTCGATCGCTTCCTCGGTTGTGATATCGCCCACTCCTTGCGTGCGCGCTTTGAAAATCCGGTTGCGCAACACCATGTGGTCGTACTCGCGCAGGCGACGGGGAAAGTAGTCTAGGAAGTCGCGGACCAACTGCTCCCAGCCGCGAGGTAGATCCTGGGCGACGCCGCCGATACGAAACCAGTTCGGATGCATCCGCGCCCCGGTGACGGCTTCAACAATGCCAAAGGCGCGCTCCCGATCGTTGAAGGTGAAGAAGACTGGCGACATCTGCCCGAGATCCTGCGCAAACGTGCCGTACCAGACCAGGTGACTGATGATGCGAAACAATTCCGCCATCATCACCCGGATCACCTGCCCGCGTGGCGGTACTTCAATGCCAGCCAATTTCTCAAGAGCGGTGAGGTAGGCGAGGTTGTTCATCACTCCGCCGAGGTAGTCGACTCGGTCGGTGTAAGGAATGTAGGTGTGCCAGCTCTGGCGTTCTCCCATCTTCTCGGCACCGCGATGATGAAAACCGATTTCCGGCACCGCATCGACAATGACTTCTCCGTCCAACTGCAGCACGATGCGGAGCACACCATGGGTGCCGGGATGCTGGGGGCCAACATTGAGGAAGATGAAGTCCGTATCTTCGTGAGCCCGCTTCATCCCCCACTCCTCGGGGCGGAAACGCAATGCCTCCTGCTCGGCTTCTTCCTTCTCCTCGGGCAGACGGAATGGTCCCATCTCCGTTGCGCGCGCGGGATGGTCCTTGCGCAGAGGATGCCCGGTCCAGGTGTTGGGCATGAGAATCCGTGCCAGATGCGGATGGTTCTGGAATGAAACGCCAAACATGTCCCAGGCTTCGCGCTCGTACCAGTTAGCTGCGGGCCAGATGTCGGTGATGCTGTCTAGACTCGGATGTTCCCCCTTAAGCGGAACCTTGATCCGAACGTATTCGTTGCGATCAAAAGAGAGCAGATGATAGACAACCGTGAAATCACTCTCGGGCTGGCCTTCGCGGTATTTTCTAGGCCGCTCGTCAATGGCAGTCAGGTCGTAGAGCATTCGGAAGGGCCGCGGAATTTCGCTCTTGAGATAGCACAACAGATCGTGCACGCTCTCTTTGGCTATCCAGAACGTCGGAATGCTATCGGGCATCGTTTGCGACGCAAGCAGCCCGTCGCGCACCCTGCCTAGGACATCTTCATAAATGCTGGGCTTAGCGATCGCCGGCATCAGACGTCCTCCGGCGAACGAAGCGTTGTGGCCTTTGCCCGTTCCGCCCACTTCAAATCGCGCATCGAAGACATCTCGGCACGTTCCACTCCCTGTGCACCAACCATCCAACTCAACGGACGACGTTCCGTGCCCACCGCTTTTTGCAGCAATGTAAGGCCTTCCAGGAAAGCGTCAGGGCGGGGAGGGCAGCCCGGTACGTAAACGTCAACTGGCAGGAATTTATCGACGCCCTGCACCACGCTATAGATGTCGTACATGCCGCCTGAATTGGCGCATGAGCCCATGGAGATGACCCAGCGAGGCTCCATCATCTGTTCGTACAATCGCTGGATCACCGGCGCCATCTTGATGAAGACCGTTCCGGCAATCACCATCAAGTCTGCTTCTCGAGGCGTTCCTCGAATGACCTCCGCCCCGAAACGGGCAAGGTCGTACTTGCTGGTGATGCTGGTGGCCATTTCCACATAGCAACAGGAAAGGCCGAAGTTGAATGGCCAGATCGAGTTCTTTCGCCCCCAGGCAAGAAGGTCTTCGAGACGCGAGAGGACCAGGCTGCGACGCACTGCCTGCTCCATCGGCACGCGGTCAGCGTCGGCCGTTGATGGGCGAGTGTCGGCTTTCGTAATCGACCAGCGCATAAATCTACTCCGGCAGCCGGATGCTGCGTGATCGTGGGCTCCAATCGAGCGCACCCAGCCTCCAGAGATAAGCTAAGGCCGCCGCGAGGATTGCAACGAAAACGGTCAGCTCGCCGTATCCCGTCCACCCCAGTTCACGGGCAGCCACTGCCCAGGCAAAGATGAAGACTGCCTCCAGGTCGAAAATCACAAAGAACATCGCCGTGAGATAGAACTTTGCCGCGAGGCGCACTCGGGCTGAGCCTTCAGAGAGGATTCCGGATTCGTAGGGTGATTCTGTGGCCGGCTCTTTGTGCCGTTGCCCCAATACGTAAGACAGGCCCAGCATTGATGTCACGACGAAGAGCACCACCAAGAAAAAGAGGCCTAGCGCCCAAAGGTTTTCTGATTGATCGTTCAGAAGCATGGCGTGTAACCAGATCCACCGAATCCTGCACTGAAGGCGAAGCTACGCTCGACTAAGCATTGGCTGTGGAGCGAGAACAGGATCTCCTTCATGAACATCATCATCAGGTCCGGGACATCCTCACAATGGGAGATTCGTACCAGACCGGGAGACAATCGTAACGAGGACAAATTGCGCGCGAAGAGCGCAGCATGTGATGTGAGCAAGCCGGCGCATCCCGTCTTCGATGATGAAAACTTTGTCGCAGTTGGTGGAAAATCGACGAGAAGAGGAACCTCTGTGAAGCGGACCCGCTTCGTGCTCGTCCCGGTCCCGCCCTTCCGGCTGGACCTCACGGTGTGGGCTCTTCGGCGGCGGCCGACAAACCAAATTGACTGCTGGGATGGAAATACGTTTCGACGTGTACTGGAAATCGATCACAAACCTGCGGAGGTTTTTGTTCAACAGGATGGACCTGCTGACAAGCCGAGCCTTCTGGTCAATATCACTGCGCACAGTCTTTCGTCGTCCGGACAAAAGGAAGTACAGAATCAGTTGGAACGAATGTTGGGCTTGCGCCAGGATCTTTCTTCTTTCTATCGGCTGGCAAAGCAGGATTCGAAAATAGCGCCTCTTGTTGAAGAGTTTCGTGGACTCAAGCCGCCACGTTTTCCTACGGTGTTTGAAGCGGTGGCCAACGGCATCGCCTGCCAGCAACTGTCGTTGTTGGTCGGCATTCTGTTGCTCAGCCGCCTGGCAGGTAAATATGGCCAGACGATCGGTAGCTCCGCTGCGGATCTGCGCTCTTTCCCCGCTCCAGAGGGTTTGACTGGAGCCCGTTTTAGGTCATTAAAAGCGCTGGGCTTCAGCGGGCATAAAGCCGAGTTCCTGCTGGCAATAGCTTCGAAGCTGCAGCGAGGGAATCTGGATCTCGAGAATCTGGAATATTGCGACAATCAAGCAGCGCTCGAAGCTCTCGAACAGCTGCCCGGCATTGGGCGGTGGACAGCAGAGTATGTCCTGCTCCGCGGCCTTGGACGCCTGAATGTTTTCCCTGGCGACGATGTTGGAGCACAAAACAATCTCGCCCGCTTTCTGGGCCGGCGAAAGCCATTGGATTATGGGGGGGTGTGTCGTGCCGTGGCGAAATGGCAGCCCTACGCCGGTTTCCTTTACTTCCATCTCTTGCTGGCCCGCATCAGAGACGCGGGGTGGCTGAGTAATGGAGAGCGGGTCGACAGCGGTGGCTTTCGACGCGACGCTGCATGAGCGCCTACGCGAGCGCTAAGGACCAAGTCCCAATCGAGGTGGTTAGTCATGAATATTTTGGACACTGTCGGCATTAGCTTGCCCTGTCAGTCCTGTGGCAACACATATCAAGTACCACTCAGAGATGTGCTGCTCTCCCACACCATACTTCACGAGGGCTGTCCGGTTCGCCAGGAGACAGAGTGCCCTCCGGTCTTTCAGTCGCGCCTGTTCGAGCGCAAGGATATCGAAGAACTACAGCGCGTCCGGAATCAGCTGGATCAGCGAGCGCGGGCTGACGGAGGTCGACTTGTCTTGATGACATCGAGCGCGCCCGATGAAACGGAGTCCTCCGGCGCTGACAATGCAGTCGCGGACTCGGCCGGACCGTCCCAGTCATCTGTTCCGACCACACCAACTCCCCGACCTGCTCGGAGGCACCTCGAAAAGCAAACTGAAAAAGCAAAACATGTGAAAGTTCGAAGGCAAACCCAGTCGAAATCGGGAACACGAAGGAACAGGAAGATTGCATGAGAGACAAAGCTTCAAGACCCGATGTGATGAAGCAGACAGGACATGAAAAGCATGAATAAGATTGAAAAGTCGACACACGTGCTGCGTGAGGAACATCAGCTGATCGAGAATGCGATTGTAGCCATGGCCGGCATCATCAAGGAAATTGAGAAAGGCGATCGTTTGGACCGGCGTCAGGTCTGGGAATTGGCGCAATCGTTCGCAACCTTCGTTGGGAGGTCGCATCACAGCAAGGAAGATTTTCTGCTCTCCATGATACGTGCCCGAAGGGGCTGCTCTGACGACTACGCAGTTCGAACTTTCTACGAAGAACATCATCGTGTCGAAGAACTTCTTGCCACGCTCAGAAAAATGGGCAACGACTACTTGGACGCTGCCGAGCAGAGTTCGGAACCGCTCGTCGGATCCCTGCGGGACGTAGTGGATTTCTATCCAGGGCACATGTGGAAGGCCGATCACATCTTGTTCCCACTTGCGGACGAACTCCTGTCGGAAACGGATCAGGGAGTGCTCGTCGAGCAGTTCGCCTGGATCGAATCAGCCGTCGGCGGCAATGCGGATGAACAGTTGCGTGCCATTACTGCAGAGTTTCATCCCAAACCGAAAGCCGCATGACGAAGTACGTGAGACTGGAGTTGTGTTGCGAGGCTTCTTGAGTCTCGAGAAAGGTAGTGCGAAATGCTAATCAATAAGCCAAAAACGAAAATTCTTGTGGATGGTGGTGATCCAGCCGAGACTCGCCGGATCAAGGACCTGCTCGGATTCGTCGATGGCCAGACGACCAATCCATCGCTGGTTGCGAAGAACCCTGAGATTCGCAGACTTGTGGCGTCGGGCCACCGCCTGAGCGGACAAGAGGAGAAACAAGAGTACCGAAATATTGTTGAGGGCATCGCTCCGCTGGTTGGAGATGCCGGAGTGTCGATTGAAGTGTTTGCCGATCTCGGCACGACCGCCGAACAGATGTTTGCGCAGGGCAAAGAGATGTTCTCCTGGATCCCCAACGCATACATCAAGTACCCGTGCACGCACGAAGGATTGCGAGCGGCGCAGATGTCGGTTCAGGAGGGCCTTCGGGTCAACATGACATTGTGCTTTTCTCAGGAGCAGGCAGCAGCGGTGTATGCCGCGACCATAGGATCGGTGGCACCAGTCTACGTGTCTCCCTTCATTGGAAGGCTGGATGATCGGGGCGACAACGGGATGGATTTGGTCAAGAACATCAAGCAAATGTATCGGTCGGGCGACGGACATGTTCGCACCCTGGCGGCGAGCATCCGTCATCAGGATCACCTGCTGTGCTCCTTCGCCCTGGAAGCGGAGCTTGTCACTGTACCGGCAAGGGTTCTTGAGCAGTGGGCACGAAAGAGCTTTCCCCTGCCCAATAGCGAATTCGCATACAACGCCATCGGGTCGAATGGCGAACCGCTCAAGCCGCTGCCATACCGGGTACTGAAACTGACCGAGCCGTGGGAGAGCTTTGACATCGCACACGAGCTCACAACCAAAGGGATCCAGAAGTTTGTCGAGGACTATCAGAACACGCTGCGACGGAGCGCCTGATCTCACTTGTCGCGCACGGATATTCGCTCTACCAGTCGTTGCTATCGGAGCAGAAAGAAATGGGCAATGGCTCGGAACTGCACTTCACCGAGGTCGCGGCGAACATGGGGATCGGCCAGCCGTCGTTGCAGAAAATCGGCTGGGGAACGAGCTTCGTCGACTTTGATTCCGATGGCTGGCCCGACCTGCTTGTCGTCAACGGCAGTGCTTCTAACAGAAGGACTCAATGCCGCGAAAATTGGCCTCCATGCCTTCCTTTCTATTCTGGAATGCGCAAGGCAGTTTCTTCCATGACCTGGCGCCCTGGAATCGCTTCTTTAAGGGAAGGAATCCGGCTGTTGCGCAACGACATTCCTCAAGGGAACTGGGTTGAAGTTCGTCTGCACAATCGCGTTCCGCCCAGCCGGGCCCGATCGGGGTTTGGCGACGGCGCAACGGTGATCGCTTGGGCCGGAGGAGTGCCGCTACGGCGGGCTGTCGACAGTTCGTCGTATCTCTCCGAGGACAGCCGTCGCATTCACATTGGTGTTGGCGCCACAACGCAGATCGATCGTCTGGAGGCGCGTTGGCTGCGAGGACGAAGCGAGACCTGGACGAATCTCGGCACAAATCAGATTTGGGATCTCGCGCAAAGCGACCCTGAAGCGAAACCATTCATTCCGCAGACTACGGACATGCAGCAAACGAGTGCGCCTGCCCAACTGGTCAAGGCTGCGCTGGTTCTTTTTTGGGAGAAGCCGCATGCTGCCATGGATGCGATGAAACGTGAGCACGATAACGCCAAGGCCGCGGGGCTGTTTCGCGAAGCACTCGCCATCAACCGGCAGCATGAGGATTCCCACCACTATCTAGCGAATTGCCTGGTGGTACACGGCGACATCCCCAGCGCAATCGCACAGCTTGACGAAACTTGCACGCATCAATCTCCAGAATCATCGCGCATTTCAAAGGAAGGGAGAGTTGGTCGCAGCTTCGGCCTCCTAGCCCGCGATCCTCCGCAGACCTCGCGGAACTCGCAGATTCCGCACCTTAGCCGTTAGCAATGTCAAGAGGTGGCGCAAAATGGCAGACCTATTTGCTCTTGCGGAAATCGTATATTGATATGAGGAATGTTTTTCCCACATTGCAGCCCACTTGTACCAACAAACAATAAAGACCTGTTGGGCCGTCGGTAATTCGTGTCGGAGGACGAATGGGGAAGGAAGATCGCAGCTTCAAACCGATTCACGCCAAGGCGTTGGTCTTCGCACTCGGTATGCTGGTGTTTACGGTTGATATGGCCGTTCCCGCCGACTTGAACATCGCCATCTTCTATTCCTTCGTGATTGTCCTCTGCGCCTGGACTTGCTCCGTAAGATTCTTGTGGAGCACTGCTGCGGTTTTTGCTGCACTAGTGATTCCAGGCTTGTTTTTCACACAACCTCCCGTCACCGGACCCGTTTCCTGGGTGGATGAGGCAAACCGGGCATTCGCAATTGGCGCTGTTTGTATGGTTGCCGCAGTCATCCATTTTCGGATGAGGAGCTTCCGGTTGCTGGAAGATACGATTACTTCCCGGAAGAAGGTGGAGGAGGAACTCCGCCAGAGCGGAGCCCGCCTCAGGCTGGCACGGACAGCCGGCCGCATCGGCAGTTGGGAATGGAACCCAGGCCCGGACGCATATCTGTGGTCGCCGGAATGCTATGACATCTTTGGCATTGACTCCGATCAGAAGTTGTTCTCAAGAAGATGGTTGAACAGCATCCATGCGACTGATCGGGACGCATTGCAGTCAGCGATGAATTGCTGGAATGAACGGGAGGAGTTCGACATGGACTACCGCTACGAACATCCCAGCCGGGGTACACGCTGGATTCACACTCGAGCAAAAACGTTGACTGATGAATCGGGATGCCCTCGCATGTTCGGAATCTGTCATGACATTACGGAACGTAAGCAGATGGAGGCACTTTTACAGGAGTCGAAATCGCTGCTCGAGTCGCTGGTTGAGGAGCGCACGAGCGACTTGCGCAAGCTCTCGCTGGAGTTGATGCGTTCGCAGGACGAAGAACATCGGAGAATCGCTCGCGAGCTTCATGACAGCTTCGGGCAGAACCTTGCCAGCCTCAAGATCAACCTGGATCAGCTCGCAGCCGCGGGTTCGGGGCTGAATTTACAACAAAAGGAATGTGCGGAGCTCGTCGCGGATTGCCTGCAGACAGTACAGCGCTGCATTGTCGAAACGCGCACACTCTCGCATCTTCTGCATCCTCCCTTATTGGACGAGGCGGGCTTTGCTTCGGCAACGCGCTGGTACGTTGAAGAATTTGCCAGGCGCAGCAACATCGAAGTGATATTGAAGATCCCGCAGGGGCTGCCACGTTTAGTGCCCGCTCTGGAGTTGGCACTCTTCCGTGCTGTGCAGGAAAGTCTGACCAATGTACATCGCTATTCGAAGAGTTCGTCCGTTGACATCGATGTAAAAAGGGGTGCAGAGTCGATCGTGCTGACGGTTCGGGATTACGGACGCGGTGTTCCCCAAGAGATTCTAAGGAGCTTCCGCGAGCATGGTTCGGGCGTGGGAGTTGGATTATCCGGCATGCGCGAGCGCATGAGCGAGTTGGGCGGAAATTTGGAGCTCGCATCTGACCATACTGGGACGACTATCACCGCGACGTTGCCGCTCTCGAACCATCAGGCGAAGGAGATCCATCTCACTAGCGTGGCATAATTGACGTTCCGCGTGCCTGTCGCACGCGTATCACGCCCTAAAGATCTGAATTCCCGCATCGTAGTTAGCTTGTCGCATTTGATGTTTGATCCCCTTCGGCTTCCATTTGGTAACCAAACTGGTCTGGCCTCCGGGGCGGCCTCGACGCTCGCGCCATTCCCGGTGCCAGTCCATTAACCGCTCTCCGTGGGTCGCCTCTGATTTCGGCGTTGTTTCCGTACAATAAGTGCCATGTCGGAAACGAAAGTCAATCACGCGCAGACGCTCGCCAGAGTCCCGATCTTTGCCGGGCTTGCGGAGAACGAACTCGCTTTTCTCACCCAACGTACTGTTCCGCGAAACTACGCGCCGGGAGAGGTTGTGTTTGGAGAGGGTGAGCGGTGCCTTGGTTTATACATCGTGGAGTCGGGACATGTGCGCATCTTCAAGAGTTCTTCGGGCGGGCGCGAGCACGTGCTCAGCGTGGATGGGCCAGGCAGTTCGATCGCCGAACTGCCGGTGTTTGATGGAGGGAACTACCCGGCGTCGGTAGCCGCCATCGAAGACGCCACACTGCTGTTCATCAGCAAACAAGATTTCCAGTCGCTTTGTCTGGCTCATCCCCAGGTTGCGCTCAAAGTTTTGCGCGTTGTCGGGGCGCGTCTGCGACGGCTGGTCGGCATCATCGAGGAGCTTTCCTTCACCACGGTTCGTCACCGGCTGGCATCGTTCCTGCTGCGAGCGGCGCACAAAGAAGGAAAACGCGTAAGCCATGGTACCGAGATTTTACTGCCCGCCAGCAACCAGGAGTTCGCAGCGCAGATCGGAACTGTGCGCGAACTCGTCTCCCGAAATCTCAGTCGTCTCCAGGCGGAAGGAATCATCGAGGTCGACGGACGGAATGTGCTGATACGAGATCTCCAGGCCCTCGAAAACGAGACAAAAAACGCCGAGTAATCCCTCGCGGCAGAGCTGGTGCCCTTCGGTTAGACGTGGCGGAACGCCGGGTGGGCCTCAAGATCCTCGATTGTTACGCTACCCCGGAGTACTTCGGGCTGCAATGACTTGCAGCCACCAGCAAACAGTGGAGAGATTCACCGGCAAGCAGGGGTATGCCGGATAGCATCTGAAAAAAAGCAGCTCGCGTGACAAAAGTCATCGTTCTCCTTCCACCGCCTCACTAAGCTCAGTGCGTAGCGACTCGTTTATGAAGCGGGTTGTAAGGAGAACTGCGATGAGCGTGAGCACTCAAAGAACCGTACGCGATTTGGCCCTGGAGAATCCGGAAGCCACGCGCGTATTCGAAAAAGTTGGCATCGACTACTGCTGCGGAGGAGGCAAATCACTCGAAGCGGCGTGTGCCGCGGCGAACCTCTCCGTAGACAAGGTTATCGATTCCTTGGAACTCGCAGAGGAGGCGGCCCGGACCAAGCAGAAGAATCGAAACTGGCAGATCGAACCTTTGGCAGACCTGGTTGCCCATATCAACAGCACGCACCACAAATACACGCGGGAAGAGATCGCGAGACTTGGCCCGTTGTTCGATAAGGTCGTCTCCGTGCACGGCAAAAACCACCCCGAACTGGAGCATATGCGAGCCACATTTCGCGCCCAGGCACAAGAACTGACCATGCACATGATGAAGGAGGAGGCAGTTCTGTTCCCGTACATCGTGCGCATGGAGGAGTCGGTAATCCAAAAGGAAACGGTGCTGCCGCCGCCATTCGGCAGTGTACAGAACCCCGTCTCCATGATGATGCATGAGCATGACTCGGCTGGCGAAGCGCTACGGACAATGCGCCAGGCCAGTGCGGGATACACAGCACCTGGAGATGCCTGCATCAGTTACCAGACGCTCTACCAGGCGCTGGCTGATTTTGAGAAGGACCTGCACCAGCATATTCACCTGGAAAATAACATCCTGTTCCCCCGCGCAATCGAGATGGAGCGCTTGCACTAACGAAGAGGAAACAGCAAGGTGTCCGCATTACCAACCCGCATCGAGAGCCAAGCCGGTCGGTCGCTCACGGCAGGCGAGATTTTTGAGATCACGCGGGCGCGCGAGAAGAGCCTCTCGCGCCTGCTGATCCTTTATATCACCACCGGCTTGGCATTTATGTTGCTGCCGGGCACCTTTCTGGGTGTGTGGAACCTGCTTGCGATCAGCAGCCATCGCGCGGCAAGTTCGGTTTCGGCGGGTTGGGTGCAGGCGCACGGTCACGCCCAGATCTTCGGCTGGATTGGCACCTTCATTCTGGGGATCGGCTTCTACTCGATCCCGAAGTTAAGGCGCTCGAATCCATTCGCCCTCTGGGCAGCGTGGACGTGCTGGGCTCTTTGGACCGCGGGCATCACGCTGCGCTGGCTGATCGGTGTGTATGAGTGGCAATGGCGAGTTTTGCTGCCAGTGTCAGCCGCACTCGAACTCACCGCCTTCTTCATTTTCTTCTCGTCGGTCTCCGGCCATCGCCCCCAGGAAAGGGGAAAGAAGTCGCTTGAAAAATGGGTGCTGGTGGTGATCACCGCGTCAGTTGGTTTCCTCGCCACTCTGCTGGTCAACTTGGGTGCATGTGTATACCTGTCCGCGCGCGGCATCTCTCCAGAGCTGCCGGCCGCTTTCGACCAGCGGTTCCTTGTGCTTGAGACCTGGGGGTTCCTCGTTCCCTTCGTTTGGGGCTTCAGCGCCAAGTGGCTGCCTGTTTTCCTTGGATTGCGCCCAATCCGGGAGCGCTGGTTGCTTGTGGCCGTTGCGGTGAATTCGCTTGGCGTGCTCATTGCACTGGCAGGCTCAATACTATTCGCGGCCATTGCCCTATGCGGAGGGATCCTGATCTCAACGTGGGCCCTGCGTCTACTTGAACCGACACAACAGGCGGCCAAGACCAAGGGAGTACATCCGAGCTTTCCCATCTTCATTCGACTGGCGTATTTGTGGGCGCTGGTTGCCGCTGTTCTCGGAATCTGGGCTTCGCTCGTCGCAGACTCTCATGGGATCTGGGGCGCGTCCCGTCACGCCTTGACTGTGGGTTTCCTGGCCACAATGGTTTTCAGCATCGGACAGCGAATCCTGCCTGCATTCTCTGGGATGCGCTTGCTGTTCAGCACCAAACTGATGTTCCTGTCACTCCTGCTGCTCGCCATTGGCTGCTTTCTTCGTGTCAGTTCCGAAATCATTGCCTATCAAGGATTCGGTATTTGGGCTTGGTCGTGGCTTCCCGTGTCCGCCGTCACGGAGATGACCGCGGTGACGGTCTTCGCGACCAATCTGGTATTCACTTTCAACAGCCGTCCCCCGAGTGCGACGGAAGCAGCGTAAGAACACATAAGATAATGATGAGTTGGGACCCAGAGAAATGGCTCGATCCTGGACAATCCTGCAGCACGTCGAATAGGAGGGACCGGGCTTGATTGCCGCGGAAGCGAGGAGACGTGGGTTGCAGCTCAACGTACGGCATCTCGACCGACGTGAACCAGTTCCCGACTCTGAAGAGGTCGAGGCGTTGGTAGTGATGGGCGGCCCGATGGGCGTGTATGAAAGCCGAAGCTATCCGTTTCTGACCCAGGAAGTCCGTCTGATCGAAAATTTGTTACGACGCGGTTGCCCGGTTCTGGGTGTCTGTCTCGGATCCCAGTTGCTTGCGCACGCTCTCGGCGCAGCCGTATATCCCGGGGCGAGCCCAGAAATCGGATTTGGATTTGTCGAATTGACGGACGAGGGCAAACGGGATCCTGTCATCGGAAAAACCGGTTTGGCTCTCTCTGCATTCCACTGGCACAGGGATACCTTCGACGTGCCGAATGGAGGCACACTGCTGGCCTCCAGCACCGCAAATCAGCATCAGGCGTTTCGCTACGGAAGTTCCGCTTACGAGCTGCAATTTCACATTGAGCCGGACTAGGAAGCATGGTCGGCCTGGCGCGAACAGCTGCCCGATGGTCTGTTGGAAGGGACGACGGAAAACGGAATTTGATTGCACAGTCCGGCAAGGAGGTCATTCGAAACTTCTTCGATGTCGCGTTGGGAAAGGACTCTGGGCGGATTGCGGGCTCGCAAAACGTGGCGCCGGTTGACGCGACCTTTTTGCAGTGCCCTCTTCGTCTCGATCGTGGTTTTGCCGGTGGCGTTGGGACTTTTGTCACAGCGTCGTGCGGGTCGACCTAGTAAAATTAGGAATATGCCAGTTCAAATTGGAGCAAAGGCTCACCACTTCACCGACCCAACCGGTTTGTTATCGGACTGCCACCGGCGAATCGAGATGTTTCTCGGCACGCTCGAGGCGGTCGCGGCAATGATAGACCGCCCCCTGACAGAGGATACAGCGCGAGCACTCGAGTCCGCTTTGCTCTATTTCAGCCAAGCCGCTCCAAAGCACACTGCCGACGAGGAAGAGTCGTTGTTTCCACGACTGCGTCAGATGCGGGATCCTGAAATAGTCGCCGTCTTTTCAAGAATAGAAAAGCTCGAGGAGGAACATCGCGTCGCCACCGAGTTGCACAACGCAGTGGAACGTCTCGGCACGCTATCTCTTTCGCGCGGGAATCTATCGGATATTGAGATCGAAGAATTCCGTAGCTCAGTTGCAAGACTTGCTGCGATCTACAAGCAGCACATCAGCATCGAGGACAAGTTGATCTTCCCTCTGGCGTCGCGGATGTTGTCGTACAGCGAGAAGCAGAACGTTGCGAACGAGATGGCCGGTCGGAGGAAAGTACGACTCATCACCGATCTGACTGGAAGTCGAACTTAGAGGAGAGTTCGACATCGAGCAGGTTTCTTGCCTTATCTGAACGAGCTAGCCACGAACATCTATTACAGAACTCACGCATGTGTGAAACAATGCGCCTTCGACGCAGGACTTTCCTGATGAGCAATCTTCCGACGATCATTCAGGGCGGAATCGGCGCCGCCGTCTCCAATTGGCGACTGGCGAAGGCGGTCTCCCGCCTTGGACAACTTGGCGTGGTTTCTGGAACAGCCTTGGACTTCCTGTTGGGGCCTCAACCGCAAAGTGCTGCGGCAGACCTAAGACTTGTCGGCCGTGTCTGCGATCCAGGTGAAGCCACGGATGGCTGCCGGTAAACCAAGAGTGGTGACCGCAAGCGCCGCAACCTGCTTCGATTCTTCGTCTGTGACTCCAGCCTTGACTGCGTTTCGCACGGCCGAGTGAGTTCCTCCTTCCAGTCCCGCAGCGAGGGAAAGCGCAACCTTCACCAGGCGCCTTGTCTTTTCATCCAGCGGTCCTGCCTGGTGACATTGCTCTCCCAACTCTTCGAACGCTTCCCACACTTTTTTGTACCGTTTCCTGAATTCCTCGACTGGTCTTGGCAGAGATCTTTTTGGCAATGGAATGTTCCTTTCTGATAGGAAATGCGGGCGGTCGCTCGACGCGGTTCCCGTCCTTGCTAGCTATTCTGCACCTTCAGACGGGATTCGCAGGCCGGTCCAGCGCCTAGCTTGCATTGCGATCCGATTCGAGTATCACCGCGACTTGTGGTCGAGATCACAGGCATGTAGGACTCAGAATGTGAGACACGAGGTCAGCCTCATTCGCAAACCCGTGAGCCCTTTTCCTTGGGGTTCAGATTGTTCTGGCATTTTAGGTCCGCCCAGCAGTGCTAGTCCGCAGCTGACTAGCCGGAGTGCCGTGCGCTCAGTCGCCGCGGCATTTCCACGCTATTCGCGAGTTTTTGTCGAGTCGACGTCCCTGAGAAGAATTTCGGCGGGTTAATCGTAGTTTTCATAGCGAATGGACTCTCGGCTCCAGCCTAAGGTTCCGAGCAAGTCGCGATTGACCGACACCATCTTATCAAGACCACAAATGTAGGCCTGCATGTCTCGACGTCCACCCACTACTTCTCTCAGATGCTCCTGAACGTATCCTCGCAACCCGCGCCACTCCGGTCCGCCACGACTAAGTGTGGGCATGAAATGAAAATTGGATTGTGCAGCGGCGATACGCTTGAAGTCTTCCCGGTAATAGATGTCCTGCTCGAAGCGCGCGCCAAACAACAGCCAAAAGTGTTGCGCTCGTGCGACGACTGGCAGCTCGGTCGTCTCGCGAACAGGCCCGTGTTCGGCCGATTGGTTAAACAGCGCTAGCAGCATCGATCGAAACGGTGCGACTCCGGTGCCCGTGGCAATGAGCACAGTGTCGGTCAGCGGCGGTCGCAGAATGAAATCGCCGAACGGACCCTGAAAGGATATTTCCGCCCCCTGCTGCAAATCGCAAAGATAGTTGGACATGAAGCCGCCCTGCACGCGATTCAGACAAAATGCGAACTCTTTCCCCTCCGACGGCGCCGACACAACCGAGTACGCCCGTGTGATCTCCTCACCTTGAGAAGTGGTCGCTCTGACCGAAAGCCATTGCCCGGGAACGAAGCCGAACCGCGCGACTCCTTGGACTTCGAACTCCAGGTGCTTCGTCAGTCGAGAAAGCTGAATTGAACGGATTAGCCGCGCAGACCGAGTTCGAAATTGTGCCATTGTCTATCTAGATGATCAAAGTCAGCCGGCGGTCGCCACGAGCAGTACCGTTTGCTCCAGGTCATATTGCAACGTTCTGCACTCGTTAGGTCAGATGACAGGCATCCTTTCTCAAGGTACGAATGAACCTTTGAGAAACCTGCGCGTCGTAGGAAATGACGGCACCGAGACAAGGGCCAATGGCCGCTCGCGGAATCGCGGACAACGCAGTTTGCGCAACATGAGGAGACGATCGGAACGGACGGCCATCATGGATTCGAACAGCTGGCTGGTCGCATCCCGCAGATGATCTGCGGGGAAACGACCTCATACCAGGCGGCATGATTGTATATGTTTTTTGACCGCGGAACGGCCTTGGAGGGCGTCTGGAGTGTTCGCAGAAAGCTTCCGTTTGAGATCGACTGGCAGTTATGGGCTGTGGTTTTCAGTTTCAACATCGTGTGCTAAGCCGCACAATCCCTCACGTCACTGACGTCGCGGAGCGGGCGCTGCTCACCGGGCTTCCGGGTCTCAAAGCTGAAACCTAGAGCGGCGGAGACTTCGCAGCTCTCACCCCTGGAATGCGTCGGCCATCAAATCTTGTTCTGCCTTAGGAATGTTCATCCGGGTTGCTTCCTCTCGCCAGCTGGCAACCGCGTTTTGCACTTGCTTTAGCACCTCGTCTGCTTCGCTCGCGCGCAATCCATAGTCTCGTGAAGCCTCCATGGCGATGGAAACATCACAAGCAGTCTCGACCTCGTTGATCGCCAGTGTCAGTTCTTGTCGATCAACCGACGGATTGACGTCGTAAGCGGGCGACAACCGGATACCGCTTTCGTCGATAAAGAATCCGTGATTGCGAAGGTGATCGTCAGTGTTGTGAATAAGGATGTTGAACAACACGCGTCGAAACAATTGAATGCAGTCCGCCCGTGTGTCGGCCCCGCGCGACTGCAATAGATCGACAAGTTCCAGGTAGCTTGCCCCGGCTTCGCCATCACTATGCTGAGTCAAAGTCATGGCGGAAATGAAAGCCAGTCGGCTTCCTCTAGACGTCCGATCGAAACGTTTCACCACAAACGTAGTATAGGGGCTCTCCGGGAAACGTAAGGTGCCGGCATCGGGGACAACGATCCTTGCCTTTCTCGCCATGCTGTGAGCGACGAGTTCCCATCCGCCCATATCGCGGGTGTCGTTTTTGCTGGGAAATTTTGCCATGCACAATGTTCCGGCTTCATCCCGCACAGATGCTTTCGGCCGCGCTCCGCCGAGGGAAGATCCTGGCGCGAACAGTTGTGTTATCCATTTTTCATAAAGGGGATTGTCTTCGTCGTCGATGTGTTTCTCGAACTGGAGACTCGCGGCCTGCAACTCCCGCAGAGAAGTGAGGGGTGGAGCTGCAAATTGCGCGTCGCTATCGATGAAAGGTGTATTGACTGCCTCTCGAAAACGCAACGCGCCCAAACGAGTTTCGTCGTGAACGCCGAGGAGAAAGTCCCATTCAGTCAAGGCGCGAGGTTTGCGTTTCTCTTGGCGCGCGCGCACGTTTTCACGGCGTTGCATGAGCACTCTGCCCCACCGATCCGGCGCCGAATCGAGGAAAATGCCAAAGTTCTTGCGCTGGGGTGCCGGATACTGATGACCGGCTGCTAAAGCGAGGTCCGGATCGAATGAAAAGACTTCCGGTTGTTCCAGCCACGCCCCGTCATATTCAAAGGAAAAGATTTCACCAGCGCCACTTTGCTGCTGATGAAGCCGTCCCATGAGAACAGGGTGGCCAAACCGCTCCAGATCGATGCATACCTCGACAGTATCGAGACCGGGCATTAGGGCGTTTCCTTCGGTTTGTCGACACTGTCAGCAGTTGGAGTCGGAGAGATCGGCCGTTTTGGTGCGCGGCGTTTCGGAGACAAGCCTGTGTCTTGTAATTTTCGACCCAGCGGGTCGTCGACGGCCAGTTTCGCGAGGTCCTCTTCGAGGCGCAGCACCTGCATCACTCGTGCGTAAATTCCGAACGCGACTGCCGCATCGCCTTTTTCCACTCTCGACAAAGTCTTTCTAGAAATGCCGGCGCGCTGAGCCACCGATTCCGCCGAGTATCTGCGGCGGAGGCGGGCCAGCTTCAAGTTCTCCCCATAGCCTCGCAAGAGGCGGGAAACTCGGGGCAGCAGAGGTGGTCCAGTTCTCGACATAATGGGTAATATCTTACCCAAAAAATACTGTTTCCGCAACTGATATGACACATTGAAAGCCTTCTTGGGGTGGGATGGTTCTCCCCGGAAGCGTTTTCCAGAGCTAACGGAGCCGAATGTTACAAATCGGCGTTTTGCGTCCGGCTATGTATGAAGGCATGAGTTGTCGGCCTGAGCACTGCCATGACGAAAGTTTTGGAGAGTGACAAGGTCCAAATGCTTAAAATTCAGGAAAGGTACACTCCGCTAGCGTGTCAGCACAATTGGCACCTCGCTCAGGGTGTAACAAGGTACACCGAGAAATGGACGCGCAACCATCATTCGATCCGTCCGAACAGTATAGGAAGCTTTCGCACGAATGGTTTAGGGATCAGAGGCCAGACCCGCCTTTTGTTCCACGCGATTGGGCAGACGGTCTCATCAAAGGGGCCGCCAACTGGATTGAGAGCAGCGAGATTCCGGAGTGGCTCAATCTCAGCATTGCAAATGTGCCCAATGTGCTGCTGCAACTTCCGAAGCCGGATAACCGTTGGATTCTACAATTCAGAGGGGTTTTCATCGGGATCTTCGATTTTCGTCTAGCTGGCTGGCGTGATGCACACGATTTGATCAGCGCACGAACAAAGTTGCTCGTTGGCAAAGTCAAACTGGAAGAGACAGGAATGGCTGGCGAAGCCACACTCAGCGGTTCAGGCAAGAGTTGTGCCGATAGCTATTCGGAGGCAGTGCGCAAGCGAATTGAACGCTGGATGAAGTTGCTGACGCGCCAGATGCCGCCGAGGATGGCGGAAACTTTTTCCAGATTGTTCGTTCTAGAAAATGGCCGGTACACCTTTAATGATCTCGGACAGTCGGGATGGATGACCGAACTGGGCGAAATCCCGTTCGATGCGAAAATGACGATGGACCGAGGCCGGTGGGTATTCGACGTCCCGTTCAGCAGCCATGAACTGGTTCTGACCACCGACAAGAACCTGAAATATTTAGCCCGGATCCTAATGTGCGGAAACATTCCCGTGCCTTCAGGATTACTCGTCGACGGACTCTTGCTGAGTGAGTTCGAAAACCGGCCGCCGTACAGAGAATATTTCAGGCGCACGTTTCGCAAGTACACCATTCACGCTGGCACGACCGAAGGAGGAGAAACGGCGCAGGCGATCTGCCGGGAAATGCATCTCAAAGACGGGATGTGTTTCACCGCTTCGGATGAGATCGCGATCGATTCACCGCTACATCTCAATTGCGCAGTACCGACCGGACCAGTGACCTTGCTGCCCAACGGGATCCGAGGAGTGCTCGCGATGGTCTCCAAACAGCACTTCCGAATCGGCACCGTATCGCCGCAATTTCTCGAAATCGAAAAGCATCTCAAAGCTGGCTTGATTTGGGTGGCACGCTACCCGAGCCTACTCGGTCAGATTGAGGTCGCTAGCGAGCAGGCGCGGCCGGCAGTATCGATCGCGCTCCATCGCCTCAGAGAGCGGTTGATGGATATGCCGCGGCATTGGACATCGCCTTATGACGAATTGGCCAGGCACCTCAAAAAGTTCGTTCACACGGGCAAGTTGTGCCGATACACAGGCACATTGCGCTGGAAAATCGAGGGCCTTGACCCGCTGCCGGACCCGGTAGAATTGGCCCTCGACCACATCGCGTTTAAGAGGAGGGCCGCGTATCAACAACGAAGACGCGAACGCAAGCTGGCCGGTCTTGCTCCCTCAGATGTCAAACCCAAGCCTGAGATCGGCAAGTCGGATAAATGGAATGCGTCAATCCGTGCTGAGCTAGCAAAGATGCAGGTGCAAGAGAATGCCTTCGCCGCATCGGCCGGCGTGAATTCGCTATGAAAACAGGGGCGTCCGCGTCGCGAAATGATGGTCGGCATTTCGCGCCCCAATTGGGGCGTAAAATAACACCACGACGTGATTTGAGCCCGACCGGCAAGTAGTCGCGGTAGTGTCAAGAGTTCGATCCCTTCCTCTTCAAACTAAGGGCCCGCACATGATGGATTCTTCGGAACCCATGATGCGCAGGCCTTTTGTGTTTGCGGATGGGGGGCTGGGTAAGGAGGAAACTGTATGAAAGTTGCGAGCTTTGATGCGGCGCTAAAGTCGCTGAATAAACTTGATCCGTGGCTAAGATCTTTGGGCATTGAACCAAAGGGCGACCGTTGGCACCAGGCGGTCGAGATGGTCCAAAGAGCGAAAGAACAACGGGCGATCGTCGAACGGGGAGGCCCTCGCGCGCATATCAGCAACTACATGGATGGTCTTTTCGAGGCCATGGAAATTCACGAAATCGTCAAGGCTTTCTACGGCGATTCATCGCCTGCCCTCACGGCGAAGTTGACGCGCGCGTTGTGCGGCCCGATTTCGCCGTTCGAT
Source organism: Candidatus Sulfotelmatobacter sp. (assembly GCA_035279505.1). GTDB lineage: Bacteria > Acidobacteriota > Terriglobia > Terriglobales > Acidobacteriaceae > Sulfotelmatobacter. The sequence goes on along the minus strand of DATEHP010000105.1, from coordinate 8,335 downwards.
GAACCGCCGAAAAATGGTGAGGCTCGCAATACGATGTTTGAATTGTCCCTCGCGGCAGACTGGAAGAACGCAGGGAGCGCAATTGAAGTGGGAGAGCCCGATATAAAACTTCGTGCACCCGCGGCCTTGTTTCAGACCGAGTGCAAGCGCCCGTTCTCGGAGAAGAGCGTCCGCAAAAACATCGAGGATGCTGCTTCCCAGTTGGGGAAGGAATTGAACAAGCCCGGCAATGAGAACGACTATGGCATTGTCGCGATTTCACTCAGCCGTGTCTTCACCAAAGGCAATCTCGGATGCTTCGCGTCGGCGGGCATGGGCAAACAGGTCATTGGCGAGGCGCTAGCTGAAATGCTCGATGACCACACTCAGCAATGGGGTCTTAAGCGCTTCCGGGAGATGCACCCGCGCATCGTCGCCGTCATGTTCCATCTGGCAGCTCCATGGGATATCGTAGGCGAACGTCTGATCCATCTCTCAACATCGAATTTCCTGGAGACAGGAAATGACACGAGGGGTTGGAACACACTGCGTAATCATGTCGAGAGTCTCGAACAAGCCGTGGCGTAGACCCGCCTGAAAGCAGGTGTACGCCCCGTGCTCAGACCGTGTCCGTATCGACCGTTTTCAGTCCACTTGGGTTAACTTTGAACGAAGAGCAGATTCCCCAAGTTATTGGAAACAATAAAAACCGAGGTGTGAGATAGACGCGTTGGAAGAACTAGCTCTGCGCCCAAGGCAGGTGCGCTACCAGGCTGCGCTACGCCCCGACATAACGTACAAAATTGATTCTAAAGCACGCCGTCACTTTGTTCCACTCGCGCGCTGAGCGAGTTCCTCGCCGCAATCTCTCACGCGAGAGCCAGCGTGAGCTTCACCACGCTCGCAGCGGGGAAGCGGAATACCGGCGCATCTCCCTTGATCTCCATCTGCGCCGTCGTAGGAACGATAGCCTGCCGCTGCTCAAACGTATTGTGAGCATGAATGTCAGACGCAGTGAGCACTGTCGCACTTCCACTCTTTACCCGCGCGCCGCGAACCGCAATCTGCGCCTCGATCGGATTCTTGACATCCGGATTGACCGCCGTCAGCACCAGTTCTTTCCCATGCAGAGATGCGGAACCTTGCAGTCCCCAAAAGCTTGCCGTCTGTCCGTCGCGGTCGTAGTGAATGGAAGGTACGGAAAACTCTGTTCTCAGAGCCGTTCCTTCCTGATGCGCGGCATACATTGCGAAAACGTGCCCGACCGGAGTGACGCAGAATCGATCTTCATGCGCCAGGTAAAGACTATTCAGGCAGTTGATCAGTTGTGCACAGCACCCGATGCCTACCTTCTCCGGATGCCGATTGAATGTATCCAGCGTCATTCCGCTGAACACGGCATCGCGCAAAGTCGGCAACTGCTCCAGTTGATCTCCGGGCGTGAGTTCGCTGCCCGGCTTGTACCACGGGCCCCACTCGTCCACCACCAGCTTGATGTGGTGGTCTGCATCGAATTCCCCCATGGCGATCCAGTGTCCTTTGATCAACGATTCCATGACATCGCCCTGGCGCAGCAATTCGTACCAGTCCACCTCGTCAAAGTTGACGGCATCCCCTTTTCCTTTATTCCAGTCTGAAGTCTTTCCTCGGCTCAAGTTCCAGGCGTAGTAGTGCAGCGCCAGACCAAAAATCCCCCTGACTTCGTTCTTCCCCTTGCGCACAATCTCTTCCAGAAATCCGCGGGTCCAGTCCCACTTGTCATCATTTGGTCCGGACGCAACAAAGGACAGGTCCGCTCCCGGATACCCCGGCGCCCATGCCGTGAATCGTCGGTACTCCACGGCATACTCCTGCGGCGTGAAGTTTCCGCCGCATCCCCACGACTCATTCCCCACTCCCCAGTAGTGAACGTTGAAAGGATCTTTGAATCCCGCGGCCGCGCGCATGTCGGCCAGTGTGGTGCTGCTTGCGGGGGAGTTGCAGTATTCAATCCATCGATTAAATTCCTGGGCAGGAAGGCTGCGTAGATTCGCCGCCAGATAAGGCTGAGCTCCGATCGCGCGGCAGAACTGCACAAACTCGTTCGTACCGAACCGATTTGGATCGTAACGGTGCGCGTCGGGAGCGCCAGCCTTCTCGCCGCCATTCCAGAAATTCGTGCGGTGAGGGCGCTTGTCAACCGGGCCTATTCCGTCGCGCCAGTCATAGCTATCGGCGAAGCAGCCTCCTGGAAAGCGAACAATCGCGGGATTGATCTTCTTCATCTCATCGATCAGTTCCTTGCGAATGCCGCCAACGTTGGGCACCTTCGAGTTCTCGCCGACCCATATACCGTCGTAGATCACTCCGCTGAGATTCTCCGCGAAATGGCCGTAGATGTTCGGCGAGATCGTGCCGAGAGGTTCGTCCATCAGGATCTCAATCCGTCCCGGTACGGTCTGAGCAAAGATTCGGGGAGCGGATCTGAACACTAATACCCCGGCTCCCGCGGCTGCAATATTGCGAATGAATTCTCTCCGTCTCATCGGCTACTCCCTCCTCGAATTGGCCTCCCAGAGTAAATCTTTTGTGGAAGTACGTACCACTTTTCCGTGAGGGCGGAACCTCGGGCCACAATGTTCGAGTGAACAAACACATCAACCTTCCCGGTCCACGCGTTATAATTTTTCTCCAGTTATGCAGACGGGGCGTTATGCGCTGGTGGCTTATTTAAAAAGCCCGGCTGGCGAGTTCGTGGAAAATCTTCGGCGGGAACTGCATCCGGACCTTCCCCACATGGCGGCCCATCTTTCGATCCTGCCGCCTCGCCCATTACGCGGCTCTGAGAGTGCCGCCCTTCAGGTCTTGGAGAGAATCTGCGGCGAAGAAGAGCCTTTCGAAGTTTCCTTAGGTCCGGTCGAAACCTTCATCCCGGTAACGCCTACCGTCTTCATCCGAGTCGAGACCGCAGCCGGACACATGTCCGACTTACATCGCAAGCTCAACACGGCGGAACTGCAATTTAAGGAAGAGTGGCCATACATCCCGCACCTGACCATTGTGAAGATGGGCGCCGAACCGCCTGCTCAGGCTGCCTTCGAGATCGCCCGCCAGCGCTGGCAGAACTACTCCGGCAGCCGGCGCATCCTGCTGGAAAGACTGACCTTTGTCCGCGAAGATTCACTCAACTGCTGGGTCGATCTTGCGCCCGTCCAACTCGGACAGCGCCTGGTTTCGCGATAGAGTACTCTCGTTCCCTCGCCCGGGTTACTCCCGCCACGCGTACATGGCCCTAGGTACATCTCACTCCCGTGTGTTGAAAACCCTACTGCGCCCCTGTAGATAAGGAGTAGGGCGAGTGTCCGGAAATTTCGCCAAACGCCAATTCTGACGCGGGTTTTCCGGCCATCGAACGGGGAGACATCACATGCAGATCGGGGTTTACGGCTCAGGGTATCTCGGGACGGTGATTTCGGCCTGCCTCGCGGACTTCGGCACTCCCGTCTCTTGCTGCCACCCCGACCGATCCCGCATGGTCGAGATGGCCCAGGGCAATATCCCCTTCTTCGAGAAGAATCTAAAAGAAATTATCCGCCGCAACGTGCGTGCCGGACGCCTTGCCTATTCCACCGATATCGAATCATTCGCCCGGAAGACCGGCGTCATTTTCCTTGCGGAAGACAAAGCCGAGAATCTCAACGACATTGCCATTCGCATCACGCGCCTTGCACCGAAACCTCCAATCCTGACCATCGTCACTCCCGTTCCTGTCGGCACAGCTAGCGCGCTTGAAAAAAGTATCAAGGATATCGGGCTCCAGGCCACCATCGTGTCCCAGCCGATGTTCTTCACAGATGGATGCGCTGTGGAAGACTTCAACTGGCCCGACCGCCTGATTCTTGGGTCAAGCTCGAGCGACGCGGTGCAGGTTTTGAAGCAGATCTTCCATCCCCTCGTGATGCGCGGCGTCCCGGTAATTGTGACCAATCAGGCCACCGCCGAATTGGTGCGTGAGGCGGCGACCGCTTTCGTCGCGACCAAGATCTCGTTCATCAACGAAGTGGCTACCCTCTGTGAGCGGGTGAACGCCGATGCCGTTAACCTCGCCCTCGCCCTCGGCCTCGATAAAAAGATCGCTCCCCGCTGCCTCCAGCCAGGTGCTGGCATGGGCGGCGTATTCGCCGAGTCCGATATGGACTCCCTCATGCAACTCGCGCAGCAACAGGGCGTCTCCCTGAAAGTTCTGAATGCAGCCCGCGATGTGAATGGCCTGCTGGCCGATCGCCTGGTCGATAAGATTTCTGCTGCCCTGAATTCAGTGGAGAACAAAGACGTCGGCATCCTCGGACTCGCGTTCAAGCCGAACACGAATTCCGTTGCCGGATCGTCCTCTCTACGCCTTGCCGAGGGCCTGGTTTCCAAAGGAGCTCGCGTCCGCGCCTATGATCCAGTCGCGATTCCCGAAGCCAAGACGCACCTCAGCGGAGGCGTTCGTTTTTGCGATTCCGCCTACGCGGTTGCAGAAGGGTCCGACGCGCTCGTGGTTGGCACCGGATGGCCCGAGTTCCGTGCCCTCGACTTCGACCGCATCAAGCACCTTCTGAAAAAGCCCGTAATCGTCGACACCAAGAACTTGCTCGACTCCACCCGCCTCCGCGCCCTCGGATTCGAGTACGTAGGGGTTGGCCGAAACTAGCAGAGACCATGTGGCGACGGCCGCCTCGGCCGTCCAAGCCTGGGCGAAGCCCGGCGCACCCAACTATGCTGTAAATCCCATTCGCCGGCCGCCATGTTCTAATATCTTCCGCTGGGATGGATCATCTTCATCGCCATCGATCTCCTCATGAGCGCATTCCTCATCGACGTGATGTCGACGACAGTCCCTCCGGAAAAACTCGCACGCCTGCGCCAAGCGCGAAACGTTATGCTGATTCTGTTCGGAATTTCTGTAGTCGTGCTGTGCCTGCAGTTTGCTCGACGACACGGCTGGATCTAACTTCGGGCTGAAATCCGGGATTCGAAGCCCCGCCTACGCCCGCCAAATTGCTATAATGAAATTCCTGCGGTGGGAATAGCTCAACTGGCAGAGCACCGGACTGTGGCTCCGGCGGTTGCGGGTTCGATTCCCGTTTCCCACCCCATTTTCTTTGGCTTGAAGAAGTTATGTGGCGACAGCCGCCTTCGGCCCGAGCCCATGTCCATGTGGCGACGGCCGCCTCGGCCGTCCAAGCCTGGGCGAAGCCCGGCGCCATAGGCAATCACTCAAAGCGCAGTCAAGTTCATCGCGGCCCCGTAGCTCAATTGGATAGAGCATTGGTCTTCGGAACCAAGGGTTGGGGGTTCGAGCCCCTCCGGGGCCGCCAGCATTTCCCGTTAGAAATTCACCCGCACTCCCAACTGCGCCGCAAACGGAATCCCCACTGTAGTCCCCGGCCCAAAGAAATCTCCCAAAGCCCCCGCCGGAAACAATAATTGCTTCTGAGGATTCGTGATCGGAACCATCGCGCTGCAATTGGGATCCGTGCAGATCGCGGTAGCGTTGCTCAAGTCGTTCACCCGATTGGGCAGCGCCGAAATATCCGTCACATAATTCGCGCCCGGATTATTGCGGTTGAAGACATTGAATAATTCAGCGAACGGCTGAATTTCCCACCGTTCTCCAAAGTGAACCGGCCGGCTCACTCGAAAATCCGCCTGAATGAATGGCGTTCCCCGGAATTGATCCAGCGAAGTCTTCACACCATTAATCACAGCTCGATCACCCGCAGGCGTGGTCAGCGTAATCGGCCGCGCCGACTCCGCCTGTGTCAGCGTCGTCATTTCCACTCCGCCCGGAAGGTGCAGCGTTCCCGCGAGCACAAAGCGATGGAGCGCATCTTCCCCTGACGGTCCGTAATCTCCCACGCCAAACGGGTTCAACGGATCGCACACGCCATTCACGTAATCCCACAGCTCTCCCAACAGGCAGCCCCACGTCTTCGCCCTCGATAGAGTGTAGTGCGCGATCAAATTGAACCGGCGATTGACATTGCCCTGCGCCACGATCATCAGCGCGTTGTAGCTCGATCGGTTATCCGACTTGAACAAACTTAGGTTCGGCACCACGCTTTGCTGATCAGCGGTATAGGATCCGTCCGACGCCGGAATCAGCGGCGTGAACAAGTTCGTACCGCTGCTGAAACTGTAGCCGCGATAGCCGTGATTGCCCTGCTCATGCGTGAAATCGGCGCCGATCGTCCAATTTCGATTGATCGCATGCTGCACGCCACCGGTGACGTGGATACCGTACGGAGTTTTGTAGTTTGGATCGATCAGGTTTCCGGTCGCGGAAGCGCCACCCTGCAGGCATCCAGGTCCGACCAGCGAATAAGACCCTGGAACTGGAGTCAAAGCGCAGGATCCACGGGCGACGTTCGAAGAATTCACGCCCTGAAACGCGGTCGCCCACCCATTCTGTGCGAGATCGTTGTAGAACAACCCAAACCCGGCGCGAATCACAGTATTCCCGCTACTGCCCGGCGAATACGCGATCCCAAGACGTGGGCCGAACTGTTTGCGATAGTCGTGCGGTACGCCGCTCGCGAAAGGAATTTGTAAGGCCTTGAGCGTGACGAACGCCGGATTGAGCACTTGGCTGTGGCCAGATCCCGTAAAAAGCCCAAAAGTAGTTTGCCACCGCAACCCGTAATTTACCGTCAGATGCCGCGTCGCTCGCCATGAATCCTCCGCGTAAAGCCCGAACCGCTGCACATTCTGCGAAAAGGTGCCATCGCTTGCCGGAGTCGTCGAGGCTCCATCCGCATAGTCAAGGGGGAATTGGCCCAGATTCGCCAGATAATAACTCGGATTCTGCGGGAATGAGTACAACGTCTCCTCATTCCCCGGAAACGCGCCACCGAGCACCGGCTCATGAATGAAATTCACTCCGAACTTGAACGAGTGATCGCCGGTGGCGTGACTGACGTCGTACCGAAGCTGATATTTCTCCTGATTGCGCAGAGATGGGAACAGAGTAATTGGCGTGGCGAACTGGTTGTCTCCGAAGGTCTCGAATCCAGAAACTGTCAGCGATGTAGCGCTGAACGGAAACTGCAATGCAAAGCCTAACGTCGAGTTCCGCGCCTGCGTAAGATGCAACGCGCCGGCATCGAAAACAAACGTTCCCAGCCAAGTCGGGCTGAATGCGAAACTGTTGCTCACCACGCCATTCCAATAATTGTTGTGTGTCGTGAGCCCCGTTGAAGGCAGCGTGGCCTGCTGCACCAAGTTGTTGTGTGTCAGATAACTGTCTTCTGACACTCGCAGGAACCATTGCGATCTCGTGGACTGTGCCCAGTCGAACCGCACCGATCCCAGGTAATCGCGAAACGGAACAGGTACCGTCTTCGGAACTGCGATCGACGAGATCCCCGGAATCAGGCCGTCCGACGCCAATTGCGACAGTGCATCGAATTGCGCAACACTCGCGGGACTGTACGCGATGCTGGCGTTTTCGCGAACATATTCCACGGAAGAGAAGAACCATGCCTTGTCCCGGACCACCGGCCCGCCCAGCGTCCCGACATAATTCTGCCGCGAAAACGGCTGCTTCGGATTCGCCACACAACTCCCAGCGTCACAAGTCCGGGCCGGATTCTCAATCGGGAACCGTGAATTGAGCTCCGACGCTCGTTCATAAAATGCCCCGCTTCCATGCCACTCGTTGCTTCCACGCTTGGTTGTAATCACCACCGAGCCAGCCGTGGTGCCTCCGCTGTCGGCGTCCTGGTTCGCGGTGCGCACTGCAAATTCCTGAATGACGTCGGGTGAAAAATTCTGCAGGAACCCTCCGATCCAATCGTCGGAGTTGTCTGCCCCGTCCACGGAAATGTCGTTGTTCAGTCCGGAACTTCCTCCCGTCGACACAGCGGTAATCCGGGCCTTCGTCGGATCGGACGGCTCCACCGGCTGCGTCCCCGGAGCGATATAGGTGATGTTGGCAAAGCTGCGGCTGGCAAGGGGAAGCGTCTGCAAGTCCTGACTGCTGATCACTCCTTGGTGTACCACACTCGCCAGGTCGATCGGTTGCGTGGTGATCGAAGATGTCTCGCCGCGAACGCTGATCGTTTCCGAAGACCCTACCGCGCGCAACGTTACCTTCACCTCGCGCACCGAACCCAGCGCCACGGAGACATCAGCCTGCGCTTTGGCGAATCCCGCGGCAGCTACTTTCAGGTGATAGTTTCCCGGCGGCAGATCATCGACCCGAAACTCGCCCCGATCCTCGGTCTCAGCCTGGCGCTGTAACGACGAATCTACAGCTTGCACGAGCACTTGCGCCGACGCCACACGTGCGCCTGTCGAATCCAGGATTTCCCCTCGGAGCGATCCCCCCAGA
>DATEHP010000104.1:0-5333 GCA_035279505.1 Candidatus Sulfotelmatobacter sp. | reverse complement strand
GCGCGAAGCGACCAGCCAGGCTCCGCCGACAGCCAAATCCAGTTGAGCGACGGCGAGGGGAATTCGATGAATCGCGGAACGGATGCCGCGGTCGGGCCGCGTCGCGAGAGAGGTAAGGTCGATGAGGGCGGCGACAGTCATCGCCAGGCAAACGACCATCCATCCGCAAGCCAGACCACCGGCGGGTCGCCCGGGCGGAAGCCACACTGCAACGACGGCGAGCACGGCGGCAATCGGCTGAACTCTCCGCGCAAAGCGCGTGAGCGGAGTGTCAACGCCGATGGTGCGTGCCAACTCCATCCCCAGCGGAACGATCACCAGTGGGGCAAAGAGAAACATCAATTCGATGGCTCCAATCGGCGCGACGCCGATTCGTGCCAGCACCGCGACCCCGGCCCAAATGACGGCGCCCAGGACCGCGCACATCTGGGCCCAAGATCCCTCAGCAGTAGCCGTCTTAATCGACAACGAAGCCCGATGTTGTGAGTTCATACAATCACCTCACAGCGGCCGCAATGCGGCCATGCCAAACACCGCTACCAGCACCACCAGCGACACCAGGTACAAGGCGTCCAGGACCCGGTTCTGGCGCCGGATTTCGCGATCGTAGTAGAAGACCTGCAAGCCAATCCGCAACAGCCAGAACGCGGCCATGAAGGCGCTGAGGAAGCGGCCCATCGCGGTGGCTCCCGCCAACTCGCGCGCGAACCCGAAACACAATGCCGCAAACATCCCCGGCACGATTACGATGTACAGCCAGTGCACGTAAAAGATCTGGCGCACGAAGCGGGGCACTCCTGCCAGGCGCTCACGCACGCGCAACCTGCCTGGTAAAGGAACATTCGCTGCGATGATGCCCAGGTGCACCGTGCCCGCTCCCCAGATCGCCCGCATCATCCATTCTGTATTCATATGTCCTCCGTTTAACTTCTGCGTCAGACATTTCTGTATACACAGAACAACATTGATCAAAAAAAATCAGCTTGCCTTCTTTTTCATCCTGGTTCCCATGCGCAACAGCTTTCGGACCGTTCCGGTAGGCAGACGCTTCATTTGGTCGTGCAACTCGGTGACGGCCTCGAAAAAACCGGCCATAGCCTCGAGGCGCTGGCGCGTGTAATCGGCTCCCTGCTCTTTGGGATCCAGATCAGCCAGGCAGCGGCGGAGCATCTCGCGCGTGGGATCGATCTCGCGGCGTTTTCTCTGCTCGATGACCAGGCGGAACATCTCCCAGACGTCTTTCATGGACTCGTAGTGCTCACGGCGATCGCCGAGCACGTGAACAGCGCGAACGATGCCCCAAGTCTCCAGCTCGCGAATGGAGGTGCTGACGTTGGAGCGGGCTACGCTGAGGGTTTCGGCGATCTCCTCGGCCGGCAGCGGTTTGGGGGATAGATACAGCAGCGCGTGAATCTGGGCGACGGTGCGGTTGATGCCCCACTTGGTGCCCATCTCGCCCCAGTGCAGGATGTACTGCTTCTGTAGTCCAGTTAGTTCCGCCATATCGGTTCTTTCAGTACAAACAGAATACACTGAAAGAAGTCGATTGTCAACCGGCGTTCCCGCTTCTCCCAAAGGCATGGAGAAGCGGGGCACCCCGGGCTCTGCACCTTGACCGTCGGGCGGGGGTGGCTTACATTGGCCCCACTTCAATTTCGGAGGGGCTACGTTATGCTCGACGGATTCAAGAAATTCATCCTGCGTGGCAATGTCGTGGATATGGCGGTGGGCGTGGTGATTGGCGCGGCGTTTGGCGGCGTCGTGACTTCGATGACCAAGGGTTTACTTACGCCGTTTATCGGAGCGCTGGTGAAGTTGCCGGATTTTTCCAATCTCAAATACAACCTGCGAGGCAGCGATTTCCTCGTGGGCGATTTCCTCAACGCAGTGATTTCGTTTTTGTTGATCGCTGGGGCCGTGTACTTTTTTGTAGTGGTGCCGGTGAACTGGTTGTTGGCGCGCATGCATAAGGAAGAACCGACGGCTCCGCCTGCTACGAAGAAGTGTCCGGAGTGTTTGAGCGACATTCCGATCGAGGCGAAGCGTTGTTCGCACTGCACGCAGGTGGTGATGGGGAGAGCGGCGTAGGCGCGTGAGATTCCTCCGTTTGCGTGAAAAGCGACTGCGCCCGGGACGGTCATCTTCGCAAGAAAGTCAAAGTCCCTACCCTGTCGCAGAAAGCGCGACAAGGGTGGGGCCAACCTCTCACGCGACTGAGAGGACTGACTGCCCGACTTACTGGTCTGGCAAACTCGCGTAACATGAGTCCATGAGTCTTTATCAGGGCAGAGCTTTCATCTGCTTCTCGCTGGTTATTGGGTCCGTGACCGCCGTGGCGCAGGGTCCGGGAGCGTCTCAGTCTTCGTCTTCCTCCTCCTCAAAACATACGAAGGGCTCGTCGGCGCGGCTGGTGGCGGATGTCGATGCGGGCACGGTTGCGGATGGTGGTTATCGAAATCGGGCGCTGGGTTTGTCTTGCAAAATTCCGGCTGGGTGGGTGTTGCGGACTGAGGAGATGAACGCGCGGGATACCGAAGGCGTAACAGATTCTGACAACAATCCCCACTTCTCCCAAAATCAGGGAGAAGAGGGGCACCCATCGGAAGAAAAATCTTCACCGCAGAAGGCACAGAGGTCCACAGAGGAAGATCGCGGGGGGCGGGTGTTGCTGGCGGCGTTTTCGCGGCCTCCGGATGCAAAAGGCGAGGACGTGAATGCGTCGATCGTGATTGCGATGGAGAAGGTCGCGACCTATCCGGGGCTGAAGGAGGCGGCACAGTACTTTGGGCCGCTCACTGAGGTGGCGAAGGCGCGGGGTTTCGCCGTTGATGAAGAGCCTTATGAGATCGAGATGGGGACGAAAGTTGTGGTGCGGGAAGATTTTCATAAGGATGTGGGGGCGCGGGTGATGCGGCAGTCGACGGTGGCGTTTTTGGCGCGGGGATACGCGGTGTCGATTACGGTGATTGGCGGAACTGAGGATGAGGTGGAGGAGTTGCTGGATGGGGTGACGTTTGGGAAGTAGGTAGCGACGAGCTCGACATACGATGAGGATCTCATCTACGCCGGCTGCGATTTAGCTGTAGGGATCCTTCGACTGCGCCGCGACTCGCTTCGCTCGTCGCGGCTTCGCTCAGGATGACAACATCACAGGAAGTGAAGCCAGAACCTGTCCCGACACAGGCTGGTGGCGTTATGTCTCTTGCTTGGTAAACATTCCGTTATTGACAGATTTCCACCTTCATCATTTATACTCCTGCTCCGCTGGGGCGGCAGATGTTGGATGCCGCTCTAATGGCTGTGTTTGCGGGTTGACACATAATCATGATGATCGCTGAGACAGGCCTGGTTCACCACGGCAGACGATCCAGGGCTGGGACCACTGCTGTCACGGGGAAAAATGTTTACGCGCTGATCATCCGTCCAATGCACTGATTCCTCTTGTGTTTCTCGCCGTCCGCCATCATCGGTTTCTTGGATATCGATTCATCGACAAGCAGTGTCACCTCTACCTCCTGGGGGAAGTTCGCTATGACGAAGAAAATCGGAAAAGGTAAGGCTGTTCTGTCGGTCCTGGTAGTTGCAGGGTTTCTGGGCGCGCTCACTGGGTTCGCGCAAGAGGCGCGCGTGCGCATTACCGAACCGATCGACAACGGCACCGTGGTGCGTGTGCCGGGGACGCATCATCCATCGGCCTCCGCGGCCAACGATCTGGGGCGCGTACGTGGAGGAACCTCCATGGAGCGGATGGTGCTGGTGCTGAAACCGGCCGACGAGCAAGCGGCCGCGCTGACCAAGTTGATCAATCAACAGCATGACAAGCAGTCCTCCGCTTACCATGCGTGGCTTACGCCTGAGCAGTACGGAACTCAATTCGGGGCGGCGCAGCAAGATTTGGACCAGATCACGGCGTGGTTGCAACAACAGGGCTTCCGCGTGGATGCGGTCGCGCGCGGGCGGGGCTGGATTGAATTCTCGGGCACTGCGACGCAAGTAGAAAGCGCTTTTCACACGGAGATGCACCATTACCTGGTGAAGGGCGAAGATCATGTTGCGAATGCGGGCGACATCTCACTGCCCCATGGCCTGGCGCCGGTGGTAGCCGGAGTGCTTTCGCTGCACGATTTCCGCAAGCAGGCGGCCCACTCCAAAGTGTTCCAGCTTCATCGCGATGAGACCACCGGAAAAATGTCGAGGGTCGCGGAACTGGTGCCTTCGAAGAAAGGCGTCACCGTTGACTCCGCGCCGGACTTCACCCTTGGGTCCTCGACGCATTTCCTTACTCCCGGCGATTACTCGCGCATCTACAACACTCGCCCTCTCTTGAAAGAGGGCGTGGATGGAAGCGATGTTTCCATCGCCGTTGTGGGGCGCACCGATATCAACCTGTCTGACGTGCAGGCGTTCCGGCAAATTTTTGGACTGCCCGCAAACGATCCGGCCTTCATCGTGAATGGAATCGATCCCGGCATCAATGGGGATGAACTGGAGTCCGATCTCGACGTCGAGTGGTCCGGCGCCGTGGCTCCGAATGCGTCCATCAAGTTCGTGACCACGCTCTCAACCTTCACGACCGATGGCGTTGACCTTTCTCTTTCCTACATCGTCGACAATCGCGTGGCGCCGATCATGAGCACCAGCTATGGCCAGTGCGAGGCTTTCCTGGGACCGGCGGGGAATGCGTTCTTCAACTCGATGTACCAACAGGCGGCCGCCGAGGGCATCACCGCCTTCGTGTCTACTGGGGATAATGGACCTGCGGCGTGTGATTATCCTGTCTCCTACACCCCGGCACAAAACGGATTGAACGTCAGCGGGCTCGCGTCGACTCCATATAACGTGGCGGTGGGCGGAACCGAATTCATGGAAAAAGGCGCTGACTCGACGTACTGGTTGGCGGGCAATCGAGCAGATTTGTCATCGGCCATCGGCTATATCCCGGAAGCGGTTTGGAACGAGAGCTGCGATCCGACGGTGGACCCGAATGGCTGCCAGGGAACGGGTTACTACATGCTGTGGTCGGGAAGCGGTGGGTCGAGCAGTTGCACTCAGTCTACGATCTCCGGCAATCAGATCACTTGCATTTCGGGATATCCGAAACCTTCGTGGCAAGCAGGCAGAGGAGTGCTCAACGACGGAACTCGTGATCTTCCTGATCTGGCGATGGCGGCCGCGGGCGCACACGACGGCTACTTGGTATGCGTGGAAGGCTCGTGCCAGTGGAGGGTACAGAATGGGCAGATCGTCCTGCTGAATGCCGCGGTGGTGGGTGGAACGTCGGCCTCGACGCCTTCCATGGCGGGAATCATGGCTCTGGTCGAGCAGAAGAATGG
>DATEHP010000103.1:0-12079 GCA_035279505.1 Candidatus Sulfotelmatobacter sp. | reverse complement strand
TCCATCCCCGCAACGATCAGTTTTGGGATTTGGGCCCATGCGGCACTATCGGCGCTGGTTTCTGCGCGGCGTTGTCTGGAACAAAGCCGATGCGGGTGAGCGCTGGGCGGATCTCCGGGTTGGACATGAATAGTTTCCAGATAAGGCCCGTGCGATAGTTCTCGACCATCACTACGATCGGCGCCTGGTTCAACCCCATGTAGATTCGTGCGAACCAGTTCTGGTCAAGGTTGAAGGCATCGCGCGGTCCGTAGATGCCCCACAGACGATCACCTAAATCACGATAAAAGTGTTTTAGCGCGGCCATCGAGGCCGTAGGGGTGTAGGGAAAGGAAGCCAGCGCACCCGTAGGAGTCATCGTACCGGTGTCATCGTTCGCATCGGGTGCGTGTGGGACATACCCAGAGGGGCCATCGCTCGCGGTGAGGCCCCATGAATCAGGTCCGTACCCTTTGTGATGGGCCGGATTGTCGATACAGTAAGCGCGGTTGATCAGAGCTAAATTCCGGTTATTTTCGAAGTAGTCAGTATACCGATCCCGGATTCCTCGTGGATCGAAGCCCATATAGGAGTAGTGTGTGAAGAAGAGTGGATTTCCGGTTTTTGATCCCACGTCCAGCTTGATGCCGTAGTAAGTGTTGCCGTCGATGAAATCCTTTCCCTTGGCAATTCCATTGGCCCAGCCAGTATCGTAAAGGCTCGGAGGCACGGAATGATCGGGCGAAGCGATGCCCAGAATATAGGCGATCATCACTTCGTTGAAACCGGTAAGAGGAAAATTAATGTACCACGACCAGTCAGGCGACCAGTGCCAGAAGAGTGCGCCACTTTGTGGTGACCGGCGATACCAATCCCATTCAACCGTTTGCCAGAGACGAGAAATTCTTTGGTAGAGAGAACTCTCTTGAGCGTTGGCCCGGTTTAAGTACTGGCGCGCCGTGAGTAGTCCCTCCATCAGGAATGCGGTCTCCACAAGGTCCCCGCCATCATCGAACATGTCAAACACCGGCAAGCTCGCTCCCGTGTTGTCATCCATGAAGTGGGACCAGGCACCGTGATAGCGCGGAGCCTTTTCAAGGAAGCTGACAATCTTGTTCAACCGTTCGATTCCTTCCTGGCGAGTAATGAAACCCCGATCGACTCCGACAATTAACGCCATGATGCCGAAGCCGCTCGCGCCCGTTGCGACGATCCGATCGTCGCCGGGAATGTTCTCCCGCGTCATGCCCGAGTGAGTGCCAGCCGAGTCCCAGTAATAGCGAAAACACTCTTCCTGCAGCATGGTGAGAAGTTGATCATCAGTCAGCGGCCGGGTGGAGGCGCTGGCGACAGCGGAAAATGCGGAGCCCCGTCCGTCTTGAGAGAGAGCCGCCACCTTGTACGACGCGGTCTGATTGACCTTACCTAGAAAATCTTCGTACCGCCCAAGTCCAGGCTCTTGCATGCCAATAGGTTCATACTTGGCCCCGCCGAGAGAACGGTAAATCACATAGTACTGAAGCCCGCCAGAGCGGACTTCCTTCCATGAAATATCAATTTGGCGTTCATATCCCTTTGCCCGGAGATCTTGCGGCGCTGGCGGTGCGTTTGATGAAGTGGGGACGGTAAAAGGACCCACTGTGACCTGGTCAATGATCAACGTGTGGTCATCGGCGTCCGGCGACGACTGAGAAAAAACAAGACGCCCGAGGCGGTTCGCATCGAGGGAACGAACGGACGCTGTCATAAAGTCTCTAAGCGGGATTCTTACATGAACCCACCGGCCCGCCGGCAGAGCGCCTGAGAAATTTCCCATCTGAAGGGAGCCTGAGAAGTTCTCCCCGATATCCTCGATGCGCATGAATGGCAAATCTGCGGCGAGAATGCGTCGTGGAGCGAAACACCAGAAAGAAAGCGTATCGCCCCGGAAAAGAATTTCCCGGTTCCTGAATTTCACAACATCAATCGCCGCCGCCCACCCTCCGCCAGGTTGGGAATTCCATTCCAGACGAAGGGCATTGGGCGGACTGAAAAACGTTCCGGTCTCAACAGGTATTTTGCCGTTAAGGAGCTTCAGCCGACTCGGCGCCGAGGCCCTGCCGGAACTGTAAAAATAGGAGTCAGCAGTGATGCTATTGTCGAAAAAAACGTGGTGGTAGTACTCCGTGTCCCCGTAGACTGACGAGACGCAACAAAACATCAGTAAGGTTGCGGCAATCCATCGTGCGAGCCGCGGAATGGAAATCGCCTGAATGCGTAGCATGGTCACGATCTTGGGTATGTATTCATCATCGGACATCGCGTATTTGTCATCAAGTTTCCAAACAATGTACAGCTAACCTTTGCTCTTACCCCTTTTTTCACAAGGGGCTACGCTTCGTCCGACAAACCATCGTGAAATATATGGATAGGACTGTCATGCGCAAAGTTGGAGTCGGCCAGCAGAGTTAGGTTCCTGTCCTTGCCGGAGATTTTCATCGGTGGCACGCAGCAGAGACGTGAGTGAATTGACCCCCGCGTTGGGCGCGCGGACTTTCACCGAGTGGGGGATGTGGGCCGTGATCTCGCAGGGCCACTGTGAGCCAGCGACTTTCAGGATGCGCCGAATAATCCAAGCTCGAAGGCCGACAGTCCTTGTGCTGACAAATTCGACCTAGAAACTAAAGCGAGCCCCCAAAGTGACCACACGCGCGGCAAGAGCCGACGTAGCCTGGCCAAAGTTTGCGTTGGTAATGACGTTCGAGATACTCGCTGGGTTGAAGTTCAAATTGTTGAACACGTTATAGGCATCAACCCGGAACTCAAATTTCGCGTTTTCGCCGAGTACTGGCATGCTAGGCAACCCAAAGCCTTTGGCTAGCGACAGATCCACGTCCCTATATCCCGGGCCAGTGAGTAAGTTGCGATGGACGCCGGGGGACTGAGGGAGTGCGTTTCCGAAATTGTTGCCGCTGTAGGCAGTGTAGGTTGGCGTCGAGAAATACGCAGCGCCGCCCTTGGGATAGTTGGACCCTGTCTTAAATTGATCGTTGCTGGTACTACTGCCTGCTCCGCCGAGATAGGCCGCAGGAAACAGCGTTGTATAGCCGCAAGTTCCACAATACAGGCTTCCGCCCACCACGTTTACCACCGGACTCCACGGGAATCCGGAGTGGAGGTTGAGGATGCCGCTGAGCGACCAACCCCCTGCGATCCTTTCGAGCCAGCGGTTGTCGCCGTGGAAGAGAACCGGCTGCCATACGCCATAAAGTTTGAACGCTTTCCCTACGTTGTAGTCAGAGCGTCCATAATTCAGACCGAGGCTATACGGGTAGGGTTGTTCGAAGTACGGACCGGAACTTGTGTCCATGCTCTTGGCCCAAGTGAATTGAGCATCAGCCGAAAACTGCTGCGAGAACCGATGTTTCAACTCAGCCAGCAGGGCATTGTAGTTGCCGCGTCCTGAAACGCCCCAGTAGTCTCCGCCACCGATCTGGGGGTTCAGCGCGTAGCCCAGGGCCGCAGGGACAGCGTTTGGGTTCTCGTGAAAATAGATGTTACGGGACAAGCTTCCCTCATACCCCAGCGACGCTACTAACGCATGGCCCAGATCGTATTCGGTCTCCAGTGAGTAGTGATGGACGCGCATGGTGGGGAGGTCATTGGGGAAAATGTTAACGCCAACCGAACCGGTTGTAGGCAGTCCATTCGGACCAAACGATGCGACTGCGTTCGGATTTGCCGGATAGCCAAAGATCGAATGCACATTCGACGAAACGGCATAGATAATCCCAGGATTCGGCGAACTCGGTGTTGACATTTTGAACGTCGGGAACACCACCAACCCGGGATTCCCCTGGATGTTGGCCGAAATAGCGATTTCTTCCTGGTTGTAGTTCAAGCCGTAACCGCCGCGAACCACGAGCTTGTCGTTAAATCGGCTCGGACTCCAAGCAAATCCGATCTGGGGCCCGAAGTTATCCTTCTGTGCGTTCCAAGAGTGTCCCCTGCGAACCATCAGTCCGGTCAGGTAATTCGCGCCCGCGCCGGGGATGGCCACGAACATGTTGCCCTCTTTGGAGGACAGTGGACCAAAGTAGGAGTACCGGAGGCCGAGGTTGAGAGTCAGATTCCGGCGCAGTTTGAAATCATCCTGGGCAAACAAGCCCCAAATACTCTCGCGGTCGTCCTGGCGCAGCGTGGTTGGAAATCCGGTGCTCGGATTGAACCCGCTGCTTTCGACGTGCGGTGCGTCGTTGAGGAAATCCCAGATGTTAAAGAAATTGTAGGTTGGCACGCCGCAACCCGCGCAGTCGTTCAGGTAAAAGAGGCGTGTGATATCCCCGCCAAACTTAATGGTGTGGCGTCCGATGACCTTAGTGGCCACATCCTTGTAGGTGTAAGTCCACTGATTTAGGATGCTACCGACGTTAGGTCCAAAAGAATTTATCCCATTACCAGCGGACGGGTTGAGGCTGCCGATTTGATCGATAAAATCCGTAGGAAGACCGACCGGCGACTGTGGATTGGATGTGATCTCATTCCAGCGCCATCCGGCGGCATTCACGCGAAATTCGTTGAGCAACGTCGGAGAGAAGATGTGGTTCCAGATCGCGGAGAATGCTTCATTGATTTGCGAATGATGGAAGAAGTTGTACGGGCGCGCCGGCCCGTTAAGGAACGAGCTTGACTGTGGAACATAATATATAGCAAAGGTGATGCGATCGTTCGGGGTAACATCCGCATCTATGCGGCCATTGTACTGCGCCTTCGAGAAGTTGCTTGTGCTAGTGGTTGTGAAGTTCGCAATATCGGCCACTCCGTCAAAGCCGTTGCCAATCCCGGGGTTACTGGGACTTTGCCAGGAAGGGTCTTGCGAACCCAATGCTGACGTTAAAGGCGAGCCGAGATCCAGTCCTTTACCAGGAATCGTCACGCAGTTTACCCCTTCCGACAGACCAGCATTAGCGCACGTCGAGGAGTTGATCCCTATACTGGCCACACCCGCACCGGGGAAGCTGAGATATTTCGCGGCGATGCTTCCGGAAGGCGCCGAGCTGTCGAACGTCGAGGTCTCGTACCATCCGTTGGAAATGTTGGCTTGCGTCTGAGGGCTGCGAACCGTCTCATAGCCGAAGAACGCGAAGATCTTATTTTTCCAGATTGGGCCGCCGATGCTGCCGCCAAACTGATCAAAGAAGCTATTGTCTCTCAGAACGCTATTGCCTGCTCCGTTGAAACGCTGGTAGGCGTCCAAGCCCGGACGATGAGCAGTAAAAAAGGCACTGCCATGAAACTGGTTAGTACCGCTCATGGACGTGACCTGGATCTGGGCGCCACTGAAACGTCCATTCTCGGCGTCATAGCCGTTGGAGAGAATTTTTACGCTCTGAACGGAATCTTCTGACGGTGTGACGATTGTAGTTCCACCCCAGACAGCGCTCGTAGTGCTGATACCGTCAATCGTGATGCTGTTGTTCTCATACTGCTGGCCAGCCGCCAAGGCCTGCGGGCCATTTTCCGTTTGGAAAATGCCTTGGTTGCCGCCGGTTGCACCGGGGCCCTGCGTGCCGGGAAGATTTTGTCCGCCGCCCGAGCTTCCCTGCGCTCCATCGCCGAAGACACCAGGCGCCAATTGGATCAGTTGGAAGACATCGCGTCCAAACGAAGGCATGTGTTGGATCTCGTTGCTCGTGACGGTGCCGCTCAGAGAGGCCGTACCCGTATCCAAAGCTTCGGTTGTGGCGGACACGGTCACGGTCTGCTGGACCTGTCCTACCTCAAGCTGCACGTCTAGCGAATTGGGCTGCTCGGGGATGATCTGCACGTGCTCCAACACCTTTTTGGTGAAGCCCGTCTTTTCGGCGGTAAGCCGATAAGCGGCCGGCGGCAACGCATTGAATTGGTACATGCCATCGGCGTCGGAGATCGAAGTCGAAGTATAGCCGGTGTCTGTGTTGGTCAGAGTCACCGTCGCCCCAACAACCGCGCCGCCCTGGGGATCCGTCACGGTCCCGCGCAGCGAGGCGCGATACTGCGCGCGTGCCACAGAAGCCGAAAACCCCAAGCAAGCGAACAGTAAGCCCGCAAGTAAAGAAACCTTTGCGATTTTCATGTTGTCCCCCTCAGCGTCGAGCGAAGCGGTAGGAGTCGTTTGCACCTTTTAGTAAATCGATTAACCCAGGCAATTGGCGCGGTATAGCATGGGGACAGATGGCTGTCAAGTTTTTTCAACTAGAAAGGATTATCGTTACCCGAGCGAGGCGGAGAATATCAGTCGGAAGCGGTGGTGGAAAAATGCAGATTGCGGTTCTTTATGAGGAAGACGTGTTTTCCTATCGAGCTTTAACGCGGCGCCGGGCCGGTGGACTCCCGGATGATCAGTTCCGGCTGAACCATAATGCATTTCGGAGACCGCTTAGCTCTTGATTTGCCGATTTTGCGCAAAAGGGTCTGCGCGGCGATCTCACCCATTCGCCACATCGGCTGCCGGATTGTCGTGAGCCCCGGGTTTTGAAACGCGGCGCTTGGTATGTCATCGAAACCGATAACCGAAATATCGCCAGGCACAGTGCGTCCAGTCTCACGAATGGCACGAATCGCCCCAATAGCCGCGACGTCGTTAAAAGCGAAGAGTGCTGTAAAATCCCCGTAGGCAGCGAGCAAATCTTTCGTGACTCTGTAGCCGAGAGCCGACGATGAAGAATCACCTTCGAGCTGCGCTGTGTACCTTGGATCGACGTGGAGACCAAGCTCCTTCGCAGCTTCCCCAATGGCGCTCCAGCGTGGCTCTGTGTCTGAGCTGAACTCTTGCCCTTTAATGAACGCAATCTTCCGATGGTTGAGTTCACGGAGATGCATCAGAGCTAATCGGGCCGCTCGTGCGTGGTCTAAGATGATGTTAGTGATGCCTTCAATTTCGCGATGGCCGGAGACCGCGATCACAGGTACAGCCAGCGCGTGCTCGCAAGGCGTATCCACCGCGATGATTCCTTCCACCGCACGATCCAGCAGGATTTTCGGACACTCCTCAATCAGATTCGTGCGGTGTCGATGGCTCATGACAAAATAAAAATAACCTTCTTGTAGCAGATCATCTTCAATGCCGCTTAACACGGCTGCCGCATACCCCTCGCTCACTTCTGGCACAATCACTCCTATGGTAAAGCTGCGCTGATGGCGCAGTGACCGCGCCACAAAATTAGGCCGGTAATTAAGCCTCTTCGCCTCGGCGAAGATCCGGTCCTTGGTTCGCTTGGGAATGGAGCGCGCGGCGGGAGAGAGGTTCAGAACCAACGAAACGGTAGGCGCTGCCAGTTTCAATGACTCCGCAAGAAACTTCAAACTTACGGACTTGTTCCACGCAGGGGTCCCAGAATCGCTCGATTCCTTCAGTTTTTCTTCGCGCATTCCGCGCAGTGTCCCACACCATCCCCGTTATCGCAAGTATTCTCGCTGTCTATCGTCAGTTTCCAGAATTTACACCGGGACAAGAATTCAATTGGTTCTATGCGGCCGGCCGGCCGCTCAAGTGGAGATTTGCCTTGACAATTTGCAAAGGAACGCTATAGCTATGCGCAGAAATCGTGGATAAATCGATTTATTTTGCTGTTCGGGAATCGCGCACTGAGGAACTCGGCAGGGAATTGCGCGAAACGGAGGTCGTAGGTTCATCGGGTCCGGAGGAATTTCTTCCGGTAACGGGAGAGGTGCCAGCGAGATGGAATCGCGTCCTCTCGCTGCGCGCGTTCCTCCATTCCTTCGCCCCTGACTGACACGAATCGCATGGCGGAAGGGCAAAATAATTTTCATGTTAACGGGCTTCGCGTCCGAGAATTACCAGCACGGATTCTAGAGTTCACGGTATCGCCCTCTCAGGAGAGATTCACATCATGAGAATCTTTCAGCGTCCCCCGATGCTTGGCTTATGCCTTATTTCCTCTTATGCTCGCTTTACCGTAGCAGACCGGTGTGGTGCCCGGAGCGTCAGCTCTCGAATTGCGGGCGATTTTCTGACTCAAGGATGCGACGAAGCCGCGCTGATTAGCTTACGCTCAGCATGTCCGCAGTCCTTCGTCGCGGGAAGTGTTGCTGCAGAGGGATGAGAAATTGACTCAGGACACCAAGGAAATGAAGAGGCCCCTGTGGAAAGCGGGACGCGATAAAACGGAAATCACCGTAAAAGCGGCAGTGTCGCAGCCGGGCAACTCTGCTGGACCCATATACCGATGCTCGCTTAAGTTGCTTGTCCCTCTGCTTTTTTGCCTGTCGGCACCGATGTTATTTGCAGCCGATGCGCCCCGTCATATTCCGTTGCCGGTGAAGTCGGACGATGTGATCGCCACAGGCAACGAATGGATCGCGTTGCCATCAATCCGCGCGACCGACGGGGCGCTCATGAGCTTCAACGTACTCTCCATGAGAGACCGAGGATTGCTGGAAGTCGTGGGAGATAGCGGAGCCCCGGTGCTCGAGCCGTACTTCCAGATCGAAGGGAAGAACATTCCACTGCAGAATCTGAAATGGGAATTGCTCGAATACTGGATTCCCGTGGCACACGTGACGACGGATGGTCTGGAGGTTACACTGACCTACTGCGCGCCGCCAGGATCCCGGGCGGCGTTTTTGCGAATGACATTGACGAACCGACGAAGTGAAGCGGCAACGACCGCGTTGGGAGTAAAAGCATCATGGGGAGCGCTGAATCGCGTGACGTACACGCCAGTGGAATTGCGCGGGGCGCGAACGATTGCAGCAGCGCCGTGGGTGGATTCGGCGGAGGTATTCAGCTTTGTGACATACGACGCACGATTTGCCTGGGCCCTGATCCATCCGGGTTCTGCCGGGCAGGTTAGCGTACCGCCTCTGACGTTATCGCCAGGCCTCGATGCGCGCCGTACGGTCGTCCTGGCAGCAGGCGAAACGACAGAAGTCGACTTCGTTCTGGGCGCGGGAATCGAAGAGTTCAGCGCATCCCATAACGCTAAAGCTCTGCGCGAACTACTCGACCGCAAAGGAGCGAACGAGGTGATCAACCAAGCCGCCGAGTGGTGCCGTCAACGCACGCGAACGACTGGGCAGCCCGACTTGGACATGCTGATGAATCGGAATTTCTTGTTTACGGCGCTGTATGCGTGGGGAAAGACCATCGACACGGAACAGTTTGTTGGAGTCACTTCACGGAGCCCCCGTTATTATGTTTCCGCAGCTTATTGGGACCGCGACGCACTGCTCTGGAGCTTTCCGGGGCTGCTGGATGTGGATGCGCACATGGCTCGGGATGCGCTCGAGTACGCTCTTACGACTCAGCTTCGCAACATCGGCGTGCACAGCCGGTTCATCGACGGCGTGGTGCTCGAAGATGGATTCGAGCTGGATGAGGCGGTGGCGCCTATTCTGGCGACTGCAGAGTACGTCAAACGCACCAACGATGATGTTTTTCTATCATCCCATCGGGATGCGCTGCTGGCATTGCGTGACCGCCTTCTGGCACGGTTTGACCCGGAAACCGGCTTGTATTCGACGCTTCAAGATCCGCAGGACGAGTATCAGAAGGTGCCCTTTTTAACGTATGACAACGTCTTGAGCTGGAAGGCTATGCTTGACCTCGCAACACTTTTCGACCGCTTGCGAAACACTACCGGAGCCAGCGAGATGAGGCAAAAAGCCGAGGCTCTGCGAAAGTCGATTATGAAATACAGCATTTCCACTGGAGCTCCAGGAGCTACGGGCCCTATCTTCGTTTGCTCGACGGATGGAAAAAACTCGACCTTTGCGGATATTCCTCCCGGCTCGCTCATGAAATTGCCAGCACTCGGGTTTGTCTCCGAGAGCGATCCCGTGTTCATCCGGACGTATGAATGGCTACATTCGAAGAACTACGCGTACTCCTACTCCGGCCGGCCGTATGGGCTCCCGGGCAGCTATCGCCTGCCAATTACTACATCGTGGAGCGTTGCCGATCATCTGGCGTTGGTGCGGGGCCGGGAACAGGCTTTGAAAGTACTCCGTGCCAGCACGTGGGACGACGGAATCATCACGGAGGGTGTTGACCCATCCTCGGGAGCGGCGGACTACCCCGGGCGCGCCTTTGCCACATCGGCGGGTTATGTCGCCGATGCGATTTGCCGAGAGTTCTGCAAACCCGGTCCGTAGAGCTATCACAAGGAGCAGTGTGAAATAATGATAAGGGTTTCATCCAACGCTCCCGTTTCGAGAGGGTCCAGCTGGTTGCGTAATCGAGTTCGAGGGCCGATGTGTTCTCTCGCACGAATTGAAAGTGCCGGGGCGATAGGGAGACAGTCATCGTCTGTTTTCTCGTGCGCTTTGCACAATCTCGGTGCGGCGAGGTTCCTTGATATGAGGCTGACTAAACTCCTCCTGTGCGTGTCGCTGTTATTTTGGGTGCCTCCGCTGATCGCTGCGCCGCAGAATCTCCAGAGGAACGACGCGGCAGAAACTGTCACAGTGGACGTTAAAGCTCAGGCGCATCCGTTTCCTCATTTTTGGGAGCAGATGTTTGGCTCCGGGCGCGCGACGTTGTCGCTGCGCGATAGCTACCGGCAGGATTTGCGCGCGGTGAAGGGCGTCACCGGCTTCGAGTATGTCCGCTTTCACGGGATCTTGGATGACGATGTCGGCATCTACAGCGAAGACAAAAACGGCAACCCGGTCTACAACTTTTCTTACGTCGACCAGATTTACGACGGCCTGTTGGCAAATGGAGTGCGACCGTACGTTGAACTGAGCTTCATGCCTCGCGCACTCGCGTCAACTCCAGTCGTGCTTCATCCCTTTTGGTATCACCCCCTAACGTCCCCGCCGAAAGATTGGACTCGCTGGGACGATCTGATGTACCAGTTCGCGAAGCATTTGGTGGATCGTTACGGCATAGACGAAGTCTCGCACTGGTATTTCGAAGTATGGAACGAACCGAACATCGATTTCTGGTCGGGCGATCCGAAGCAGTCGACGTATTACGAACTCTACGATCACACTGCGCAAGATATAAAACGGGTGAGTGCGCGCCTTCGCGTAGGCGGCCCCTCGACGGCGCAGGCCGCATGGGTGGATAGTTTTATCAAGCATGAAGTCGACAGCAACGTTCCCGTGGATTTTATTTCCACACACGTTTACGGCAATGACAGTGCGGCGGACGTTTTCGGGACGAATGAAAATATTCCGCGCGACCACATGGTGTGCCGCGCCGCCAGGAAAGTCCACGACGAAGTCCTCGCGTCGTCACGTCCCCATCTGCCCATTATTTTCAGCGAATATAATGCGAGTTATGCAAATGAGCCGGATGTTACCGATTCGATTTTCATGGGACCGTGGCTGGCCGACACCATCCGCCAGTGCGATGGCCTCGTGAATATCCTGAGCTACTGGACGTTCTCGGATGTTTTCGAGGAGCAGGGCATTATCAAGACGCCATTCTACGGAGGATTCGGGCTGATTGCGGAGGGCGGCGTGCCGAAGCCGTCGTTCAATGCATTTCGTCTGCTGCATATGCTGGGAACACAAAGGATTCCAGTGGATTCCGATTCCGTTCTGGCGACGCGCGGCGCGGATGGCTCGCTCGTGCTCGCGGTGTGGAATTATTCCGCTCCGGAAAAGCCCGGCGCGTCGAAAGAGATCAGTTTGCGATTCGATGGGCTGAAAGGCAAAGCGCGCGCCACGATTTATCGACTCGACGAAATTCACAGCAACGCGTTGCGCGCCTATGCCGCCATGGCCAGTCCAGCCGATCCCACGCAGAAGCAGTATCAAACACTCAAAGCTGCCGCGAATCTTTCCGCTCCCGAAGAGCGAGCCTTAAAAAATGCCGGAATTACGTTGACGCTTCCCGCAAAGGCACTGGAGCTTGTCGTGATTCGCTAGTCGTCGGCTTGAATCCCGCCAGTTGCATTTCCTTCGGGACTTCGAGATTCTTCTAAACGTGTCCAGACGAAACTACTGCTCGCGATTCGGCTCGAACTAATGTACGCGATTCACCACCCTCCTGATCGAGCAGGCCTGAGGTGAACAAGACTCGCCAGTCTTGTCTTCCTCCGCGCGATTGTTTCGAGCGGCTGTCACGCAGACTCACTCCGCGATATATTAGATGTAGATGTGCGCAACA
>DATEHP010000102.1:0-10085 GCA_035279505.1 Candidatus Sulfotelmatobacter sp. | reverse complement strand
GTGACCAGCTCAGGTTCGGAAACCCGCATTCGTTGGCTTGGAGACTCGCAAGATGTCATTCGTGGTTTTCCCAAGGAAGCGCGCCAGAACCTCGGGAATGATTTACAACGTCTCGACGAAGGTGAGGAGCCTTTGGATTTCGCTCCGATGGGCGCGGTTTTGCCGGGCGTCTTCGAGCTTCGGGACCGCGATTCTGAACATTGGTACAGAGTCCTCTACATTCCATTGGAAGGCCTGATTCCATGTGCTGCACTGCTTTACGAAGAAGACCAATCAAACACCGCCGAAAGAGATTGAAACCGCTCGAAAGCGACTCCAACTTTTAAGACACGAGATCGCAAAACGGAAGAAAGAGGCCAAGCATGAAAAGTAACGTATTCGAGCAAATCGGTTTCTCCCCCGAAGAAGCAGCCTCACTCAAGATGAAGTCGGAGCTGCATTCGCAGATCGTGAAGACGGTCAAAAAGCGCGGATACACCCAAGCGGACTTGCAGAAGCGTTTGGGCGAGCCACAACCAAGGGTCAGCGATTTAATGACGGGAAAGATTTCGAAGTTCAGCCTGGAAACACTAATCAGCTATGCCGAGGCGCTGGGCTTACACCCGCAAATTCTCGTCGCAGCACGCTAGTGAACGCACGGGTGCGCCGACTTATATCAACAGCTCGTTACAATGGCAGTGCCTTAGAGATCAATTTATTCGTCCTTCCTCGGTCGAACCATGAGCTTGTCGATTTCTTTCGCAGAATCGAGATGTCCTTGCCTCGCAAGAAACGGCCTCACGAGTAACAAGATGCTAGCTGTGATCACACGCAGAACTTCGATCTTCTCTTTATCGTTGTAGGATGGCTGGAGTTTGTCGCCCGTGAATCTCCGACCAATCTGAAGCATTCCAGTATGTGTATAACTGTTTAGGGTTTTCCAAACTCTGAGTCTTAAACGGGCTAAAGTACTCGATGCCGCACGTCGCATCAATCGCTTCCGACATTTGTCCATATGTGAGCTCGATTTTGTCTTTATTTACAAACTTCATTACTTCGGCGTCCGTAGCGCATGCAGTTAGCCACACCCCTCGGACGACCGCTTCGGTGACGGGTCTCGTTAACGCGAATGCCGAGCCCGCCATCCCGGAGCGCAGTAATAGCAAGATCGCGGCGTGATGCTCGAGTTTGGTCTATGATGCCTATCACAGAAGTTGACCGCTCGTCGTCGGATGTCTTGTCGCGGTTCAGTACACGTTTTACTTCCAGAACAGTCTTGTGCGCCCATCTGGATTCGGTGTCAAAATCATCGAAGGCGTCCATAAGGGCTCCGATTCGCACATAATTATCTACATACTCAGTACCGTCACTCGTATGGAGATAAACTGTTAGTAACTAATTGGCGACCGCGTTTTTCTTAAGCACCTTCGCATCAAGTTGTCGCTTCGGAATGTCTAACATCTGCCAGAATTGCCATTGGTGACCAATGTCATTCCGACTTCAAACGAGCATTATCGTGCGCGCTCTTGTCGCGGCTGGCACGATTTGCCTCTTGTCTCCACTGGTGGTCGGACAACAGCCGCCTCCGCAAGCATCAAATGTACCCGCAGAGTTGCAGGCCATAAATCCCGACGTTCGAGCCAAACTCGCCGCTGCCCGCGCCGACAGCGACACAGGAAAATACAGTGAGGCGTTCGAAGAGGACCAGCAAGCGTTAGATATCGCCAAGAAAGCAGGCTTTTCAGGAGATATTGCGCTCGCGGAAGACGCTACGGCGTCGGCAGAATTTATTTCGGGGAAGGTTCAAACTGGCTGGGATCTAGATCGTGATGCTCTACAGAATGCCACCGAGTCTTCCAACTTCGTCCTGCAAGCTGACATTCTGACAAGTCTTTCCTCCTATTCCCAAAGTGCCGGAAATGTCAAGGGAGCGCTTTCGCTTCTTGCCCAAGCAAACGACGCGGTCTCCACATCGCCGGAAAGAAAGTTTTCAATCCCCTCGCGCAGAAGCGCCTCACGGAAGCCAGGGTCGCGTTGAACACGCGCCGGATAGTCTCTTTGAAGTCTCGCGTCAATGCCATTGGCCTTACCTCTCTTCCCCTTTTCGCTGCTTGTAGTCTTGCCAACGAGCGAGTGCCGTCGCGATGTCCGTCTGCTGGCGTTTTTTCGTACCGCCGCCAACGAGTATCACCAGTCGCTCGCCATCCTTCCCGAAGTAGATGCGGTATCCCGGACCAAAATCATACGCTATACATTACACTACGAGGAGTTTCGGGAGGGCCCCATGCCTGTTCAATCCCCGGAGAACCTAACCTACCGCCGTCGAAGTTGGATCTGGCTTTTCTATGGCGCTGCGATAGTTTCGGCAATTGCGATCAGCGCAGTCGGCAAGGCTCCTGCCCTTCGTGTTCCGGTCCTCGCCGTCGCTGTTCTGGCAGCAGGGGCCGCGATTCTGTTCCTGCTTCGCTTCCTCCGTTCCAACGATGAGCGCGAGCAACAAATCAACTACCGCGCCCTGACGTTCGCGTTCGCGGGCACACTAATTTTCTCGCTCGCTATCGGCTATTCGCAGGCTGTCGGCTGGGGATGCAGATTTCAGTTCGCCGAAGATTTCATCGTCATGCCAAATTATCATCTTGCTGCCACTTCCCTTTGGCGTAACAACATACAACTTTCCCGGAGGCAAATCGCGTAGGTCGCCCTGAACTGTAAAGAGCAGATTGCTTACATCAAAGTCAAGTCCCGAAGTCAGCGTGAACCCGACGCATTTCGGAGCTTGCAGGATGGCAAGCCGACTTTACCAACGCAGGCGGAAAATAGCGACTGCATCCGAAAAATAAAAAAGATATGACAATCAGGCAGAATGAAGCGAAATCCAAAAAGCGCAATGCCCCCTATAGCTGTTCGCGTCAACCGCGAAGACGCGGCATTCTTATGAATGTCCAGTCGATCTCCCGGAAGGCTTTGATTGCTCAACGCAATCAGCATCTCCGGTTCTGGTCGAATGGACGAGCTCTCTAAAGATCACAGCCAGGCAATCGCGCCCGAAGTCCCCGGTGAACTAGAAAGAGAACCGCAGACCAAGCGACATCACGCGCGATTTGGGTGCACCGAGCCCAAATGGCGTCAGACAACCGGCCTGGCCGAACGTGCCGCTGCCCAGATTCGTGTCTACGCAATCAAAATTGGGATGATTGAACAGGTTCTGCGCCTGGAAGCGGAAATCCAGCTTTGTGGTCTCCGTCACAGGGAATGACTTGGCTAGACTCATATCCATTGAGACGAATGCCGGGCCATGGAAGACGTTCCTACCCAAAGTCCCAAAGCGCTCGAAGGTTGGACCAGACGATGGATATGCAGGTGTGACGAAAAGCGAGTTTGGAGTGCCAGGTGACGGAGGAGGATTGCCAACCCCACCATTACTGGCCCCTGCCACGCCGAAGTGTACGTTACAGGCGTCAATACTGCCTGATCCGCTCAGTGCAACTGTGGCCGGTACCCATGGCGCCCCGCACCCGATGACGTTATTGTCGATAAATATCCCGTCAGCCGGGCTTTTGCCGCTGTAAACGGAACTGACGCTCTTGCCGACGAAAATCGGATGGTCGTTGTTGACGCTATCCAAATTGTAGTCACCACCCAGGTTGATTGGGATGCCGTTAGCGTCCAGCACTTTGTTTTTGTTCACATCGCGAGCAAAGCGGTATATCCCGCGACCGTCGTGAACGTCGATTGGATGGCCGAAATAGTACTGGAAGAAACTGCCGAACGACCAGCCACCCAGCGCATGCCCGATGAAGCCTTTCTCGCTCTTCAGGAAAGGCAGGCTGTAGGTGAGGCTGAATTTGTAGGCATGGCGGTGATCATAGGCCGCAGGTCCGTACGACAGGTGCTGACGGTTATTCGAAATGTAATAGTACGGAGCGGTTGCTCCACCGATGGTCGAGCACCCAGCAAACAGATCGGAGTTGACGTCGAGGAGTTTAGAATACGTGTAACCCGTCTGGAACTCCAAACCACTGCTCAACCGTTTCTGAACTTCAAGCACCAGGGCATTGTAGTTGGAGCTAACACTGTCGGAACGGTAATTGAAGCCAGTATAGAGAGCGTTGGGACGGATGGACGTCAATTTGCTGTTCGCAGCGATGCCGTCCTCCCGGTTGTAGTTTTCCAGCATGGGCAAATGACGGCCAAGGGAGCCCTGGTAATTCACGCGAAACATCATGTTGCTCCAGAGCTGGCGCTCGACGCCCAGATAGAAGTTTTGTCCGGACGCGTCCTTCATGCTTTGGTCCATGGTGCGGACTGAGACTCGCTTGCTGCCTGTGCAGCCGGTGGCCGGATTCGGTCCGTAAGGAATCGGCCCGCAGGGGCCGTTAGGGTTATATGCCGCACCAATCGAAGCGGGATTAGAATAGAACACCGCATCCGACACACTCGCATCAAAATCAAGGAGCGCGTAGAACGGAGGATTCCAAGCACCGTTCGACCAGATATTGTCGAAAATGCGATCGTAGAAGATGCCGTAACCGCCGCGAACTGCCATTTTCCCGTTGCCGAAAACGTCCCAAGCAAAGCCGATGCGAGGCGCAAAGTCATGGTTTTGCGTGGGCCACATGCGCTTCACCGGACCAACCCTCATATTTCCGATGCAGGTTGCGTCGAGAAGATTGGCGCAAACGCTGGTGAATTGTGCCAGGATATTATGATCCTCGCTGGGGGCTCCGTAGCGGTCCCAACGGACGCCGAGATTCAGCGTCAGGGTGGGACGGATTTTCCAATCGTCCTGGGCAAATGCGTAATAGTCGTGATAGGTGTAATGCCGGTA
Organism: Candidatus Sulfotelmatobacter sp.; assembly: GCA_035279505.1. GTDB lineage: Bacteria > Acidobacteriota > Terriglobia > Terriglobales > Acidobacteriaceae > Sulfotelmatobacter. The sequence continues at coordinate 5,278 of DATEHP010000102.1, read as the reverse complement.
TGCATCGGCTCTCGCACCGGTAGCCGGGTTAACGGCAGTCTCCTGGAAGTATGGATAATCGCCAGCGAAGTTTGTCCGAGTCTGATCGCTAACATTGGTGATGGTGCCATCTGGCTGGAGAGTACCGTCGCAAGCGGCTGTGACGACGTTACCCTGGGTCGCGCAAGCAGGGTCCACAGCGAAGAGCTCTCCAAATTCGTACTGGCCAGGAAGCCCCAAGTCCCAGTTACGATAGAGAATTCCGTATTGGCCGCCGAAGCCGAATTTCAGCGAGTGCCGGCCACTCGTCCAAGTCAAGTTGTCACTTAGGCCCCATCGATCCTGGGTGAAGTTCTGTACCTGACCACCTTCAAAATCGCCACCGATGAAGTAGCCCAAGCCACCCTCGTTCTGGTTGTCAATGAGGATGTTAGGAAGCGTGTCCTTGGTTCCGTTGCCTTCCTGGAAGACATTGAAGTGGCGGTTGTGAGCGATGCTGAACTCGTTGAGCAGGCGTGGGCTGAAGACATGGGTCTCACCAAGAGTTAACTGGTGGAAATGATTAAAGGTATCTCCTGCGATCGGTCCCTTGGTTGTGAGCGGAGCGCCGCCGAACTTATCATCGAATTTCTCACGGAAGAGATTGGCGTTAAAGCTCAGGCGGTCGCTGGTGCTGAAGTTATGATCCACACGCCCGTAATAACTATCCTCGGTATCCGTTTGCGGGTCGAAGAACGAAAGGCATCCCACGTTGTTTGCTCCCCCCGTGGTGCCCGCAGGCTGGCTTGCACAAGGCAGATCGGAAGTGACCGGCGGTGCTGCGGCTAATACCTGCTGTGCGATTGTTCCGCCATTCGCCTTTACAAACGCGATTGCAGCTGAAGTGGGGACGAAATTGTTCGCCGATGTGCTGCCGGAAAGCAGCTTGATCCGGTCGTAAGCGAACGAGAAGAACGTTTTGTTCTTGATGATCGGTCCGTCCACCTCGCCGCCAAATTGGTTACGGATGTACTTGGGCCGCTTAGACAACAACTGCGGATTTGGGGGCGGTCCCTGCTGGACGAGTTGGCGATTATAGAAAAAGTCGTTCGCGTTCAGCGAGGCGTTTCGGTTGAATTCATAGACGGAGCCGTGGAAACGATTCGTGCCGGACTTCTGGCTCGCGCTCACTACGGCACCAGCACCGCGTCCGTATTGGGCGCTCATGCTGTTGGTGATGATGGAGAAGTCTTGAACGGATTCAAGAGGTGGGTGAATGTTAATGGCGCCTTCACTGAAATTGTCATTGTCGTCACCGCCATTCAGCAGATAGGCCGTGCCGGATTCCCTGGCTCCGCCGGATGTGGGCGCGAGGTCCAATCCAGGCGTGACTTGGGGTGCAAGAAAAGGCAAGGTGGAAAAGACATCGCGGTCGACGAGCGGTGCATTCAGAATCGTATTGCGGTCAATCGTCGTGGAAAGGTCGGAAGTAGCGGTCTGGACAAGCGGCGCCTGCGAATTGACTTCGACAACCGCGGAGGTCTTAGCCAGTTCGAGCTTCACATTGAAGGGCACGGTTTGACTAGCCTCGACGACAATCCCACTGGCCTTTACTTCCGCGAAACCCGCTTTCGTCGTCGTGATCGTGTAGATCCCCGGCGGCACAAGAGAGAAGCGGTAGCTGCCGTCGGATCCGGTTATCGCGGTCTGCGAAACGCTCGTCCCCTCATTGGTAATCGTCACGGTGACATTGGGCACGACGGCACCGCTCGGGTCCGTGATGGTGCCTGTGATCACTCCTTGTACAGTTTGGGACCGCGTAACTCTGGCCGTCGCGAGAATGACAAACAGTGCTCCAAAGAGAAAGAAGAAAGTCCGTGCTCTCACTTCCCACCCCCGTTTTCTCAAATCGAATTTGCAGCCATGCCACTTGGATATGAAAATTCACAGCAGAACAATCCGTAATTTCGGACTATTGTGCCGCATTGCACCACTTCGCCAAGCCTTCTGTCAAGAAAAACTTTGATAAATAGCGTGCTTGCAGTTGTGGGCCGTGTCACTGGCTCGTTGAAGGTAATTCTCTTCTTGTGTAGGATGAAGTTCGGCTTGCGAAGTTCGCCCTGAGGAGCGTGATGTCCGGGCAAGTAACGGAGAATTTTACCCGCAGAGAATTCCTCCAAAAAAGTGGCACCGTCGCCACTGGTCTGTTTTTTGGTTTCGGGGATCTGCAAGCGTACCAATCACTGCGGCAAGAAGAAGAGTCCTTCCGTGGCGGGAGATTGATTGACACCGTTGACTTCGTCGACGAGGGGCAGCCACGGATGGACGCCGCAAGTGGGTCCGAACTTGATGGACGGTTGTACACGAACCTCTCAACGCTGACGACCCGGAATTCGGTTATCCCCACAGAACGTTTTTATATCCGTACACGCGCTTCGGACTTCCTTCCGAATCCGAAATTATGGACGGTAACTGTCAATGGCCTTGTGGAGCGGCCCATCCGATTCACTGTGCAAGATTTGAGAAAGATGGCAAGGCCCATGGGCGCACATCTGATTGAATGCGCCGGCAACGTACGCCTCGTTCGTTTCGGGATGATTAGCGTGGCCAATTGGTCCGGCGTGCCGCTGTTCGAAATACTGAGCGACATCCTCCGGAAGGACGAAGCGACTCGCATCTTGGTCTCCGGTTACGATCGTTACGCGGAGGCGTCGACCACATCCGTTCCCGGCGCCAGTTGGATTTTCTCTTGGGAAGAACTCCGCGCCTCTCGCACTTTCTTGGCGACAGAAATGAACGGTCTGCCGCTCACCAAAGACCATGGTGCTCCGGTTCGTCTACTCGCGCCTGGCTGGTACGGCTGCGCGTGCATTAAGTGGGTAAATACCATCACGGTCGTGGACAACGCTGCCAAAGCAACATCTCAAATGCAAGAGTACGCAACGAGGACGCACCAGAACGGAATACCGCAATTGGCGATGGACTACCAACCGGCTGTGATCGACCAAGCAGCCATGCCTATTCGCGTAGAAAGATGGTTAGTTGACGGAAAGCTTAAGTATCGAGTGGTGGGCGTCCTGTGGGGCGGCTCGCGTCCAATTCGAACCTTGCTGATTCGTTTCAATCCAGAAGAAAGCTACGTCCCGGTGAACAACTGGAATCAGACACGGAATGATCCCTGGACCATTTGGAGTCACATTTGGTCGCCTAAGACACCGGGAGCGTACTTGATCCGTCTCGCAGTGAAGGATCCCGGTGTTCGAGCAAGACGGCTCGATTCCGGGTACTATGTTCGAGCCGTCTACATCGCAGAAATCTGACGACGAGGAACCGGTGACGAAACGCGGAATCAACGGCACGAAATTCATCCACGGATTCATCCGGTTTGCGATTGCTTGTGTTCTTTTGTGGGGCGTGGCACCCCGGCTTACCCTGGCGCAAGAGTCAAGTAGACAGGAAAATCGCGTTACAGAGTCTATACCGCGCGACCTTCTCGATCGCCCAATTGTTCTTCGTTCTGGCATCGGCATGGTCCACCAGCAGGTCACAACATCATCGCCACAAGCGCAGCAGTTTTACGATCAGGGCCTTGCGTATGTCCATTCCTACATGTGGATTGACGCGGCTCGCTCGTTTCACCAAGCAGTGCGCTTAGATCCCAACATGGCCATGGCGTATGCCGGCTTAGTTGATACGTACGTCGGCTTGCAGGACGTGCCAGCTGCGCGCATCGCCCTTCACCAAGCGCTCGTTTTGACCAGGCGTGCCAATGAAGTCGAGCAAGGATGGATCACGATTCGGCAGCGAGAACTGGAATATTTTGAGAGTGACGGAGACCCGGACAAGTACGTCGCTTACCGTCAAGCAGTCAATGATGCTCTGAAACTGCATCCGTCCGACCCGTGGCTTTGGATTCAGCGCGGGCTGGCGGACGAACGGTCCCCAGCGAGTCACGGCCAAGCAGGAGGAGTGGACACTCTGGCCTTTTACAAGATGGCCCTGACCATGGCTCCGAACAACTTCGTGGCTCACCACTACTATGCCCACACGCTCGAAAATCTCGGTCGCGCCAAGGAGGCACTCGGAGAGGCGGACACTTATGTGCGGCTCGCTCCGGCCATCCCTCATGCGCATCATATGCGCGGACACGAGCTTATGCGACTGGGACATACCAATCAAGCCATTCAAGAATTTCTGAAAGCCAAAGAACTTGAAGAGACCTCCTATCGCGCCGAAAACATCCCGGCTGGATACGATTGGCACTATTCCCACAATCTGCAATTGCTCGCGATGGCGTACGAATCATTGGGGCAAATGAAGTCGGCAGAAGCTATGTTACGCAAGGCTTTTTCTCTCCCCGCGTACACCGACTTTCTCGATTATAACCGACGAGAGTGGCCGGAGTTTCTGCTCCGCCGCTCACGTTTCGCGGAAGCTTTGGATGCGAGCCGCCGATTGGCGGCGAGTCAACGACCAATGGCGCGCCTCGCCGGATACACACTGGCAGGGGAAGCACTGCTGGCGCTTGGTCGCCGCGACGAAGCCGAGCAAGAGCTGACTCTCGCCGAGCGTGAAACAGAACTTCTGCCACCAGCGGTGACGGCAGCTTTACCCTATCCGGCCATTCTTCGGGCAAATTTTCTGCTCGTCGATAAACCTGCCGACGGCAAAACCTTGATGCAAGAAATCGTGGAGAAGATTCGCGCGATGCCGGGTCCCGATTCATGGAGTGAAGCACGCTTCGAGCTCGAATCTATAGCCTCTACGGCCCGCCATCTCGACGCGTGGGATTTGGCGGAATTCTCTGCTCATCAATTGATTGAGCAGGATCCTAATTACGCTGGTGGCTACTTCGCCCTGGGGTTGGTAGCCGAACATGGGGACAATGCCGCATTGGCACGCCAACAGTTTGCCACCGCTGAAAAACTCTGGAGCAACGCGGATAGCGACCTGCCCGAACTCCAACAGGTGCGCCAAAGTCTGGGGATGTTCCGATAGCACCCAACTTTGTAGCGAGCCAGTTATACTGGCGAGTGCCAGATTTCTCCTCTTTTGGTGGTGCTACCCTAAGGCACAGTAAACCAAAATCTCAGCTTCGTTTTCGGCTCTTCGCTGCTGCTGTGTGCGAATTGCGCGGAACAGGCGCCACCGATAGGAGGCGGTTTATGGGGTCTTTTCTTTGGTCCGAAACTCGAAGATAAAGAGCCGCCCGAGAATGACAATTCCGCCGATCGCCGCGAAAATTCGTGCAGCAAGCTTCTGAACAGCAACCAAGACTCCCCATCCCTCGCCCTCATCCTGAGGCACTCTGATTACCAAG
>DATEHP010000101.1:0-31752 GCA_035279505.1 Candidatus Sulfotelmatobacter sp. | reverse complement strand
TCCGAAATGGCATCCACGGTAACGGCCTTCTCCATTGATCTAAAGGCGGGAATGCTCCATCGTTCACAGAGCATCTCGACGTTGCCCGACGATTTCAAAGGCGAGAACGACGACGCCGAAATCGAGGTTCACCCCTCCGGCAAGTTCCTCTACGCTTCGAATCGTGGACACGACAGCATCACCGTCTTCGCCATCGACCCGGCAAAAGGCACGCTGACCGTGGTCGAGCATGCCTCTACCCAGGGCAAGACCCCACGCAATTTCGCAATCGATCCGACGGGCGCTGTGCTCTTCGCCGAAAATCAGCAATCCAACAACATCGTTATTTTCCGCATCGACGAAAAAACCGGCAAGCTCACTCCCACAGAAAAAGTCCTGGAGGTAGGCCAGCCAGTCTGCATTAAGTTTCTAAAGATTGAGTAATTCGTAGAGACGTTGCTTGCTACGTCTCTAGCTGAGGCGGTTCCGTATGCCGGCTTAGGAAAGGACCGTCTACTGCTTCTTCTGAATAAACCGTCTTCGCGCCAGATGCGTTTTGGCATCTGGCTTAATCTCGTCATACTTCAAACAAGAAATCGACCCATCCACCTCGAGCACTGCCAGCGCCACTTGATCGCAACTGTTGATCCCATGCTCGCGCAGCGCCCGGTGCAGTTCGTCCATGCTCACGCGTTCCCGCGCCATGTGCGATTCGATGATTTTGCCATCATGCACGAGCAACGAGGGCTCCCCTTCAATCAGCCGCCGAAGACGCCGGTTGGAGCCGGACACCGCAGCGACACCGTAGTTCAGAACCAGCAGCGTGCCAGCCGCCACCGCGCCGCCTGCCAGCGACGTATCAGGCCCGGTCATTGCATTTTGTACGGAGTTTGACAGCAGGAGCAGCAGCGTGAGATCGAACGGGGTCATTTGTCCGACCTCACGCTTGCCGCTTAAACGCACACCAATCAGAACCAGCAGGTAAATGATCCCCGTACGCAGCACGATCTGCGCAAGCACGTGCCCGCCCGGAAAGAACATTCCACTCAATTCCCGTTTCCTGAAGTCGGAGCCGCCGCCGTGACCGGCACCGGAGCGCCCTTCGGCGTGCTGAGATATCCCGTCGCCTTGTTTTTATCCACCGTCCAGATCACCAGTTCAAACAGCATGTGATCGCGCCCGGAGTAGAACTGAATCGGCTCAGCGACATTGCGATCCTTCTTCTCGATGGTTTTGTCGTCGGATGTGACGTTCAGCGTGAACTTGCCCTTCTTCAGGTCGGTCTTCCGGAGTTGCAGGCTGACGGTCGAAACCGGCTGCGGCTTGGCGCCCTTCAGCAGCGTGAACTCGTAGTAATTGCGGTCGCCCTTGTGCTTCAACGCTTCAAGATCCCCGCGGGTCGTCGCAATCAGTCCGCTTTGCACCCCGAGATCGCCGACGGCACTTTGCAGCTTCGCCTTAGTCGCTTCCAGATCGGCTTTCGTGCTGGCGACGTCCGTCTTCACTCCACCAACATCCGTCTTCACTCCGGCGATGTCCCCGGAGACCGCGCTGATCTGCGCCTTCTGTTGCTGTTCCAGCCGGTTTGCCGCCGCTCTTTGCTCGGCCTGTAACTGCGCAGTGCGCTGTGCCAGTTCCTTCTTCGTCATGCCCGCTTGCTGGGCCAATGTTTCGCCCTCAGCCTCGGCGGTCTGCATGCGGTTCTGAAGCTCCTTGACCTGCGCCTGGCTGCCGGCCAAGTCGGCCGTCAGTTTTTCGATCGCCATGTGCGTGCTGAACTGAGCGTACCCGGCCGCTGCCACGATCAGTATGGCCACGATCAGCAGAATCCATTTCCCGGCGTTCGAGTGACTCTCTACGTGTATCTGTTCGCCCTCATCCATACACTTCCTCCTATAGAAAACAAAAGAATAGATTGCAGGGATAGCTAATTGTTCAGCAGTAGAACCGAAGTGTCAATGCCTCGTAAGATGCAAGCCGCGCAGTCAACTGACGCGTATCAATCAAAATCATAGCCCCGCAGCGCCCTCTGCGGCGTTCTGAGCGATCTTCCGCAGTCTAAGGTTTGGCACCGAGGCAGAGCCGGCTCCGTTCGTTACCGTTGCACGCGCAAGGCGTCCCACAGCACCGGATCAGGATTGCGCTGGATCCCCGACGCCTCCGCGCCCAGCCGCTTCTCCAACTGTTGCCGAGCAGGGGCCACGGTAGCCGCCAGGCTCAACTTCGCCAATGACTGGCCTAACCGTTCGGATTTCACCATGCAGGCATATGCCATCCTCAGTGGAAAGCCATTCTCTTCCAGAAAACGTCCGTACGCGAACCAGTCCACCGCGCTCGCGTCCGTGTCTCCCCCTGTATCGTCCAATTCCAGCGCCCGCCGATACAGCCGGAGCGCGTCATTCACCTTCCCCGCCTTCCCTAGCAGTTGCGCCTCGTTCACATCGGCCATACTTTCGAGCTTCGCCTGCCCAGTCTGTTGCGCCAGCTTTTCGGCCATCTGATAGGACTTGAGTCCGGCTTCCGGCTGCGACGACGAGACCTGGCACTCCGCCATGCGCAATACAATTCCAACCAGCACATCGGGCGCCGGACGATCGTCCGGCCTCTGCGAAACTTTCTCCAGATAACTCCAATAATGCTTCCCCGCGCCTTGCGCTTTGCCCTCACGATCCAACTCGTGCGCCAGATATAAGTGCGCCAGCGACTGATTCGGATCGGCCTTGAGCGCCCGCTCCCAGTCCGCCAGCGCCTCATCCGCATGTCCGCGTTGCAGCGCCAGCAATCCCCGATCGACAAGCAGATTTGCATCTTTCGGCGCATATTTCAGCGAGGTCTCAGTCAAGGTAAACGCCTCGTCGAAACGCTTTTGGTTGAGAAGAAACTTCAACAGCGCCTGCCGCGGAGCCGGATCCGACGGATTCGCCGCAATCGCCCGCCTCCAGGCCGCCTCCGCCTCCTGTGGATTTCCGTCTTCTAATTGTTTGCGCCCAAGCCGCATCTGCAATTGGCTATCGAATGAGTCCAGAACCGCCGCCCGTTTCAGATCGCCCAGGTCATCACTGTGCAAAGAAAGATAGTGCCGCGCCTGATCGACTGTGCCCCAGATGAGGAGCACCAGGGCCGCCCCGACTCGGAGCCGCACGGCGCCCACACTGGCTCCCGTAACCCATCGCCATGCCGTCTGGAACCGCCCGCCCGCGTCGGCCACCGCGCTTCCCACCCGCTCTTTCGAATTCAGCAACAGTGCTGCAATCCGTCCATCGCGCAGCTTCCAGATGGCGCCATCCAGAATGAAATGATGTATGTTCACCAGCGACGTGAAGATCAGAAAGCTCGTACTGAAATCATGATGCAACACTCGGCTGGCCAGCCACGGTCCCGGCACGAACAATGCGATCCCGCCCACGATGAGCACTCCGAAATACGCCAGCGGACGCCAGTTCCCTTCCGCCTTGGCCTCATCTCCCGATGCCTCGCGCCGCGCGTAATAGCTCGTGATCCACAGATACTGCGCCGAATGCATCACCGCCAAAACGCCAGAGCTATACCGGGTCTGCGGAATCTCCAGTCGCCTCAGCAGCGCAATCGCTGCCGGCACCAGGAACCACAACACCTGCGACGAGAACAGAGTCAGCGACGGAAGCAACCGCCGCCATCCCGTCTGCCGCGACAACTTCCCCAGTCCATACGCGGACAGCGCTACGAATCCCACTCCGAGCACCACCTGCTCCCACCGGCTTACCGTGGCCGGAATTCCCAGCGACAAAAACAGCGGATCACTCGAATGCCCCGTATGGAACCCTAGAAACAGCATCAGATAGGACGCCACGAACGCCCCGTACAACGCCTGCCGCGTACCTTTATCTGGATCTGCTCCCGCCCGCCGCGCGAACATCATGAACAGCCCGTAGTTCTGTCCGCTGTAGTGCCACGGACTCCAGGTGATGTAAATCGTGAAAATCCAGGGCAGCAACTGCACCCAGAAATGTGAGAGCACCAAGGTCAGCAGAATCAGGCCAGTGGTGTGCACCGTGAAGATGCGGTACTTCGCGAAATCCTCCGCGCGGTGATAGGCGCGATAAATCGTCGCCATATAGTGCGGATAGTTAAAGAACAGCGCCAGCGCGTAGAAGGCAATCGACCAGGTCCGTGTACTCGACGCGATCGTCCAGTACGACACCAGCAGCAGCGGCGCCGTCCATGCCCCGCACCCCACAATCAAATCGATCCACGGATTGTAGATCCATGCGATCGATGTCCGTTCCGAATGTCGTAGGGATTTGTCCATTGAGGATGTGGCTGCGCCAAGCCACAATTCCGCCAAGGCAGCGAGCTGCGCCGCGATCAATGGCTAAGTGGCTTGATTTGAATTATAGGTGTCCGAATCGCACCCAGCAGTGCCCGCAGGGGTGCGAGCACAGTAACGAAAGTAATCGAACTGTAGCCCCGGCATCCCGCCAGCTGTGGCGGAGGTGTCTTACCTGCACCTGGCACACACGTCCCAACTGACGGTGTCTTATTCGAACTTCCACCGCGTAGATTTACTCTGGAAGTGTTTCTCCCACATCGCAAACACCACCCGCGGACGCACCGCAAACACCGGCTCTTTCATCGACAGAATGTCATCCTTCATCGTCGACATATCAAACTTGTACTTGCGCTCGTAAGCCGGCAGCAATTTCTTCCGCGCCGCCACATCCGCAACCTCGGCAATCCCTTCGACAATCACCGCCTCAGCCGCATTCTCCGTACACACAACGCATTTCGGATTCTCCGCCAGATTCCGCGCCTTCCGCGACTTGCTCCCCGTCGAGAACAGAAACCGCCCATCCAGCCACAATCCCCAGACCACCATGGTATGCGGCGCCCCGTCAGGCTTGACGGTCGTGATCCAGTAGTTATGCGATTTCTTCAGCCGCTGCTCCGCCCACGACCACGCTAGCAATCCCTTCGTGCTCTCTGGAAAGCCGTACCCCGCCGCCTGCGGACGGCTGGGTCTAGGAGGGGCAGAATGCTTCGAAAGTCTCTTGGTTGCCATGAAATGCCGCCAAATCGATCGGTCTTAAGCTGAGGTCTCCGGTCTTAGGTCTTGGGTTGAGCCTGAGACCTAAGACCCAACACCTAAGACCTCTTTGTGTCGAGCGCTACAGGTTCTTCCGGGTCCACTGATCAATCCGCTCCAGCGCCGCCTGCAAATTCTCCAGCGAATTCGCTACGCTGAATCGTAAATATCCTTCCCCAAACGCCCCAAACGCCGTCCCCGACAGCGCAGCCACGCCCGCCTGCTCCAGGAGCGCATCCGCCAGTGCCTTTGATTTCCAACCCGTCCCCGTGATGTTCGGAAACACGTAGAACGCTCCCTTGGGCATCCGGCACGAGAATCCTTTGATCTTGTTCAATCCCGCCACAAATACATCCCGCCGCCGCTGAAACTCATCCCGCATGTGGTCCACTGAACTCTGATCCCCGCGGATCGCCTCAATTCCCGCCACCTGCGTAAAGCTCGCCGTGCACGAGTTCGAGTTGGTCATCAACCGCGTCATATGCGCCGCCAAATCCGCCCGCATAACGCCGTAGCCCATCCGCCACCCCGTCATCGCGTACGTCTTCGAGAACCCGTCGAGCAGGATGGTCCGCTCCTGCATCCCCGGCACCGACATGATCGAGAAATGCTCGCCATCATCAAACAGCAGGCGGCTGTAAATCTCATCCGACAGAACCATGATGTTGCGGTCGCCAATCACCTTGGCGACCCGCTCAATGTCCGGCCGTCCCATGACCCCGCCGGTAGGATTCTGCGGCGAATTTAAAATGATCAGCTTCGTCCGCTCGCTGATCAGAGATTCCAGTTCATTCACGTCCAGCGAGAAATCGCGCTCCTCGCGCAGCGCAATCGGCACCGCCCGCCCACCTACGTAATGGATCATCGACTCGTAAATGGGGAAGCCGGGGTTCGGGTAAATGACCTCATCCCCCTCGTCAATAAGCGACAGGATGCTAAAGAAAATAATGGGCTTTCCGCCAGGAACAACCACCACCTCGTCGCTGCTGACCTTCACTCCCCGCGTCCGGCTCACATACTCCGCCAGTGTCTGCCGCAACTCCGGCAGCCCGGCCGATGGCCCGTAATGCGTCCAGCCCTCATGCAGCGCATCCACCGCTGCTTCGACCACATTGGCCGGAGTATCAAAGTCTGGCTCCCCGATTTCCAGGTGAATGATATTGCGTCCCTGTCGTTCCAGCGCCCGGGCTTTGTTCAGAACTTCAAAGGCGGTCTCGGTTCCGAGCCGCGACATCCGTCGGGCAAGCTGCAGCTGGTAAGGTGTTTGGGTGGCTTTCGACATAGGCAGGAACTCCTCAGAACGCAAACGGGGTATTATACCCCCGCGCGCCGCACGGTCACTGTGACCCGCGTGAAGGACCACGGTAGAAATTATGGATAGCCTCGCCCAACTCAAAGCAGCACAAAAAGAAGGCTGGAAGCATTTCGCCCCTCTGGAAACCGTGACCACTCCATCCGCCGCGCGCCTCGTTCGCTTCGCAGGAGTCTCGGCCGGCGCGCGGGTCCTCGACGTCGGCTGCGGCACCGGCGTGGTCGCCATCACCGCCGCCCGTCTTGGAGCCAGCGTCGAAGCCATTGACCTTACGCCCCAACTTCTCGAGCGCGCTCGCGAAAACGCGCGCGTCGCGAAGGTGGACATCGAATTCCGCGAAGCCGACGCCGAGGACCTTCCCTTCCGCGATGGCGAATTCGACATTGTCGTGAGCCAGTTCGCGCACATGTTCGCTCCCCGGCCCGACGTCGCCGTCGCCCAGATGCTCCGCGTGCTTCGTTTCGGAGGAACTATCGCCTTCTCTACATGGCCGCCGGAGCTTCTGGTCGGGCGCACCATGCAGCTTGCGGCCCGTTACATGCCCCCGCCGCCCCCCGGGATTCCTTCGCCCATCCTCTGGGGTGACCCACAAATCGTCACCGAGCGCTTAGGAAGCGCAGTCGCCGATATCTTTTTTGACCGCGACAGCATCCTCGTCCCGGCCCTCACCCCGCAGCATTTTCGAATGGTGATCGAACGCTCCGCCGGTCCTATCATCAAAATGATCGAGGCACTCTCCACGTCCGACCCTGCGCGCCTCGAGTCTTACCGTGCGGAATTCGACGCGATCGTGTCGCAGTACATGCGCGACAATTTGATTCGACAGGGTTACCTCTTGACCCGTGCCCGGAAGGGTTAAGTCGACATATAACGTCTAAGTGGAGGGACTGATGAGCTCGTATCTCGACGAACTCTACGCCCATCAAGAGTGGGCAGATGCCGAGCACTGGCGCGCCTTCGAAATGCATGCCCCTGCGCTTGGAGACAACGCCATCCGCGAACGCCTGCACCACATCCATCTGGTACAGCACGCATTTCTCTGGGTCACCGGACCACGCTCCGAGCCGTTCGCCAGCCGCAAGTTGGAAGAATTCCAGAACATTTCCGATCTAAAGAAGTACGCACAGGAAGGTCTGCGGCATTTGAATGAGTTCGTAAAATCCATGGACCCCATGCAGGCTGAGCAGATCGTCGAGATCCCGTGGTTCCGTCCACCCGCGAAGATTTCCATTCGCCAGGCCCTCACCCAAGCCGCCATGCACAGCCACTATCACCGCGGACAAAACGCCACCCGACTCCGTGAGCTGGGTGGCGTCCCACCGATGACTGATTTCATCGTCTGGCTGCACAAGGGACAGCCTTCCACGCAATGGACCTGATCCGAATTTCTTAGGTCCGCGAGACGACCTCGGTTCAGGCGTGTGCGCCCGCAGAAAAATATGGAAAGTTTGGAAAGAAGGACTAACGGGCTATTCCGAGACGCTGTGTTCTTCGTTCTGCGAACGCAGAACGCGATCGACGGAGTACGGCGCTCTCCGGCTGGGCTCGTGATAATGCCGTACCTGCATCTCCCCCAGCAGTCCGATCGCGAGCAGATTCAGTCCGCCCAGCAGCAGGCCCAGAGCGGCCATCATAAGCGGCCCGTGCGCGGCCATAATCGGCACATGTCGCAGGAATTTCTCCACCCCCAGCCACAGCACAATCGCGCTGCCGCCAAAGATGCTCATCATTCCGAAAGTGCCGAAGAAGTGTAGCGGGCGCGACAGATACTTCAACAGGAACCGGATAGTTAGAAGATCAAAGAATACGCGGAACGTTCGCGTGATGCCATAGTGCGACGCGCCTCGCTCACGGTTCACATTCTTGATCGGCACTTCACAAATTGTCGCGCCGTGCCACGATGCCAACGCCGGAATGAACCGGTGCAGCTCGCCATACAGCGGCACCTGTTCCAGAATGTCGCGCCGGTACGCCTTGAATGTAGTCCCGAAATCGTGAATATCGACGCCACTGATCTTCGCCATCATCCAGTTGGCGATGCGCGATGGAATGCGCCGCATCCAGAAATTGTCGACGCGATTCTTGCGCCATCCACTCACAATGTCGTAACCGGCAGCCACCTTCTCCAGGAACATCGGAATGTCGTTGGGATCGTGCTGCAGATCGCCATCCATGGCGATGATGTACTCACCCCGTGCATGATCGAAACCCGCCGCCAGCCCAGCAGTCTGCCCAAAGTTCCGCCGCAGCTTGACCACCGTGACCCGGCTGTCCACCGCCGCGATCTCGCGCAGCATGGCGAACGTCTGATCGCTCGAGCCGTCGTCAACCAGAACGATCTCGAAGCTTTCACCATGTGCTTCCATGACCACCTTCAGCCGGTCATAGAGGTCGGTAACGTTCTCTTGCTCGTTATGTAGAGGGACGACGATCGAGTATTTGGGCACAGTTTATAGATTATAAACGAGCCTTTCGGATTCGAACATCAACCTTTGGTGAAGAGTAACACCGAGGGTGCCCCACGCTTGTCTCCGCGGTTTTTGCGGAGACAAGGGCGGGGTTTTGACATCCCTTCCAGCGTATAAAAACTCAAAAGCCCCATCCTGTCCTGCAAAACACCGCAGGGACAAGGATGGGGCGCCCAGTATCGTCGAACTTAGTTCGAATCGTCGCGCCGCTTCAGGGTCGGACGATCATCATCATCCTTCTTCCCGTCCTCGGACTTGTCGCTCGTATTCGAAGTCCGCCGCAAGCTCGGCTTCGACGAATCCTTCTCGTCCAGCAGCTTGTGCTTATTCTCAATCGCCGCCAGCCGCGCCTTCACCTCGTCAAACTCCGAGGTTGTCACGACGTATTGCTGTTTAGCGGGAAGAATTTTCCGGATCTCATCCTGTGATTTCTGAATGCGATCCGCGTTCTGTGGATGCGTATCGAATGCCTTGGCGAGCGTCCCTGGCTTCTTCTTCTCCATCGCCTGCACTTTTTCAAAGAACGATACGAAGGCCGATGGATCGTATCCCGCACGGTACATGTACTCGATGCCCAGATAGTCCGCCTCGGCCTCGAAATTCCGCGAGAACTTCAGGATGCCGAACATCCCCGCCAGGCCCGACACTTCATAGCCGGCATACCCGATGCCGCCTCCGACAAAGATCAGCGGAATCGAAGCCAGCTGCATCAGGTTCGCACGGCTCTGTTCCCGAGCTGCGTGGCAAGCCGCGACGTGTGCGATCTCGTGCGCCATTACGCCGGCTACTTCCGCCTCTTCGTCAGCCGCCAGGATCAACCCGGAGTTGACGTAGAAGAAGCCGCCCGGCAGAGCCATGGCATTCACTACGTCGGAGTCGATGACTTTGATCGTGAACGGAACCTGCGCATCGGAATTCCGCACCAGATTCTGCCCGATCCGGTTGACGTATTCCGTAACCACCGGATCGTTGACCAGCTTTACCTGCGACTCAACCTGCTGGGCGAACGAGCGGCCCATGGCTACCTGTTTCTCGACGCTGTACCAGTTGCCCACGCCGCGTCCGCAACCCACATTACGGTTGCCCACCGCATCGACGTCGGTCCTGCCGCCGTCGTGCTTGATCTGGCTGTCTTCTTGTACCGGCAGCGCCGCGGGGCCCTTCTTGGGAGCGTTCTGAATGTCGCTCGCCTTCGGCTGCCCGTCGTCCGGATCGGTGCCCGGAGGTGCCTTCTGCGGCGATTGGCTCGGCGGATTCTGGGTCTGCGGAGTCTGCGTCGTGGGTTGATTCTGTGGATCTTGTCCCGGCGTCTGCGCCACCATCCACGGTGCTGCTCCGAACGCCGCCATTGCCAGCGCGCCTGCCAGCCATCTCAGCTTCATAGGAGTACTCCTTAAGCCTGATTATACGCCCGGTCCAGGGACACAAAGCCCCTAATCACTAGCCTGTAACTTAGACGCTTCCAGTCACTTCCGGGTTATCCGCCCGGTTTGTGATCTCGAGATGTTTCCCGTCCCGCCTCGTTTAGCGACGGACGCCTCCGTCTGTCCCGCGAAGGAGCAGCCCGAGCGGAGCCCTTCCCATTCTCCGCCCCTTTAGGATTTCTGTTGGATTCCGCTCCCAATCGAAAACCACAGGTACACGGCGGCCCCTTGTCCCCGCCTACGTCACCCGCCCCAACACCACCGGCATATCCGGATCCCCCCGCTCAAAAGCCACAATCACCATCGCCCCAACCTGAATCTTAGGACTCGTCATGGTGACCAGCGCCCAGGCCTGCCTGCCCTCGACGTTGATCTTCATCCGCCCAGAGACCTGAGGATCGCTGTTATCCAAAACCACCCCTCGGTACACGCCGAACATTGCCATTGGCTTCTCCTTGGTGAACGCTTGTAACCTCCAGGCGCCACAGGTTGCCACTGCAAGCAGATCATGCCCCGCCACCCTAGCACTGGAAAGGGGACGACTCAAGGTCGGCCATTCCCTTGAGAGGAGCAAAGGCTCAAACCATTACAATTCGAATACCCTCACACAGTGCTTACGTTTTTTTTGCTTGTGTCGCCGCAGCTTTTCTATATCTTTAGAGCGCTCTTCCCGGCCCGATCAACCAAGACACTTCGATTAAGGAGAACCGTTATGAGATCTGCGCGACTTCTTTTTGTCACCTCAGCGGCGCTGCTCGTTTTTAGTGCAGTTAGCAGCGACGCCCAAAATGCGCAAATTAAACGCATGGTTCCCGAGCACGTTCGCAAGGAACCTGTCAACGTCCACAACGTTCAGAAGTTCTCATCCCATGCCGTTCTGAGCGTCCGCACTGGCGGCACCCTGCCAGGGACCAGCGAGCGTTTGCTGAATGGCCCGGTCATAGTCGCCGTCACGACTACTGGTGCCGGAGGCACGATTGCCGGACTGGATACTGTACCGACATTTTCCGGCGCGTTCGCAGCACAAAACGGACCTACGACTGACGATCCCTTTCCGCTTGGCAATGTCTTTCCCTTCATCATGGTGGGAAACGAACCGCTCGCAGGTGGCACCACCACGATTCCTACGAAAATCACCGAAGTTTCGCTGACCCTGCTCAATCCCGATGGTAGCGTCAACACGACTGTAAATTTCACGAAGACCTTCGACGATGTCATGACCGATTCGCCCAATTACGCCGTCGCAACGTATGACTCGTCCCAGACGCCAACGCAATTCGCCGATGCCGTCCAGCGCGCATCATTTTTTTACTTGTCGAAACCGAACTGGCATACACGGCTGGGCGGGCCCACCATTGTGAACCATGTCACCTGGACGATCCCCGCTTCGGTGAACGTCCAGTTCGCTGATGGAACGGTTGAAGCGGTGCAGGCGTACTACACCGGGACCGCAGCCGACGGATCTACGTTCGTGCTCCTCCTGAACCTGCTGTTCAACGCCGAGTACGACAACCAGGTCGTGAATGACATCGTTGCGGGCAACTTTACGAGCAACGCCATGAACCAGGATTGGCTTCCCAACACATTTCTCTTCTCAGCCAATGAAGCGAACCCGAATGTTCCCGGGAACTGCTGCGTCCTCGGATTCCACACGTACTTCTATGAGCCAGGTGTCACTCCGCAGCCACGCTGGCTGACTCTTTTCGCGAGTTACATCTCCCCTGGGTTATTTGGCGGCGGATTTCAGGACGTGACCGCCATGTCCCACGAAATTTCGGAGACATACGCCGATCCGTTCCTCTCCAACCGGACGCCGGTGTGGCAGTTCCCGGGTGGTTCCACATCCTGCCAGGGGAATCTTGAGACCGGAGATCCTGTCGAGGTACTGGCCAATGCCACCGTTCCAATCACTCTGACGGAAGGGCTAACGATCCTCACCTTCCACCCCCAGACCGAAGCCCTGCTGCAGTGGTTCGAGATGGGGGCGACCTCGAACGCGATCGGTGGTGCGTTCAGCTATCCCGACAAAACGGCGCTGACCGCATCGGCCGCGCCATGTCCGTAGCACGGGTCGAAGATTCATAAGTGTAGGCGCCGGAGATAAGTCTCGGGCGCCTTTTTCTTGTCTGTAGACACGGTTTGTGGCGGGCCCTTTCTTCCGTCAGGAAGACTCGCCGTCCTTTCGAGGGGGCGAAAGGCTTCAATCACGAAGGATACGAAGGTGCACGAAGGAAAACCTTGGGTTCGGACCTTCGTAGTACCTCGTGTTCTTTGTGGTTTCTGAATTTGGAACGAAACTATCCTTGCTCTTTGAGTTTGAGCTTCGACTTGTTCTCTTCCATGAACGCCTTGATGTCGTTCGCGGCGCCCAACAGGCGGTTCCACTGCTCGTAGTACAACGTGACCGGAAAGCGGCCCAGGCCGTAGACGCTGACGCCACCCTTCTCTCCGACCTTGAAAATCAAGTCGCCGCTTCGCTTCTTGGTTTCGACTTCTTTTTCCAGTTGAGCCAGTTTTGCCTTGAGTTCTTCGTAACTCGGTTCTGCCATGTCGCCTCGCTTTAAGGGATATAAAGTGTTGATGGATGGCGATCGGCCAATCGCGCACTGCCTATAGTAACTTGTCTGAAGTTGCCGCGTTGCGGATAACCGTTATAAGCTCTAAGCATCTAATCCCGAAGCGGGAAACCTATGCGCGTCTGGGTACGATGGTCGGCCTGGCTCTGCCTGTCCCTGATGTTATGGACAGTCGCCGCAGAGTCGACGCACAACCACCCGAACCGCACCGAGTCCTCTTCCTGCTCGATCTGCGTGGCGGCGCACAGCGCCAGCCCTGCAGCCACTTCCGGCCATGCCGCTCCGGTGTTCGCGGAAGTCAGCCTGTTGCAAGAAGAACTTGTTCTTGCAAATACTCGGCTTGATTTTTCCGACGCCGGCATTCGCGGTCCTCCTGCGGTTGCCTAGGGAATCACTCCATCCGTCTTAAAGTTCGACGCCTACGCTCGAACTCATTTCCCTATTCGCCGTTCAACCAGGAGGAAATCATGCTGAGATATCGTCAGGTGTATGCCGCCGCGCTGGCAGTAGCGCTTTGGCTTGCGGCTAGCGTAGCTGGAGCACAGTCCGCCGGAAATTCCGGCTCGATTCACGGGGCGGTTACAGATCCGACCGGTGCCATCGTGCCCAATGCAAATGTCGTGATTCGTAACCCCGTCAGTGGGTTCGAAAGGTCAACTACGACCAATGATTCCGGCACGTTCGAGTTTTCGAATATCCCCTTCAACCCGTATCACCTGTCGGTAACCGCCGTGGGATTTGCTGCTTATGCGAAAGACGTGGAAGCGCGCTCGGCTGTGCCGGTGAACCTGCCTATTACCTTGCAGGTCCAGGGATCGACGACCCAAGTCACGGTGGAAGGAGCGAGTGACCTGATCGAGAACGATCCCACGTTTCACACGGATGTCGACAAAAGTTTGTTCGACAAGCTTCCTTTGGAAAGCTCCACCTCGCAGGTCAGTTCCCTGGTGACGCTATCCACCCCGGGGATTTCGGCCGACTCGAACGGTTTGTTTCATGGATTAGGGGACCACGCTGAAAACTCCTTTGTAGTGGACAATCAGCCCATCACCGATCAGCAGAGCAAGGTGTTTTCCAATCAGATCCCGCTGGATTCTGTTGAATCTCTGGAAGTGGTTTCTGGCGCACCGCCGGCTGAATACGGTGACAAGACCAGCGTGGTGATCAATGTGACAACGCGCTCCGGTCAGGGCGTGACCACTCCTCACGGCAGTCTGACAACATCCTATGGATCGTTTGGGACTTCAAACGCCGCCTTCGATATCGCCTACGGCGGCAAGAACTGGGGAAACTTTTTTCTCGCCAGTGGATTGAACACAGGGCGCTTCCTCGATCCACCCGAGTTCGCGGTGATGCATGACAAGGGAAACGAAGAGAATCTCTTTGACCGCATCGACCACCAGCTTTCCTCGGCCGATTCGATCCATTTGAATGTGGGCTACACCCGCTCATGGTTTCAGACGCCGAACTCGTTTGACGCGCAGAATGCCACCGCCTGGAACGGCGTGACCGTCGACAATGGCGGACTTGGTCCCAACGGCAAAGTGGTGGGCCGTGCCGACCAACGCTCGCAGATTAAGACGTTCAACGTCGCTCCTTCGTGGATCCGTGTGTTGAGCCCGTCGTCCCTCCTGAATGTCGGCGCCTTCGTGCGCCGCGATCACTATGACTACTATCCGAGCGGCAACCCGTTCGCAGACTTGTCGCCGGACCTGCAATCTGAAACGGCTGGGCAGGATCGGACTCTGACCAATGCCGGCCTCCGTGCCAGCGTTTCGTATGTGAAGGGCATTCATAACGTGAAAGCGGGAGCCGTGTACCAGCAGACGTTTCTCACCGAGAACGATAGCCTGGGGATTGTGGACCCGACGTACCTTCCTTCTTTGACCGATACCAACGGGAATCCCTGTTACAGCACGGTGACGGGCATGGCGCTCGATCCGCCCTGTTCCAATCTGCTTCCCTACGATTTAACGCGGGGAGGCAGCATGTATGGTTTTCATGGAGACACCGATGTCAAAGAGCTGTCGATATACGCGCAGGACGCGATTACCAAGGGAAACTGGTCTCTGAACCTCGGCCTTCGCGGTGACTTCTACAATGGCCTGGTCACGCATCGGGAAGCCGAGCCGCGGGTTGGAGTCGCGTACAAGATCAAAGGGAGCACGGTTCTTCGCACCTCGTATGCGCGTGTTCTGGAGACGCCTTTCAACGAAAACCTCGTGGTCGCCAGTTCCGGTTGCGCAAACGCAGTCTTGAATCCGCTGCTGGGTTGCGCGGCGGAGGGAGTGAATCCACTAAGTCCCGGCTGGCGCAACGAATTCCATGCGGGGATTCAGCAGGCGGCGGGAAAGTACCTGGTATTTTCGGGCGAATACATATGGAAGTACACCCATAACGCTTACGACTTCAGCATTCTTGGCGCCACGCCGATCACTTTTCCCATCGAGTGGCACAATTCGAAGATCCCCGGATTTGCCGGCCGTGTGAGCGTGCCAGATTTTCACGGCTTTTCAGCGCTGATGGTTTTCTCGAGCGTTTCGGCGCGCTTCTTTCTGCCGCAGTTGGGAGGAGCGGGTGCCGTTCCATCTGCACCCGGTGGCGTCTTCCGCATTGATCACGACGAGAGGTTCAACCAGACTACTCACCTGCAATATCAACCCGGGAAACGCGGACCATGGGTCGGATTCAACTGGCGGTATGACAGCGGACTGGTCGCTGGGTTAGTACCGTTTGCGGCATCGAGCGATCCCGCGAATCCGAATTTCCAAGTCAACCTGAGCGGACTTACGGCAGACCAGCAGTTCCAGGCAGGACTGGTGTGCAATGGACAACGCGCCACGCCGACGGCCGGGCTACCCGCGACTTGTCCGGGATCGCAATTCTCGTCGAGCCTGGTGGGCATTCCTGCGCCTGGAACCGAGAACGATGACAAGAATCCTCCGCGGATTGCTCCGCGGCATGTATTTGATCTGGCAGTCGGGCACGACAATCTGTTCCACGGCGACAAGTACAAGGTGAGCTTGCAAGTGACGGCCATCAACTTCATGAATACGCATGCCCTTTACAATTTTCTTTCCACCTTCAGTGGTACGCATTACTTGACCCCGCGCACGATCACAGCGGAGCTCGGCTTTCATTTCTGACGGGCTGAGAAAGCACTTCTAATCGTAGCTTTAGGCAGGAGGAAGGCAACATGAAAAAGGGGATGGTGGCGGTGTTCATGGCGACGTTCTGTATTCCTCTTTGGGGCCAGCAGACGAACCCACCGGATCTGGCCGCGCAGAATGCAGCGTTGGAACAAAAGGTCCGTGACCTGGAAGACCGGCTGATCGCGCTCGAGGGAAAGGTTCGAATGCTGCAGAGCACCCCGGCGGCTCCGACTCAGCCGGGTGCCGAAGCGCCATCTGCCACGGCGCCTCCAGCCGAAGCCGCTGCGGCGCAAGCCCAGCCGCAAACGCCGGCCGTGCCCGCAGCGACGTCTCCGATTCAGGGGCAATCGGAAGTCGCAAGTACGGGTGGAACCTTGCCGAATTATGGTGGGGCGTCTTCCGCTGCCAAGGCACTCAATCCGGACATCAGCGTGATCGGCGATTTCATCGGAGCGGCGGGGAACAGCAACGCTCCGCCTCTGGCCACCTTGCAGCCGTTCCCGTCTCTGCAAATGCATGAGTCTGAGATCGGCCTGCAGGCGATCATCGACCCTTACGCCCGCGGCGATTTCTTCATGTCGTTCGGTGAGGCAGGCGTCAATGTCGAGGAAGGCTACATAACCTTCACGGCGCTGCCGGCTGGATTCGTGGCGAAAGTCGGCAAGATGCGATCCGCATTTGGTAAGGTCAACATGATGCACAATCACGTGCTGCCCTGGGTGGACCGTCCGCTGGTGAGTACGAACTTGGTCGGCGGCGAGGACGGTATTGATGACGCCGGGTTCTCTGTGGAGCGCATTCTCCCGGCTCCCAAGGGCATCTTCCTGGAAGCCACGGGGCAGGTGTTTCGCGGCGACTCCGCCGACGTGTTCAGAGCGGCAAATCGAAGCGACGTAAGTACTGTGGCGCATCTGAGAGGATACAAGGACCTGACGGAATCGACGAACCTGGATCTCGGACTCTCGTACGCGCGAGGGCACAACGATGCGATGCAATTAAACGGGGTCGCTGGCGATTTTGTCACCCAACTATTCGGTGCCGACGCGACCCTGCGCTGGAAGCCGCTGCGAAGGTCCATCTATCATTCATTTGTCGGACGAGGCGAGGTCATATGGAGCCAGCGGCAAGAGCTTCCGCGCGAACAGCGGGCTTTCGGCTTCTATACTTCGGCGGACTATCAATGGGGGCGTCGCTGGTTTACTGGAGCCCGATTTGACTATTCCGACCGCAACCGCTTCGATAACCTCACCGACAAGGGGGTCGCGGCGACCTTGACGTACTGGCCGAGCGAGTTCAGCCAGCTTCGCGGCGAGTATCGTTTCACTCGTTACGCTGAGAACCGCGAAAGTCATGAACTTCTGATGCAGTTGATCTTTTCATTGGGCGCTCACGGAGCGCATCCGTTCTAGGAGATGCGAAATGCATAAAGTTAGATCATTAGCCGCCTCGGTAGCGCTTCAAAGTCCCGAGAGGCTTCCTTTCGCCCCCGTGGGGCTCGCCCCTTTTCCCACTTGCCACCCACGGTTTACGCCGTGGGCTGGATTCTGTCGCCGCTTCGCGGCTGTACTCTGTTTGCTGTTGTTTCCGACGTTGGCCTCGGCCAAGAAACTCAACGTGGTCACGGCAACGACAGACATGGCCGCGCTGGCGCAGGAAGTGGGCGGGGACCGCGTCAATGTGGAAGCGATCGCAAAGGGCTATCAGGACCCGCACTTCGTCGAGGCCAAGCCGAGCTTTCTGCTGAAGCTGCGGCAGGCGGATTTGCTGATCGTCGTGGGCCTGCAGTTGGAGATCGGCTGGTTGCCGCCGCTGATCACGCAGAGCGGCAATCCCCGCATACAGGTGGGCGCGGGTGGATATCTTGATGCGTCGCAGTTCGCGGAAATCCTGGAAATTCCCCAGGGCGTCGTTACCCGCGCTATGGGCGACGTGCATCCACTGGGCAATCCGCACTATTGGCTTGACCCTGACAATGGACGCCGCGTGGCCAAAGGCATTGCGGGAAAGCTGGCGGAACTCGATCCTCCGGATGCCGCTTATTTCCAAGGACGTTTTCAGGATTTTGACAAGCGCTTAACTGCCTCGGAGCAGAAGTGGGACGCTGAGATGGCACCCTATCGCGGGCGAAAAGTTGTGACCTACCACAATTCGTTCACCAACTTCGCTAAGCATTTTCACATGGAAGTGATCGGATATGTGGAGCCGCGGCCCGGCATCCCTCCGACTCCAAGCCATACCATCGATCTGATCGGCCAGATGAAACGCGAGAACTGCAAACTTGTGCTGGTCGAGCCCTACTTTGATCTGAAGACTCCCAATAGTATTGGAGCGGCGACGGGAGCCAAAGTGCTGGTGTATCTGCCGTCGGTCGGCGGAGAGAAACAAGTGACAAATTACTTTGAGCTGTTCGATTACGATATCGACTTGATCAAAAAGGGATTCAACAATTGAACGTTATCACGCTCGCTTTGCTCGCGGGCGGACGAGGCGTCCACCCCTATAAGCAAGGACTATAAGGAACCTATGGAAATCTTGCCATTTCTGTTGTGGCCTTTCATGGCCAGCCTGATCCTGACCGGAATTCACGCTTACCTCGGCGTGCATGTCGTGGAGCGCGGCGTAATTTTCGTGGACCTGGCGCTGGCCCAGATCGCAGCGTTAGGCGCCACGGTCGCGATTCTCACCGGCATGGACCCGCACGGCTTGGGAGCGTACTGGCTTAGCCTGGCATTTACGTTCGTGGGGGCCGCAGTCTTCGCATTCGCGCGGACTCGTCGCGGACATATACCGCAAGAAGCGTTCATTGGCATTGCTTATGCCGTGGCATCGGCTGCCGCCATTCTTGCCATGAGCAAGGCTACCGGGGAAACCGAACACCTGAAGGACATGCTGGTAGGCAACATCCTTGCCGTGTCCCGGCACGATGTCTTGAAGACTGCATTGCTGTACGGCGGGATTGGCGTGTTCCACTATATTTTCCGCCGCCGTTTCCTGCTGATCTCGACTGATCCCGAACAAGCCGAGGCGAAGGGGATCAGTATCCGTTTCTGGGATTTTCTTTTCTATGCATCATTCGGTTTTGTTGTGACTTCGTCGGTCGCGATCGCCGGAGTGCTGCTGGTCTTCTGCTACCTGATTGTTCCGTCTGTCGGAGCTATGCTGTTCGCTGACCGTGTGGGCCCGCGTCTGGCTATCGGCTGGACCATGGGCACATTGGTTTCGGCGCTCGGCGTGTACTTCTCCGTGCTGCTCGATCTCCCCACGGGAGCGACGATCGTCTGCACTTTCGGAGCAGTGCTCATCGCCATGTTTCTGGTCCACCTGTTGTTCTTTCACGGCCGTGAGGCACGCGTGTTGGCGGGTGCGGCCTCTGTGGAGAATCCCAGGGAACGGGTCTTACCGCGTTCTTAGAAAGAGTCAGGAACCCAATAAACACACAGGACAGGAAGGGACACGAAGGAAAACTCTTAAATCCTGTTAAAAGAACCGCTCTCGAGCGCGGCGCATCCAACCATCTTCGGTACAATTCAAGGACTTGCTTGCACGCGCATCGGGTCCAACCGAGGAGAAATGCTTGCGATCTAAGTACCTAATGCGGCTGACAGCTATTCTTGTGCTTGCCAGCGCTTTGCAATCCTACTGTGCCTCGCAGCAGAGCGCGCCGGCAACGACTCCCGACCCCACGGCGCAAACGCAACCACCACCAACCACGGTGAAAACGGGCGACTCTTCCTCTGCGCAAGAACCTGCCAACAAAGGCAACAAGGATGCCACGACAAAGAGCCAAAGCGCCGGTCCGGGCACGTCAAACGACAGGCTCTTTTTCACGCTGCCGAACTTTCTTACCCTGGAGAATTCCGGGAAGGTTCCTCCGTTAACATCGAAACAAAAATTTGCAGTCGTCGTCCGCGGCAGTTTTGACTATGTCCAATATCCCTGGTACGCATTTCTGTCGGGCGTCAGCCAGGCCGAGAACAGCGAACCAGGCTTCGGGCAAGGCTGGGAAGGTTACGGCAAGCGCTTCGGGTCAGCGTTGGCCGATGGCACCATTGAAAACTTTATGACCGGTGCAATTCTGCCTTCGATGTTGCACCAGGATCCGCGTTACTTTCAGTCGGGCCATGGAAGCTTCACTCACCGGTCCTTCTACGCCATGAGCCGGAACTTGATTACGCGCGGAGATTCAGGGAAGAATGAGTTCAACTACTCTGAGGTTGTGGGAGGAGCACTTTCGGCGGCCATCTCCACCTACAGCTATCATCCCAAGGGTCGATACGTGACCACAACCACGCCTGGCGTTTTGCACTACATCTCCTCCGACCGCACTCTCGCGAATACCGGCAAGGTTTGGGCGACGCAATACGGCTACGACACAATGACGCTGGTGGTCAAAGAATTCTGGCCCGATATCCGTCGAAAGATCAGGAAAACGCCGAAGAGCCAACCGGGTATCAGTCTTCAACAGCAGCAGTAGCGAACGAAGCAGAAACCGGCGAAGAAGCAGGCTACATTGTGCGTTTCGCTTCGAAAGGCCGATCGGTCACTAGCTCGGGGTGGAGGCGGCGGAAGCTCTCGGCGACGTGGCAATTCCAGCACACTGGTTGATGCGTGGAAAAGATTTTAGGCAATTCCCGCGGACTAACTTTGTTCCACTCTGACGTCTGGAAATCCGGGCCTAACAGCGCTGGAGCATGATCGAGATGATGCAGGGGCCCAATCGGCTTCCGGCAGAACACGCAATTCTTCCCGTCATACCACTTCGCGACGATATTCCACACTAGGCAATTCTGCGGATCGACTTCCACCTGCGACAGGCAATCCTGGCCACAGTTCTGCCGCTCAGGCCATCTGGAACACTCGCTCAGGCGGAGTGTCGGCTCGTTGAGGAAAGCTCCGAATGCTGCTTCTGCAGCGGCGACGTCCATTGCTTCAAACTTTTTCGTCTCGGGGCAGGTCACCAGACGCTTGCCGCTGAATTTGAAGTACGCGCGCACTCCCGGAACCGCGCGAAATACAAATAACGCGACTGCCAGCACAAGAACAGCGATGATGATAGTGAGCACCGTCACGGTCATAAAGCAACCCCCGGGGCCTGTGGGGAGTCCGTCGCGTCGAGGGCGGCGGTCCCTGCATTTCAGTTTGCGCGGAGGGGTGCAAAATGACGGTGCCTCACGTCACCAGAAGTGGTGACCGCGATCACACTTGAATTGCCAAAAGTTGGAGATTCCGCGTCAAGAGCGCGCGCGATCTACTTCCGTTTCTTTTTTGATTTTTTCGGCGGCGCTTTGGCGGTGTGCTTCTTTTCAGGTTTCGCTGCCGGCTTTGCCGCAGGCTTCGGAGGAGCAGCTTTTGGCTTGTCGGCCTTGGCTTTTTCCGGTGCTTTGGGTGAGGGCTTCGCAGGCGCAGCAGGTGGTGGCGCCGGTGCCCCCTTGCCTTTTTTCCCTTTCGCGGCAGGCTGGGCGGCACCCGCCTGCGCCGCAAGTTGCGTTGCAACTTTAGCCGCTCGTCCGCGCCGAGCGGGCGGCGGCGGGGGCGGCGGAGGCGGCGCAAACGGCTTCAAGAATTTCAGGGTCTCGGTGCGCGAGCGCAGCTTGCCGTCAAGCAGCAGCATAAAGACATCGTTCGCCAGTTTGGGATAAATCGGGAGTTGCGGCGTGATCAGCAACTCCGTCATCTCGGGCAGCGGAATCTTCTGCTGCACCTGCCGCCATTTGGTCAGATAATTTTTGATCTTCTGATCAACCGATTGCTGCTTCGCCGTGACCGCGAGGAACAGCACCATCTCCGGACGCGCCGACGAAAGCAGTTGCCACGTGCGTGAAGGCGTCGCTGCTTCTTTTCCCATCAACCGCTTGGCCAATTCCTTGGCGTGATCTTCAATGTCGCGCCAGGCTTCGACCAGATCTTTGCGCGGGATCAGCTTCTGAATATCGATGACGTCTTTGTCCGAGAAGTGTGACGTGAGAAAGTACATCACCGCCGGCCCGGCGTCTGGCGTGTAGCCCAAATCGACCATCTGCTGCCGCGTCTTCATCAGCGCGGTGATGCCGTTGGTGTCGACCTTTGCCGAGGTCCACTTGTCGTGCAGGATCTCGAGCCAGCCTTCCTTTTCCAGCATTTTCACGACATGGAGTGGATCGTCCTCATGGGCCAGAGCGGCGATCTCGTGCCCGATCGAAGACTTCAAAATATGGTCGATGTACTTTCCTTCTTTGGCGGCATCGTAACGGGCCTGGGTACGCTCTTCGAGCGGCCAGTGGAAGCGCGCCGCGAACCGGGTTGCGCGAATCAATCGCGAAGGATCTTCCAGGAAGGAATAGTTATGCAGAATACGAATCAGCTTGGCTTCGATGTCTGCAACGCCATTGAAAGGATCGAGCAGCAGCCCGCGCGAGCCTTCGTTGAGCGACAGCGCCATGGCGTTTACGCTGAAGTCGCGGCGGCGCAGATCCTCGTGGATGGTGGACGGCATCACGAGGGGAGGCTTGCCCGTCTTCTCGTATCTCTCCGTGCGCGCCATACTCACTTCAGCGCGGGCGTTGCCGGGCAGGGCGAGAAAGATAGTGCGGATATCCTCTTCGACGGCGGTAATCTTGGCACCCGCCTTTTCGAAGTCCTTCTGCAGTTTGAGGGGATTGCCCTGGACGGTGAAGTCGAGGTCGCGGATGGTGAATCCGCTGATGATGTCGCGGATGGCCCCGCCCGTCAGGTACAGATTCATCCCGGCCGCGCGGGCTACGTCTTGCACGAGGCCGACACCCTTCATTTGGTCCGGGGTCAGCCGGAGTTCCATTGTGTAAATGTAATCAGCCATTGGCTTTCAAGCGGCTGTCAGGCCCTTGGCCAACGCGATTCGACGCGCGAATCGCCCCGGGGGAGGGCTCGATTTGCCGAGCTTTCCACAGCATTTCCACAGACCGGGCCATGCCGCCCAGTCCGACCCTTAGCCACCAGCACGCAAGTGGCCTGATACCAAGTACTTATACAGAATGGAGACTCTCTGGCAAACTCAAGAAAATAACACAACGTTTATATTTTGGCTACTGCCAAGAGGGATTCCGCGTGTTTGTAGGGAAAAAGTGCGAGAATCGGAAGTTCAGTGGTCAGTGATCAGTCATCAGTGGCCAGTCGTCAGTCCCTCGGCATTTGGCTTTTTTCTGAACCACTGATAACTGGCTACTGTCCGCCACGTTTACATGCCTTCGACACACAAGAAAGTCATCGTCCGCAAGATGGACCGCGACTCCGTCTCCGGATACGTCTCGCCGACGCAGTTTGTCAACGACGGCAAGGTGGAAGTGCTGAACACCTCCGGGACAGTAATCGCGGTGGATCTACGCGACATCAAGGGCGTCTATTTCGTTCGCGAATTCGGAGAAGCGGAATCCCTCACGCGCAAGACGTTCACTTCCCGTCCCCGCGCCGAGGGATTGTGGGTACGGCTGCGCTTTAAGGACAGTGAAGTTCTCGAAGGCTTAATGCCGGCGGATCTGCTGCAGAGCATGCCGGAGGGGTATCTGGTGAATCCTCCGGACCAACGCTCGAACACACAGCGCATCTTCGTTCCGCGCACAGCGCTGGAATCACTGACAGTGCTGGCTGTGATTGGGACCACCCGCCGGCAACGCCGCGCCGCGGAGGATCAGAGACAGGTTTCAATGTTCGACCAGTAGGTATTCGATCAACACGAGCAATCCTCGCCCCTGATTCCGCAGACGATGCCCATCACAACCATCAACGGGATCAACAGTGGCATGAGTATCCATATGAGTACGGGAGTGCCTCCAGCATCACTCCGAGCCGTCTTGATGCTTTTTGCTTCCGTGTCGTGATTGACGACTGTAACGGGTAGCTGCACTTCGATCTGCCGGGGCTGAACAACTCCACTGTCGCTGATCGATTGCACAGTCACTTTGGCACGCAGCAGATGTTCGCCCAAGGGGGCGGCTTTGGAGGCCTTCAACTTGAAGCTGACGCGCAGCAAACTCCCATCGAGTATGCGGACGCGAGTGTCTCTAATCTTCCGGAGATCTTTTTCGCCGGGCGGGACTGCGCCGTCTGTCCGGCTCGGAGTTGCAACCCCTGGGGCCCTCGACGTGGCAGAACGCCCATAAGCGGTGACATCGGGCGGTTCGAGCAATTCTGCTTTGCGCATGGCTTCGTCATGAAAGGCGAAGTTCCGACATCGGTCGGTTGGGAAGCTGAGTGAGGACGCGGTCACGCCGTCGGCGTCTTCGAGCTCGACTTTCATGGGGAACAGATCTCTGGAGGATTCGTTGCGCGAAACGAAAAAACCCTGGCCAAGAAAAAGGACAACTTCTGCTTTCACGGTCTTGCCAGGCCGAATGGTCCGCGGCTCGATGAGTGCCCGGTAAGTGGGTCGCGGGCCCTTTGTCGTAACCGTTTCCTGCGTCTCTGCCGTTGAGAGACTCTGCTCCTCCCCCCAAACCATCGACGGCACCAGTAGCACTGCCAAGATGCTGCGCCACATAACGCCTCCTGATTGCGTAATGAGGAATTGTTCGCAGCTTCTCCGCAGAGAGACAATGCTCGCGCCGTCAAGAAAAGATCACGCTTGAAACGATTGATTCGGATGCCGTTGAAGGCACAAATCAGCAGCGCTCAAGTACGAGGCAGCGATTAAGATGGGACGTTGATCCGGAGGGCAAGTGGTCACAAAAATGGCGCAGGTCGTTCTCTGATGGATTTTGGAATGGATGGTGACAGGAACTGGTCAAAGCCCTGGCGATGCGGGAGGGGAGCGTGAATCAAAATGCCACCACTGCACCAGAGGAAAGAAAGCTCGGAGGTATGTCCGTACCGTTCCTGGATTCATGCCTTCTAGGGGCGAGTGTTCTGCTTGGTCTCGTGCACAGCTGGATGAGCCGTTATGCTATGAATCCCGACGGCATGTCGTATCTCGATCTGGGCGATTCGTTTTTTAAACGCGACTGGGCCCATGCCATAAATGCCTGGTGGAGTCCGCTGTATCCGTTGGTGGTTGGCAACGTACTTGGGATTCTCAAGCCGTCGATGAAGTGGGAGTTCCCTGTGGTTCACGCCGTCAATTTTGCAATTTTTCTATTGGCGCTGTTGGCATTCCGCTACCTCCTGTACACGTTTTTGGCATATTCACGAGCGGCATCTTCTCAAGAATCCGCAATTCGTATAAGGAATGCCTTGCCGGATTGGGCGTTGGTTCTGCTGGGATACTCAATTTTCTGGTGGATCGCCCTCGAGGTGCAATCGCTCTACAGCGTCGGGCCGGACCTTCTGGTGGTCGCCTGTTTCTGTCTCGTTGTGGCAATGCTGATGCGCCTGCGACCCGGGGCGAAGCTGATCCAGTTTGCATCTATTGGCGCAGTTCTTGGCATTTCGTATTGGGCGAAAACAGTCATGTTCCCGCTCGGCCTGGTCGTTCTAGCCGGGGCATATCTCTCGCGGCGATCCACTCAGGGGTGGGCCCGCGGCATCGCTCTTGCCACCCTGATTTTCTGGTGTATATGCGCACCCTTGATCTTCATGCTCTCTGTGCAAAAGGGGCGTTTTACGTTTGGTGACTCCGGCAGGGGCAACTACGCATGGTTTGTGTCGCCGAGAACCTTTCCCAGAAACTGGCAGGGAGAGGAGCCAGGCAGTGGGAGGCCGGTCCATCCGACGCGGCAACTTCTGAAATCCCCGCCTGTGTTCGAGTTCGACGGACCGGTGGTGGGCACATATCCTCCGTGGACTGACCCCACGTATTGGAACGAAGGATTAACGCCGCATTTCGAGTTGAAACCCCAGTTGGAGGTGTTGAAGTCGACCGTCCCGGGAGAAGCCAATCTGCTGCTCCGCAAGCGTCCCGAGCTTGTGCTATGCGTATTGATTCTTGGCCTGCTCAGTGGATCTCTGTTGCTAGCAGCACTGCGAGAATTATGGGTATTTATCGCCTTGCCGGCTGTCGGTATGGCGTTCTACCTGCCGCTCGTGGTGAATGCCCGTTATCTTGGCGGCTTCGTTCTTGTACTGTTTCTGGTGTCGCTCAGCGCGGTGCGGTTTCGAACGGAGGATGAACGAGTCGTCAGAATCGTTGTCGTGGCCACATTCTTGATGATGGCGTTGGCAACGGCGCAATACACCATGCGTGTCATGAATCACAGTATTCCGGTCGGAGAAGGTCCGAGTTCGACCGAAGAGGACTTGCAGGTGGCGGAGCGACTCAGAGAGTTAGGGATAACACCGGGAACGAAAGTCGCGGTCATTGGCGATGGATCGGGTGCCTATTGGGCAAGGCTGGCGCACTTGCGGATCGTTGCCGAGATCATGGATAGGAATCGCGGTTCGGTGCAGTTCTGGCGGTCTCCGGAATCGATGCAGCGGCACGTCTACGAACTATTTCAATGCGCGCATGCGCGACTCGCCGTCGCATCCTGCGCATCTTCGCACCCCTATCAACTGAAGGGATGGAAAGAACTTCCAGGGACATCGTACTGTGTGTACAACCTCGATACGCAAGGCTTTTCGAGCAACAACCTTCCGTGACGTTCTCGCTCTCCGTTGCTCGTTCGCGGACGGAGGCCTGACGCCTGTCTTCTAGTTCACGGGCGTCAGTACGAACGCGTGGTTGTGCCCGTTGTGGCTGCCATAACCAGTGATCTGTCCGACGTTGTTGATGGAGTTCGCATTGATCAGCGTCCAGCCTGAGTTCTTAGGGATCAGCGAGTTCAAGTCCCGAATTCCGTGCGATGCCGTCCAGATCATCGCGTGCGGTGCGTTGGTCGCAATATTGCCGTAGCCCACGACCACATCAGAACCGTTCACGCCAAAGGCCACGCTGTAGGTCCCGCCCTGCAGCACGCCCAGATCTTTGATATTGCCCGATGCGTCCCACTTGACTGCATGCCAGTGGCCGAGGGTGCTGGCGCCGTCTGACTGTCCTACGATGACTCCCGATGCATTGATCGCATTGGCCATGCTGGTCAGGCCACCCCTGAGCGTACCAAGGTCCTTCATGGCGGAGCCGTTCCAGAGAAAACCGTGCGAGGTGAATGGTGGCCCATAGCTGAAAACGGATTCGCCGACGATCAGCCCATTGTCATTGATCGCGAGGCCGGCAGTAAAGATGGCATTCTTCAACTTGCCAAGATTATTGATCTTGTCGTGGGTCCATCGGGTAGCGTTGACCAGTCCGCTGCTCAGGAAGGAGTCTCCGCTGACTTCACCCCCGGAGTTGACCTGGAAGGCCGCACTCGAAGAACCACCTGAGAGCGTGCCGAGATTGCGGATGGTCCCGGTTGGGGACCACCGCACCGCAATGAAGTTGGTGGGAGGCTGTCCTTTCACGTTCGAGTAGCCGACGACGACGCCCGAGTCATTCAGGCCGAGGGCTCCGCTCACGGACCCGCCGGAAAGCGTGCCGAGATCCTTCATCCCCTTACCGCGACTCCAGTAAAAGGCGCGCTGTCCCGCGACCAGGCCGGTGCAGGGATAGCCCATCGACGTCTGTGTGTCGGAACAGCCGACGACGTCGCCGAGATCGTTGATCCAGAAACCGCTGCTTTCGTTTTTGCCTTTGAGCACGCCCAGGTCGATGATGGTGTAACTTTGGGCCGACGCGAACGCTGAAAAAGCCAACACTAATGCCGCGAACGTTAACAATGCTCGACTCATGAACTTTCCCCCACAAATAGACGGTGTAGTGGCAGTATGCCATCGGCGTATTGCGCCCCAAGACTCACTAGTACACTCTTTGGTACACTCTAAAACCCTGTCCCGGCGCGCAGTTTCAGACAGCGGCGCCCGGGCAAATCTATTTGAAAAACGCGACTTCTTGCTGTAGTGTGTCTGGTCCACGGCTCATGGGCCGGAAGAGATCTAGCGGAATTCCCTCCTTCCTCCGTTCCGTTTGATCTCGATGGGCGTTGTGTCATCCCAGGTAGAGGTGTGATCATGCGCGCTCTCCCCTCGTCGGTTGGAAAGTCCGTTGTGTTTTCAATTTGCTTAACTCTGGCCGCAATTCTCGGAACGATGTTCCTTACCCAGCCGGCAGCCGCGCAGGAACAGCCACAGCTCGTCGTGGCAACTCCGCGACCGCTGATTACCGAGGCTCTCGACGGTTCTCGACTCACGGTACTGAAGGGCAACACGCATCCGCTGGCGCGGCGCGAGTTCGATCTCGGCACAGCTCCCGCCAGCCTGCCCATGGAGCGAATGCTTCTGGTTCTGAAACGCAGCAACGAACAAGAAACGGCGTTACGCAAACTGCTCGACGACCAGCAGGACAAGAACTCTCCTTACTACCACAAGTGGATGACGCCCGAACAATTCGGCGCGCAATTCGGACCGACCGACGCCGACATGCAGATGATCACGTCGTGGCTGCAGTCGCACGGCTTCCAGGTGGGATCGACCAAGGGACGAACCGTGCTGGAGTTCTCAGGCTCAGCCAGCCAGGTGCAGGAAGCTTTTCATACGAGCATTCATAAGTATGTGGTGAATGGCGAGCAGCACTGGGCGAATGCGAGTGACCCGAGCATTCCGGCGGCGCTGGTGCCGGCGGTCAAAGGAGTCCTGACTCTGCATAACTTCATAAAGAAACCTGCACTGCATTTCTCCGGGGAACCAGTCGGAGCCAAGTTGGTTCAGGTGCCGGGCAAAGTCAGACCGCAGGTGACGTTTCCACCGCAGAGTGGTCAGCCGGCGATCAATGCGCTGGCTCCGCAGGACTATGCGGTTATTTACAACATCAAGCCGCTCTACAACGTCGACAACGTCGGTAACGGCAGTAGCATTGCGGTGATCGGCCGCAGCAATCTGTTCAATGGGGGGCAGGACGTCTTCAACTTTTACAGCAATATTGGAACGGGGAATGGCTTTAACACTCCGGGGTTCACTATCGTCGTGAATGGCGCTGATCCAGGGGATTTAGGAGGCGGGGAGGAGGCTGAAGCCACACTAGATTCGACCTGGTCAGGAGCGCTCGCTCCTGGCGCAAACGTATCTCTTGTTGTTTCTGCAACGACAGATACGACTGATGGGGTGGACTTATCGGAGGCGTACATCGTCGAGAACAATCTCGCCGGTATCATGACGGAGAGTTTCAGTGCTTGCGAGCTGTTTGCGACCGATACTCAGCTTGCCGGGGCCAGTGCGCTGGCCGAGCAGGCTGCCGCACAGGGCATTACGTATTTCGTCTCGTCTGGTGACGATGGAGCTGAGGCGTGTGACGATCCCAATGTGCCACCGGCGACTCATCCCATCGCGGTGAACTATCTAGCTTCGACAGCATTCAACGTTGCCGTAGGCGGAACTACTTTTAATGAAAATGGAAACCCCAGCAAATATTGGTTGTCGACGCCTCCGATCTCGGAGACGGCGATTTCCTACATTCCTGAGAACGCATGGAATGAAAGCAGCGCGACCAATGGGCTTTGGGCCACGAGCGGCGGAGCGAGTGCAGGCAACGTTCAAAGCGGATTTGGTTCGACGCCGGGAGTACCGAAGCCTTATTGGCAGTCCGGCGTTGCCGGAATTCCAAATGACAACGTACGTGATCTTCCTGACGTATCGTTGACGGCGGCCGGACACGATCCTTACCTGCTGTGTTTTGAGGGTTCATGCCAGCCTGACGCTCAAAACAATCTTTTTGTGTATTTCATCAGCGGCACTTCGGCGTCGGCGCCGTCGTTTGCTGGCATCATGGCCCTGATCGATCAGGGCGCGGGTTCTCGCCAAGGCTTGGCAAATTACCTACTGTATCGGTTGG
The DNA here is from genome assembly GCA_035279505.1 of Candidatus Sulfotelmatobacter sp. GTDB lineage: Bacteria > Acidobacteriota > Terriglobia > Terriglobales > Acidobacteriaceae > Sulfotelmatobacter. The sequence continues at coordinate 2,032 of DATEHP010000101.1, read as the reverse complement.
CGGCGACACAGAGCGCGTATCCTGCGCAGTGCAATGGTTCCAATACGGCAGCGCCGCCTTCAGGTAGCTGCATTTTCAACGATGTGACGATCGGCAACAACGTGGTTCCGGGCGAGGTAGGCACAAACTATCAAACCGGAGCTGGTTACGATCAAGCGACCGGACTGGGATCAGTCAACGTTGCCAATCTGCAAGCCGCATGGGGTACGGTGACGTTCAATCCGACAACCACAACGCTCACGCTCAACGGAGGATCCGCAGTTAACATCACTCATGGGGCTTCGGTTCCGTTAGCTGTAACAGTCTCTCCAAGTTCGGGAACCGGGTCCGCTCCGACTGGACAGGTTGTTCTCTTGACCGGCGACGGAATCGTTCCCAGCACGATGGACCTGTTTAATCTGAGCGCGGGAAACGTCATCAACTCAACCAGCCGGCTACCAGGGAGTGGAAGCAGCAGCTATAACGTCTGGGCTCACTACGGCGGCGATATTACCTACGCACCCAGCGATTCGACTCCGGTAAGTGTAACGGTGACACCTGAGCCGAGCGCGACAACCGTTTCGGCTGCAACCTTCGATCAGAACGGATTTGAAATTCCTTTTACATCGGGGCCCTTTGGGAGCTTCGTATATCTTCGGGCGGATGTGTCCGGACAGTCCGGATTTGGATTCCCGACTGGGACTGTAACTTTTGCCGACACATGGGGAGCGATTCCTGGCGGGAGCACATTCGCGCTCAACAGCAAAGGAAATACCGCCAATCCAAACGGTATTTTCACCTTCGATAGCGGAACGCACACTATCTCTGCGAGCTACAACGGAGATCCCAGTTTCAGTCCGAGCAGCACAAGCCAGTCGCAGACATTCACGATTACACCGGGCTTCTTCGCGGAAATCAGTTCGGCGCAATCGACGGTCGTAATTTCTACGCCGGGTGGCCTGGGATCAACGTCGGTCAGCGTTTTAAATTCAACCGGCTTCAGCGGCACGATCAATCTTGCGTGCTCAGGGCTGCCGCTTGAGTCGAAGTGCATCTTCAGCCCACCGTCGGTGGCCGCAAATGGCACAGCCACTACGACGACCGTTTCAATCACTGTGAACACAACTGCTCCCACACTTAGCGCTCAGTTGCAACGAAGGTCTGGAACCAATCGGTGGATTGTGACGGTAGGGATGATTTTCCCCGCGATCTTCCTGATCGCCGCGAAACGGCGTAATCCTGTGCTCTTCCTGATGATGCTGTTGACGATACTGATATTGCTACCAGCTTGCGGTGGTGGAGGAGGCAGCCACAAACCGCCGCCGGATCCCGGCACCCCGAAGGGGACGTCGAACGTAACTGTCACGGCCACTTCCGGCTCGATCGTCAGCCAGTCGGGCTTCACGCTTGTCGTTCACTAGACGCGACCCTCACAACGAACAGCACGACGTTGGAGATCGGTGGAGTGGTGTACGATTTACCTCGGCGTCACTCCACATCATCCAATGAAACTCTCTGCGATTGCATCGGCTCTTGAAGTGCGTCTTGAGAATGGGTCTCCCGACACGGAGATTCGAGGGCTTAACGGGATTGAACAGGCTGGGCCCGGGGACCTGTCATTCGTTTCCAATCCAAAATATGCGGCGGCGGCGCGGACTACGCGGGCTTCGGCCGTAATCGTCGGCGACAACTTTCCTGCGATTCCGACGGCCATGCTGCGGGCAAAGGATCCATATCTCTCGTTTGCGCGGGCGCTGGAACTGTTTCACGTGCCGCTGCGGTATGCGCCGGGAGTGCATCCTACGGCGGTCGTGCATGCCAGTTCGAGCATTGGGGCGAATGCGCACATCGGGCCTTATGTGGTGATTGACGAAGAGGTCGAAATTGGGGCCAATGCCACGCTGCTGGCGCATGCGGTGATCTATCGCGGAGTGAAGATCGGCGACAACTTCTTTGCCCATGCGCATGCCACGGTGCGCGAGAACTGTCGTCTCGGCAACAACGTGCTTCTTCACAACGGCGCGGTGATCGGCAGTGATGGGTTCGGATTTGC